>JACZXA010000214.1 GCA_022571865.1 Pseudomonadota bacterium
GAAATCCAAGTACACCGGGAAGAAATCTACAAGCGAATTCTTAAAGAACGCGCAAAAGCTGCAGGTGAAACCGGCGGTCCCTGACCTGGAATAAATCTTTATCAGCTAACGTTTAGCCAGTATTCTTGCGCCTCGCTGCATTCAGGCAGCATTGAAAAAACAAATTACGGAGAGGTGGCCGAGCGGCTGAAGGCGCTCCCCTGCTAAGGGAGTATGGGTTTAAAAAGCCCATCGAGGGTTCGAATCCCTCTCTCTCCGCCACGCAGTCTTTTCTCCGACGGGGGTCTCCGTCGGAGATTGATATTTCTTAAAGAATTCAGCTAGATGCATCCCTAAGCGCCGTTGAAATGCGAACCAATTTATCTCAATTTTGCCCACAGGCCGAATCCGACATCATCACCTCTTGTCGAGACAACAATTTACGGATTGCTCCGCACATTTATAATAATTGTGCGGACATAGAGCGTTTACTGAATGCGTTGTCAAATAACCGCAGCTTGTTGGCTTAGCAAATACGGGAGGAAAAAATTAATGAAAGCAATACAAAAAGTGATGGGTATAATTTATGCAGTGTCAGGTATGTCCTTTTTCATAGTTAGCTATGCATCTTCAGCGGCAAATGTCCACGAGACACCAACCATCAAAACGATCGACCGCTGGGTCCAGGAAGTCTCCAACTGGGGACGTTGGGGCGACGCGGATGAATCCGGTACGTTGAATCTCATAACCCCGGAGAAGCGCGTTGCCGCAGCGCGACTCGTGACCGCAGGTATATCAGTATCGCTCGGACGCTACGCGATGACCGAGAAAACAGTCGACAACAACAGCCCCTACGAACACAGTATGATCACGCTCAACCTTCCAGGCGCAGAGAACTCGCGCTTCGACTCTATCAAGGTTGAGTCGCACGGTAGTGCGCACACGCACGTCGACGCGCTGTGTCACCAGTTGAAGGCAGGCGAGCTCTATAACGGTTATTCCGCTGACGTGATCACGGATTCGGGTTGTGCCAAGCTCGGTATCGACAATTTGAAGGATGGAGTGTTTACCCGCGGTATTTTGATCGACGTGCCGCGCCTAAAGGGCGTGCCGTGGCTCGAACCTGGGGTCGCGATTTATCCCGAGGATCTGGAAGCGTGGGAGAAACAAGCGAGTATCCGCGTAGGTGCCGGTGATGTGTTGCTGGTGCGTACCGGCCGCTGGGCGCGCCGGGCGGCAAAAGGTCCCTGGCCCATGAGCGAAGGAGCGGCCGGAATGCATCCTTCCTGTGCCAAATGGTTGCGTGAACGTGATGTCGCGGCAATCGGCGGCGACTTCGCCAATGATGTCATTCCATCCGGGATCGAAGGTGTGTTATTCCCCCTGCACTTGTTGGCGATTTATGCCATGGGCATGCCTATCTTCGACAATCTCGACCTCGAAGCGCTCAGCGCCGAGGCAGCGAAGCAGAAACGTTGGGAGTTCTTGTTTAGCGCGGCGCCGTTGCGGATCGTCGGCGGTACGGCATCACCGCTGAATCCCATCGCGACGTTCTGACATGGGGGAAAATGACGCGACGGACAATATGAAGCAGATATGGTGGCAAAGGGCAGTGTCAGACTAAAACGACCGGGTCTGCGAATGCCGCAGCACGCCCGTCGTCAGGCAGCAAGTTGACGCCACTCGGCGAGGGCGGTAGAGCGATTGAGCCTGAAATTTTTACGGCTACAAAGGTGGCGTTGTTGGTTGAAGTGGTGGTCAATTGAAGCATGCACAGCAGCGAATTTCTGTAGTGACTTTGCGCTCCTGAATTTCGTCATCGCTCGCTCTTGTCGCCGGAAGGGCTGGTGGGAATTTTCGGCTCGATTGTTCAGCCAACGGCTGGTCTCCTGACGTGCTGCATTTCCGATCTTGCGCATCACAGCCTGGTAGGATCTGAGAGGATCCGTCACCATCACCCGCGGACGACCGTATCGTTTCATCGCCTTCCTTAAGAACCTCAATGCAGCTTTGCGATCTTGCCTCCTGGTGACGAGTACCTCGAGAACTTCGCCTTCGTGGTCGACGGACCTCCAAAGGTAATGGGTTTCGCCATTGATCCGAACGAAAACCTCGTCTAGGTGCCACCTCCATTGCGTCAAGCCATGCAGCGATGCTGACCGCTTCTTTTTAATCTCGTTCGCGAACATCGGTCCGAATCGGTTCCACCATGCACGCACTGTCTCATAGCTGATGTCTATGCCGCGTTCATGAAGCAAATCTTCGACCTGCCGCAATGACCGCGGGAAGCGGACATACATCATGACAGCCAAACGAATAATCTCGGGCGAGGTCTTAAAATATCGGAACGGATTAGGTATCAGCAGAAACTACGAAACGCGCTTTGCCAGCGCAAGCCATTTTGCTCTGACAATGCCCGCCGTGCAACTGGTGCCGTTCCGCTTGAGGAAAGCGGGATCGCAGTCAATCCAACCACAGTGGCACCTGCCCGAAGCAGGCCACGGCGGGTTACCTGCTGTTTCTTTCGAGGTAAGGTCGCTTCAATGCCAGTTGATGCGCAGCCGCGCGCCATACCAGCGTGGTTTGCCGTAGGCCTCTTCCGCACAGCCGCAAAGCGTGGCGAGGTCGAAGCCCGTGATCACGTAGCGCTCGTCAGTCAGGTTGTTGACGAAGATCGTGCCCTGCCACACCCCATCCGAGCTGAGCCAGGAAAGTCGGGCATTTGCCAGCCAGAAAGAATCCATGTTCTGGGCGTCGAAGTTGCGAATATTGTGAAAGCGATCATCCGTGTAGGTGGCATCGAGCTGAAGGGCGATATTGCCGTTGAACAACTGCTGGGGCCAGGTGTAGCGTGCCAGGCCGGTGAATTGCCACTCGGGTGTATGGGCGGGGGTAACGTCCCTGAATACACTGTCCGCCACCTCGAGATCGTGCACGGTGGCGTCGATCCAGGAGCCGTTGAGAATGAGATCGAGCGCCTCGGTGGGTTTCACGTGTAACTCTAACTCAGCACCGTAGTACTCGGCATCGGCATTCCGCACAAAGCCCGAAGAACCACTGAACACGAAAGCCTGGTAGTCGGTGTAGTCATAGTAGTAAAACGATCCATTCAGTCGGGCGCGGCCATCGAAAAGCGTGGACTTAAAACCTGTTTCGTAAGCCAGCAGGACTTCCTCGTCGTAGGGAATGTTTTCCGAGGGAAGTGGCGGTGAGAAGTCGTTCAACTTGCCGTTGAAGCTGCCGGCTTTGACCCCGCGATCGACGCTCAGGTACCACAGAAGATCATCGTGAGGACGGTATTCCAGTGCCACTCTTCCGGCCCATAGGGTGTCGGAGGTGTCGTCCTGGAACGATGGATAGGTAAATCCGAAGGAATCCAGTGGTGCCTGATTGCTGTCCACCAAGTGATCGTTGAGGTTCGTAAAAAAGAAGTTATCGTACCGAAACTCCTTGTCCTCGAAAATGACCCGTGCCCCGGTGACCAGTGTCAGCTGGTCGGTCAGGCTCCAGTCGGCCTGCCCGAAGACCGAGTAGGAATCGGTTTCCAGGTTTACCAGGCTGGCTGAATCGAAGGGCCCGAACGGCAACAGAAGAGTGATTGGAGAATCCAGTGGGAAGTCCAGGGCGATGACGTTTTCATTATCGATGTGCAGGTAGTAAAAACCCGCGACCCAGCTAAGACGTTCCCCTTCACTGTTGAGACGAATCTCCTGGGTAAATGTGTCGGTATCGTTGTTGTTGTTGACCATGGACTGGGGAGTTGGAGAGACATCGGTATCCAGGGTTTGCAGTTTCTCGAATTGCATGAAATGCGAAATCGCGGTCAACGTGAACGATTCGAACTCCCAGGTCAGGTTGGCGGTGCCGCCCTGGATGTCGTACTCGTTGCCGTCGTCCAGGGCATGGTCCACCGAAACGTCAAGGTCGCCAACACCGCCGAATTCCTGGTAGCCGAACAAATCACCACCCACCACCGGACGGAATGGATTGCCAAAGGTGCCATCCACGAAACTGATCGGCAGGCAGGCGCCCGTCTCCGCGGAAATAGCCTTGCACCCCTGCGGGTCGTCCTCGGCACGGATGGTGTTGACGACATTGCCGGCAGCGTCGATGACTGCCGTTATGGCGCCCTGCTGATAGTAGCCCACGGATATCTTTTCATGAGCGGCGAACCCGCTGACCAGCAGTTCCGCGCGGTCGTTGATCTTCCAGAGCAATTGGCCGCGCACAGCCCACTGGTTGTCGTTCCACATGTCGTCTGCGCCTGACCGGGACCCGACGAACGGCGCGCCGGTCAGGGGGTTGATCACGTTGCCGGCCGGGTAGAGGTTTTCGGCGATTTCATCATGGTAGTTGTACATGGCCGAAAGCCGCCCGGAGACTTTGGTGGACAGCGGCCCACTGACTGCGGCCTCCAACCGGACCTGATTATAGGAGCCATAAACAACGTCGGCATAGCCTTCGTGGGTTGCGGTGGGCTTGCGCGTCACGTAATGCACCAAACCACCGGTGGCGTTGCGGCCGAACAGCGTACCCTGCGGGCCTTTGAGGATTTCCACGCGCTCGAGATCAAACATGCCGAAACGTTGCCCTTGGGTAGTGGGTACATAGCCCTCGTCGACGTAAACGGCATTGGGAGGTTCAACGAAATCGGTGAAGTCAGTCTGGGTAACTCCGCGGATTGAGAATTGGGCATCCTGACCCGCGCTGGTGGCAGCGATGCTCACGCCGGGGGTGATCCGGGCGATTTCGCTGCTCGACTCCAGCCCCAGCTGTTGTATTTGCTCACCCGACCAGGCTGTGATCGAAATGCTGACATCCTGGATTGTCTGCTCGCGCTTTTGCGCGGTGACCACGATTTCTTCCAGAACCTGGGCCTGAGCAACGGTTGCCGCGACGGTGAGACAAATGCTCGTGATAATGGCAGGACTGAAGAAACTTCCTGCGCGAACCTTATTCGTTTTCATAGCAATGCTATTCTCCTGATTGGACTTGGTTCTTACGATCGATGTGACGACTACCGGCTTGAGTCTATGACGGAACCTCATCAACCACCCGTGATCTCCATAAACGCCCCAGCTTTATGGGTTCATCCTTTCCGCGCGCAGCCAGAAGTTACTTGATTTAGCCCTGCGGAGCAGACCGGGGAGAATTGGGCTGACCGTGCCAGAAATTTCGACCGTTCAGTCATCTGGTGCCCTTCGAAGCTTCTAATCTCGTTTGTGTTGGCGGCGTACGCAACTCCTTCACAATAATCTTCAAGCTCTGTTGCACTTTAGCTCAAAAACGAATATGGTTCAATAAGAATCCTATTAGTTATCAATAATGCCACTAAATAATTTCAGCAAAAACGTATAAGGTTTTCTTAATACCTAAGGCAGTCGACCAAAGTTAATTGCGTCGGGGGGGACAATGTACGCTAAAAGGAAGAGAAGTCAGTGGCTGAATTGGGTTTCTACTGCATATCCCGCGCTGTGGTGCAGCGAGTCCGAACATCGCACCGTGAAGCAGTCTTCTGAGAAGTCAGGCAACCAAGTGCCGTAGGCCAGAGGAAGGTTCTATTCATTTATGGTTCAGATTAAGAAAAAAAAACTCGGGGATGCCATCCTTTCAGCCGCCCAAAAGCTATTCTGTGAAAAGGGCTATCTCGGCACCCGAATGGCGGAGATTGCGGCGGAAGTCGGCACATCGGTATCGAACTTATACGTTTACTTCCCTTCGAAGATGCACTTGCTGTATGAGGTGTACACGCCAATGGTGACTTCGAGAATGATGCGTCTCAGCAACAAGGCCCAGTCCATCAGTGATCCGCGAAAACGCCTACAACTTATCTTTTTGACCTTGTGGCGCGACTTGCCGCAGGACGATAACGGTTTCGCTCGAAATCTAATGCAAGCCATCATCACGGCACCGGACGGATTGGAAAAACCTCATTATCCTTTGATCTGGCTTGAAGAGATCACCAACGACCTGATCAAGTCTTGCTTGCCAAAAGAACGTCATTTCCTGGTCGACGACCGAACCATAGCGTTCCTCGCTTGGATGGCATTCGATGGCTTTGTGGCGAATTTGGGTAAAGGCGAAGACCGCGACATCGAGCGGGTGGTCGACCACTTTACTGATATGCTGTTGGGTGTAGATCAAATACCCGTCAAGGCGGCGCTTCAAGGATCACGAATGGCTGGGAGTAACCATAATTGAAAACCACCGGCATGCCCGCCGTTGCCCCGATAGATGCCAGTTCACGGCTGTTGCTGGTCGGCGGGTTGATCCTCGTGGTGGTGGGCCTGGTTTCCGGAGAACTGTTCGCGCTGCTGCTGTCTCACACGATCAACACTGACCTCAAAACGGCTTGGCAAGAGGTGCTGGCCATGGCCAGCGGAGCCGACATCGAATCCATTTCCTCGCGTTTCAATGAGATCCATCGTCTGGCAACCGACCGCGCGCGTGCCATGTCCCTGCACTCGCATTTCGGTCCTATCGGCTTGTTGGCTGCAGGGCTCGCACTGGCCAAGATCCGCCTCGGTGACCCCGGTCGTTATGACCTGCTTGCCGCGGTGCTGATCCTCGTAGGGGGGCTGGTCCAGTCCGTCGGTTTTCTCTCGTTCGATTACGACGCTTCCGGCTGGGCGAGTGTTTCCAATGCCGGGGCTGTGATGTTCGTACTTGGTGTTGTACTTTACCTCCCCGGCTTGATGCCTGTCGCGCCACGGGCGATGGCGCTGCCACACCCGGAGCAGGCCGGTGGCAGACTGATCAGAATCGGGGCGGTTATGGTGTTCGCAGGCCTGCTGTTCGGGCTGATCCTGGCGTGGCGCCACGTGTTCTTCGAGGAACCGGTACTGCACGCGGCGCTGCGGGATCTGATCGAGTCGATCGGAGCAGGCGACGAGGACGCCGCAATGTCCCTTTACGTGACGTACAAATCGAGCCAGGTCCGCATGGCGATCACGGCCGCGTCGCATTCCCATGCCGTGGCCTTCGGTTTCATCATGATCGTGGCCGCCCTCGTGGCGCAACATCTGAGGCTGAAACGCATATGGCGTGATACCGCCTTCACACTCATCGCGCTCGGGGGCTTTCTGCTGCCGGTGTTCGTCTTCCTGGCGCCACGTTACGGCTACATTTTTGCCTTGTGCGCCGACTCGGCAGGTGGCCTCGTCATTCTCGGCTTGCTGTTCGTGCTCTTCGGCTTGAAGCCGCAGAAGGAATCGTATCGATGAAAAACTACGGGGGACCTCGTCAACTGCTCATTCTCTCTGTGGCACTACTGATTGCCGGTTTTATGGGCAGCGCAATTTATTGGTCCACCAGCCGGGACGCGGCGTTTCTGGCCACCCAGGAGAACTACGAAAATGCCATCTTGGCCGCCGCGGCGAGAGAGGACTCGGCAGTGCCACGCGCAGACGCGCAATGGAACAAGGTCAACCGTGCAGCTCGCCTGGTCGAAGCCCACGGGCACCTGTTGTTCCTGTGTATTTTCCTGATTCTCTTTGCCATTCTGCTTGCCGATTCGACCGGCGCAGGAAAGGCAAGCCGGCACATGGTGATTCTGGCTACAGGTGGCGTGTTGATCTATCCCGCCGGCTTGGTTGCCCAGGGGGTGGGATTCATCGAGTTTGGGCAGGTACTTTCTGCCGTTGGCGCGGTGCTGATTCTGCTGTTTACTGGTCGGATCGTTGCCGGCTTGTTCAAGTCACGACCCGTAACGCAGCCGCCCGGCAACGACCAGACCACATGATTGTTGGGGTAAAAGAGAGGGCCAAGATGATAGCACAACATCAAGTAACCGTTTTTCCAACG
>JACZXA010000215.1 GCA_022571865.1 Pseudomonadota bacterium
TATAGGCTGATGACCGTATCCGAAGAGCCGGACGTTTCTATCCTGTACGTCTCAAACGAGGCAACTTCAAACTCGTATTCATCCACTTCTCCTGCCGCAGAGATGGCGCCACTGGCTAGCGGACCGTTCGTCGTCCAACACATTTTCGTCGACAGCAAAGCCGATTGGGATGTCATCGGCGACGATGCCCCTCGGTTCGATGAAAAGGCGCCCAATTACTTGGGCGCCTGACTCCCTTAAACTGAGGGGCAGCAATCCTACGGTGTTTGCCTGGCTCCAAACATCTGGTAGATGCCTGCCAGAGTCCAGGCGGTACCGAAAGCGGCGAGAGCCGACCATTCAGCGTAAAAGATGATCCGAGACTTTTTCAACCCATCGTCGGCCGAGAGAAAAAGCTCACCAGCTGCAGCGGCCAGCAGAGACAACACGATTACCACTCCGCACAATGCGTATATGTAACTGCGCACGGGATTTCTCTTGCCTTTGGCTCTTGCATAAAACACATAACAAAAGTAGGCCAGTATAGCGAAGAGAGTTGTGGCGGAAGCGACGTGGAGAATCGATGTTGGTCCTGACTCACAGGTTGCGCACGCAGTAGGGAATATGGCCACCCCGAAAGCAGCCACCCCAGCTACCTTGCTCAGGTACATCTGCGCCGTTGTGTGTCCGTTGTAGGCCATCATCAACGCACCAACGATACACAGCATTCCTACGAAATAATCTCGAGAATCCGAGTAATAGTAGGCGCTTATCGAACTCAAGGACTCACCTGACACCACAAAAACGACTACCGGTATCAGGAAGGCAATGCCTCCCACAAACCACCTTAGTACGTGATAGTCAAATATTTGATTGAGTGATGACACAATTTGATTCATCTGACATCCTCATTCAGACCGTAGCGTGTGATTACATGGTACACGCGTTTTGGGGTATGTAATATAGATCATCACACGCTTTCTGGAGTTTGAGGACTGTAAGCAAGCCCGGTTGGTGGATCGACAGCCTTCCGTCTATTTATTTGTTTTTCAGGATGGCTATGTCTCCACGGAAAAATCGACGGCGTGATCTGTTTCCAGCAATGTCTTGAGACCGCAGATGACCAGCGGCCAGCCACCGCTAATAAGGGTCAACATCCTGGAGTCGGGTTCGAATTGGTCGTGAATCATGGTGAGCCGGGTTCCTGTCGCAATCGCCTCCAGCTTGAATGTCACCCGGGAGGGCGGTACGTCTTTGGTGTCGGGGTTATTCGGGAAGTGCCAGGTATAGGCCAGCTCCACCGGGCCCTTGGAGGTAAGAATTTCCCCCTCGCAGCCGACGTCGCCTGATTCGTTCATGAATCGAATGGGGGATCCGACCGAAAAGTCGCTCTGTATTTCGGTTCGATGCCAATATTGTTTGGTGAATTCCGGCGAGGTGAGTGCCTTCCAGACCTCCTCTGGAGATTTTGCGATCGCGACGACGTAGACGTATTCGGGTTTACTCATTTCTTGTTTCCTTCCAAATCTTGTTTCAGTGCCAACAGCGCTCTGGCGTTGTCATGGGTGAACTTGTCGAGCCAACGGTCGGTAATCTCGACCAGCGGCACGGGGTTGAGGTAGTGCAGCTTTTCGCGCCCGCTCCAATGGATGACTATCAGCCCGGCAGATTCGAGTATCGACACGTGCCGTGATGCCGACTGGCGAGTCATTTCCAGGCCGTGGATCAGTTCCGAGAGCGTCAACCCCGGGTCCGCAAACAGCCGGTCGAGCATCTTGCGCCGGTTCTGGTCGGCCAAAGCCTTGAAGACGAGCTCCATAATAATAGGCAGCTAAAAAACTGCCTGTTATTATGCAGCATTATTGCTGCATGTCAACTTGATAAACGCCTTGAAGCGATCGGGGCTGGTCTCGAAGACCGTAATAGCCTGCTGGTAACGAACGCCCGTGGTTCCGCGTTATTCGATGAGTAAGCCAAGGGCCTCCTCGGTGTGATGAACTGCTCGAGTTGCTGCGATCTCGGCAGACCTCCTCGCAGAAGCGCGGGTAAGACGCCACATCAAATATCGGTTTTCGCCTGCGAAGCCCATGAACACCCGCTTTGCTCCCAGGGTCCTCAAGATCCGCGCGCAGCAGGAAATCTTGCAACCCTTTTGGTCGCTGCGGCATCTAATAACCAATAATATCGCCATCTGGAGTTCCACCGTGTCCGATCAACCCCCTGTGCCCCGTTCCGCCATCAAGGGCCCGATAATCGTCTTTCGAGCCATCGCGATGCTCACGGTTGTCGCGACTCTCGCGGCTTGCGAGTTCTCGCAAGCAACAACGCCCGTGGCGAAGGATTCGACCGCGGCCGTCGAAGCCATTGAGAGTCGCCACGACAACGCGCTGACCAGAAACGAACTTTCATTCCTGTTGACCCTGAACGCTTCGGAACGGGCCGACATTACGGAACTTCTCGCCGAGCTCGCCGACTGGGATTTTCAGCGGCACCAGCTTGAAGAAGTCTTGAGAGATCTCGTCGTTGCCGACGAGATTGGGTTATCGAAGCGAACGCTTTCCGGTGACCGGGTGCTTACCGCTGAGGAGACGGATGCGTTGCTGGCAACTTTCCCGAAGGTGGATGATCCGGGTTACTTTCTCTTTCTCACAGATGCCGGCATATCGAAATGGAAGATAGAGAATTGGGATATCACCGAAAGCCGGGCGCAAGCCATCATGTTTGCGCCTCATCCCGGGGAAACCGAGGGTGACGCCTGATCATTCACCGAAGTAGCTGACGCCCTCAAGCGTTCCGGGAAGGTCAGACTCGCAACCAACATTCGCTTTACAATCGGTCTCGATGGAGCGCGAATAGACCCTGGAAACTTGTCGAACCTGATCTTATTGGGTGGGCCGACGGGGGTTGGTAAGACCACGGTTCTGGGATTGCTGGAAAACAGCCTTCCCCGGGCTGCCCTGCTGGATGCCGAAGACGTCCGGCGCTTCGCCGAAAAAGTCCGGCTCAACGCCGAAGGAGTCCGGCGCTTCGCCGAAGAAGTCCGACGCAACGCCGAAGAAGTCCGGCGTAGCGCCGAAGACCTCGCGGTTGAGGGTGCTCGAAATACCGCCTTGGGCAACGTCATCGCGGTGATGCGGGGTTACTTTCGCGCAGGCTGTGAGACAGGCATCGTGTCCTGGGTTTTCGCCCGTCCGCCCGCTATGATCCGGTCATCGCGGGGCTGGAAGGCATGGTGGATTCGGTGCACTTGCTGTATCTCGTGGCAACGCCCGCGGTACTCCAAAAACGGCTCGCCGGGCGGCAAAACACGGATCTTTTTGATTACGCCTTGAGTCGGCTCCGACTGATAGAACGGCTTCCCTACCCGAAGATCGACACCTCAGACTTGTCTCAGCTCGAGGTTGCCGATCGAATACTCGAGCACATCAGCCAACTACATGACTGAGACCATAGCTTTATCGCCAACTACTTGATTAACCTGATGGCGATCGGATAGCGGTAGTTTTCACCGTTGTTGGCGTTCAAAGCGGCAATGATCGTGAAGACAAACGACCCGATCACTACCAGGGACAGCAACAGGAAACCAATCAGGACGAACATCAAAATCGCTGAAACAAAAGCTGCGATCGAAACCGTGATCTGAAAGTTCAGCGCTTCCTTGCCTTGTTCGTCCACGAATGGCAGATCCTTTTTCATTTGCCAGACGATCAATGGTCCGATGATGTTACCGAACGGAATAAAGTAACCGGCGAAAGCTGACAAATGTGCGAACATGCCCCACTGGTGCGTGTTCTTCTCGGTCACGACACCGGTGCCACCCGGGCCTGCTTCGGATGATGGGGAAGATGAATTTTCTTCGTCGCTCATGAGTCCTCCTGGTTATTTGCACGTGCACGAGACTGGCTGGATGAGGTGCCACCTGGTCGCGCCAGGCTGCCAGTCTCGGTGCGTACCTATATATGATATGGGTCGGCAATGGATTGCAAGGGTGTGTAGCTCCTGATCGCTAGTTACCAATGTCGTTCACAGAAAGCCGCCATCTCTGTCAGTGCCTCGTCAGCCTCTGGAACGGTAGGCATCACCTGGAACACATGGAACGCCTCGTCAAATACATGCAGCGTGGAATTCACCCCGGCGTCGGTCGCACGTTCCTGCAGGCGGGTCGAGTCATCCAGCAGTATTTCCGCGTCACCCACCTGAATGAGCAGGGGGGGAAGTTCTGCGAGTTCACCGAATAACGGTGAGATGGATGGATTGTCTGCGGAGGCTTCGCCGTGATAGTGATTCGCCATGGGTCCGAGAACGTCGGGTCCAGTCATCGGGTCGGCTTCGGCGCGGGTGGTTACGCTCTCGCCACTGCCGGTGAGATCGGTCCAGGGTGAAAACAGAATTGCCCCGGCAGGCATGGACCTGGATTGTTCTTTCAGGGCTAACAGCAGTGCCATCGCGAGTCCGCCGCCTGCGGAATCTCCTGCAACGACCGCGTGATTGGCATCAATACCAGATTCCACCAGCCAATCCCACGCGGCAATGGCGTCGTCAACGGCCGCGGGCCAAGGGTGTTCGGGCGCGAGCCGGTAATCAAGCCCGTAAACCACGGCGTTGGTCGAGCGGGAAATGCGCCCCATCAGTTCCTGGTGGGTACGGGTGGATCCCATGACGTAACCGCCGCCATGAAAATATAAGACGGCTCGGTCGCGGCGCACATCCGGCGTGCTTATCCGGCAGCCCGGTTGGCCGCCGAGATCGATTTCTTCTCGGGTGACATCCTCCGGCAGAGCGAGTGCCGCTTGCTGCTCCTCCATACCCGCCCGCATGGTGTCGATATCGCCCACCCCAACCGGGTTTTCTGCTCTCATGGCTCGCACCATGGCTGACATTTCTCGCATCGCGTCACTGGCCACAATCTTGTCCCCTTATTTTTCCTGTGTGCAGGGTACCCCAGGTTTGAGACGGATATCGGCGATTTTGGTTACGCACCTGCTGCCGCTTGAATCATGACGATTCGGTTTTTTTCGTCCTTAACTTTGTGCCCGACCTCGCCTGTGAAGATCATGGTTTAGCAAAAAGGCCCGGCTACGCGGCCGACCGGTTTGTTTTTACCCTCCTCAGCTTGGTATTGTGATTCGAATCAAGTCGTTTCAGGGGAACTCATGCCGCTCAAACTTTATCTGCTCGCGTTTTTGCTTCCGTGTGTTCAGGCAAGTGGAGCCGAAATGTTGGGGGATCTGCCGGTGGATGAGGTGGCGGGAAAGACCATTGCCGAGTCGGTAACGGATGTGAAATATCTGAACTCGTGGATCGACCGGTTGCCCGAGCATCCGCTGATACCCAGCCCGCGGGACTATCTTGGTTATACGATCGGCACGCCCGGCAAATTGTCCCAGGTCGAAGAAATCCATGGCTATTTCAGAGAACTGGCGAGGCTCTCTCCCCGTATCGAAATCGTTAGCCTGGGAAACTCCTTCGAAGGTAGAGAGATGCTGGTGGCGGTGATTGCCGACGCTCAGACGCTCCAAAATATTGATGACTACAAAGGTTATCTGCACACCCTGTCCGATCCCCGCTTTACCGATCGAGCCGGTGCGGCAGCCATCATCGACAAAGCCAAACCAATATTCTGGATCACCGCGGGGTTACATTCGCCGGAACTGGGGCCACCCGAAATGGTGATGGAGCTTGCTTATCGACTTGTCGTTGAGGCCCGCCAACCTTTCATCGATATCCGCAGCAAGGTGATTACCCTGATTACCCCGGTGCTCGAGGTCGATGGCCGGTCTCGGCAGGTCGACTGGTACCGGCGTCACCTTGCCGGCAGGACGGACTATTTCGACAGGCCGCCAGCCTCCGTGCCGTTCTGGGGACACTACACCTATCACGACAACAACCGCGATGGCATTTCCATCAGTCAGCCGCTGACGCGCAACTACACCGAAGCCGTCTATGAGTGGCTGCCTACCATCAGCCTGGATCTTCACGAATCCGTGCCACTGCTTTACGTCGCGGGCGGCACGGGTCCATACAACCCGGGCATCAGCCGTATCACCATCGGTGAGTGGCAGGCGCTCGCAAGTTATGAAATCTCGAGAGTCGCGGGGATGGGGCTCGAAGGCATCTGGACCTGGGGCTATTACACCGGCTGGTATCCGGGCTATCTTTTGTGGACGACCAACAATCACAATGCCATGGGCCGTTTTTACGAAACCTTCGGCAACGCCAGCGCCGAAACCATGGACCGAACTCTCAAAGGTTCGATGTTCGCCAACAAAGAAGGTCACGGAAAAAACCTGGTACCGGCCTTCGCCACCGCCCATGGAGCTTACGTGGTCCATGCGCAACAACACCAACTACATGCAATCCGCGGTGATCGCCTCCCTCGAGATGGTGTCCAACAATCGCCGCATGTTCCTGGAAAACTTCTATCAAAAGGCGGTGGAGGCGCTGGGTGCCGTTGAGAAGGGTCCGCCATTTGCGTTTGTGATCCCAGCCGAGCAGCGGGATCGACAAGGCGCCAATTACCTGGTTGCGGTGTTGACTCGCCATGCGATCGAGATTCAGCGTGCCTTGAAGTCTGCAAAATACGGAAAAGTAGCAGTCGCCAAAGGAGATTTGCTGGTCAAACTCAATCAGGTTTATGGCCCGCTGGCAAAAACACTGCTGGAAAAACAGAAGTTCCCGGAAAAAGTGCAGGTGCCGCCTTATGACGACGTCGGCTGGACGTTGGGATTATCGTATGGGGTTGAGGTTACCCCCATCGCTGACAAAACGGTGCTCGATCATGCGAGCACGCGTTTGGGCGCGAATGAGGTTTTCCTGGCGGCGGCAACAGTGCGGGGAAATGGTAACTTCCTCATCATCCCCCATCGGGGTCAGGCGGAACTGGGGCCGGTGCGTTTTGCCCTGGGCGATGTCGCGGTGAGCATGATGGATGAATCTTTCCGCAGCGGTCGTCGAGATTTTCCCAGGGGCAGCCTCATTGTTTCCGTGAACGACGACAACCGAGCCAGGGTCAAAGAGGTTCTCGAGAGCCAGTTCACCGAAATCACCTCACTGCGGCGTAAACCCGATGTGAGCATGCATGATCTGGATCTGCCGAGAATGGCCTTGCTGCACTCCTGGCGCAGTACCCAGAACGCCGGTTGGGTTCGTTACAGTTTCGATCATGCCGGTGTGCCTTACACGTTTCTCGAGAAGGATGAAATTCGCGCGGGCAACCTCAAGTCCAAGTTCGATGTCATCGTGATACCAGCGTTCGGAGCACGAACAACCTTTAAGGACATACTCGCCGGTGTTGACAGGAAGTGGTCGCCGCTTGCCTACAATACGACGGAAGCCTCTCCGAACATTGGCCATCTGCTCAGCAGTGACGACATCACCGGCGGCATTGGCTTCGCCGGTATGGCGGAAATTGAGAAATTTGTGCTCGAGGGTGGCACCTTGATCACCTTCGGGTCGGGCGGGGTGGTTGCGGTTGAATCCGGCTTGGTGGGCGGTGTGTCGGTGAAGCGGCCGGGTGATTTGAAGACGCCCGGTTCCGTTCTCACCGCGAAAGTCACCAACGTTTCGTCGCCGCTCGTGTACGGGTATGACGAACTCACCCATGTGTTCAGAGGCAACGGTCCGATTTTCGGCGTTGCAGATCACAACCGGTCCTGGGTCAGTTTGCAGTTTGGCGTCAAGGACTACCGAAAAGACGATGACGACAAACAAGACGACGATGAGGACGCGGATAATCCAAAGAAAACCCCGCACGTGATTTCCGTCGGTCTGGTCA
>JACZXA010000030.1 GCA_022571865.1 Pseudomonadota bacterium
CTTTTTCGTTGGACCGCTATGAAATGTTACTGGAAGGCTTTCTGGGGGAAACGAACGTTGTCGCCACGATTGCTGAACTCGTCCTCAGTCCTCGCTATATGACACTGATGTTAGGGGTCCGGCTGCTTGCGGATCACCTGCGAGGCGATCGATATTTCAAGGTGGATGGGGCGGGGGACAATCTGCACCGAGCAGAGGCGCAGTTCAGATTGCTTGAATCCATGGAGCAGGTGGAAGTGGAGATGCGGGTGCTTGCGGGCAAAACTTCAGGCGCGCACAGCTAGCCCGGATGTTGCACGAGTACGGCGCATATGATGGTTAACATTTTGAAATTATTAGAAATTTTCACTATTTCGAATAGGTTCGAAGTGTTACCGAGGCGCCTGTGCAGTTTTTGGCTGGATCTCGCGGCCGCCATGCCGCCAGATGTTCAGCGCGTTCGCTATGCGAACGCGGACCTGTTTGCGCAAGCGGAAACGGGTCCGCGCTTCCGTCGCTACGGCTACGCTTTCGGTCACGAGCCGTCATGACGACCACGATCTCTCACCCAAAACTCTGCGTCCTCGTGCAATATACTTACCTAACAGTCTGTCGGACTTAGGATGAATCGGCTGCGGAAGTGGGAAAGTGGTTGACGCTTTTGCGGTAACTATCGCCGGTCCCTGCTGGGCCAAAGGACAGATTTCCGACGCTGCCATTGCTCGCTGGGCCAGGCGCGATAGTCGGTGGTGGCGACGCAGTGCGCTGGTCGCAACAACCGGGCTCAACGTGCGCTCGCGAGGCGGCTACGGAGATACCGAGCGCACTTTGGCGATTGCCCGGATACTCCGCTCGGATCGCGACGACATGGTTGTCAAAGCGATGTCCTGGGCTTTGCGAGAGCTTGTCGTTTGGGATGCCACAGGTGTGAGTCGATTTCTTTTCGTCAACGAAGAAGAGCTTGCCGCGCGTGTTGCGTGAGGTGCGGAACAAATTGCGAACAGGACTGAAATCCGGAAAAAAATAGCGCGTCTAAATACCCGGCTCGTTCTCCACTCGGGTGACCCAGTAATCAGCGTCGAAGTGCTCATCACCTAATAAGTAACGCCATAGACGAATTCGGTTCAAGTACTCCAAGCGTCCGGTATCTTGTTCGTGCCAGGGCTCCGGCTCGGTGAGCATACTATGGATGTGCTCGGGATCTGGCTGCTCTTTCAGCCAGAAGATTGGACGCTGTTCAAGATGGTCCGCCGGCAGGTCGCTGGTATCCCAGAGCCGGGTTTGTCGGACGGTTGGGCACAGGCGAATTTTGAACATGTAGCGCAGCTCATCTGACAGGTTTATCCCTCCGCCGTGCCACATGCCGTGGTGCATGAACAACAGCGTCCCTGCCGGACAGACGACATGCTGTTGCCCCAACATGTTCTGGTATCGGGAGATGGCGGCTTCGCTGACGACGCGCAGATGAGTGCCCGGAATGAACCGAGTGCCACCCATCTCACGGGTGACTTCCTGCGGAAAATACATGATCTGCACATCGAAGGCGCGGCGCGGATCGATGGTGGAATCCTGGTGGGTATGCTGAGGCACGTTGCGGCGGCCGATCGCTTGGTAAAACCTTTCGGGAAAAGTCACGTGGAGAAAGTGATGGTCGAATACGCAGCCCTTGCCGACGAGGCTTTCGATGGCACCCTTGACTTCAGGAAATGTCAGCAGTTTATCGAGTGCACATCCTTTCGGATAAGCGTCTGACAGAGGTGTGCCAGCGGGTACGACGGGAACGGCGCTACTTGCCATGATGCTGGCGTAGTGTTCGTTGATGCTGCCGATTTTTTCGCTTCCTTCCGGCTCACAGACCGCACCGATCTCGGAAAGAAATGCTTGGTTGACAGAGTCAGGAACGATCGCATCGAATCGCAAGTATCCCCGAGCGGTGAAGTGTGCCATCTGTTTCGAGTTGAGCAATATGGAATCAGTCATTCACGTCTACCAACTTTTCGAAGAAAAACTCATACTTCAGATAAGAGGTGCGGAACTCATCACCGGGCGCGTGTGGTAGCAGTGGGGTTGCCTGGATCAGCCGCCACCCGTCTCGCATGGCGCCGATTCCGGTTCGATAGGGTGGCTCGTCGCTATCGCCCGCCATATGAACGGTCTCACCGGTGCCGTCGTAGTTGGCCCAGCCGATCACCTCTGTGTCCAGAGCCGAACTCTTCAGATATAGAACCAGAACCTGTTGACGTGACGCCATGCCGACTCCGAAAACTCGAGCGAGCTTAGCATATGGTTGCCTCACCCAACCTCGAAGTGCCATGCTCGGGATATGAAGTCGCGTCGTTGGATCCGTTCGCCGACGAGAGGCGGTACTTCTTGTGGGAGTTAGTGAGACCGTATGAAAGTTGGGCGTTGGATATTGCTGTTGTTATTGGCCGGGTGCCTTGGTTCGTACAATCGCCCGATCCAACTGATTTCTTTTAGCGGGCCCAGCTATCCGGAAGCAGCTCGGCAGCAGAAGGTTGAGGGTTTTGTCATCGTACGCTACGACGTAACAGTGGACGGAGTTGTACAAAATGTTCGCGTGGTGGCGGCCGAACCTCCCGGAATATTCGATGAAGCGGCACTCGCGACCTTGCGCACCTGGAGATACAAAGCCCCGATACTCGATGGTGAACGGCGACCGGTTCGTAATATGGAGAGTCGGGTGGTATTCGAGTTGGGAAACTCGGAACAGTATGATGATTTCTAGGTAACGTTCGTTACCTGGCACCGGAGGGCGTAGGGTATGATCAGTGTGACGATGGTAGACGATGAAACCTATGAAGTCGTGGTCGAAGGTGACACGGAAACCAGCCATCGAGTACGCATGTCTGCGCACTACCACAAGAAACTGTGTGGTGGCACGATGACCCAGGAATGGGTCATCGTACAATCGTTCAAGTTTCTACTGGAGCGCGAACCGAATACCTCTATCCTCGCGAGCTTCGACCTGCCGGATATCAGTCGCTACTTTCCAGAGTTCGAATCCGAGATGGCTGACCGTCTCCGCCAGTAACGGATCTCACCATTGGTTCCAGTGGGTAATGTTCGAAACCGGCGGACGTTTTGCCCGTTTGAAATTCGTGCCAAGTGTGTAGGCGACGGGTAACAAGGCGACCTGCATGACGTCCTCGGGTATGCCGAGAAGTTCGGCTGCTTCGGCCTCATGAATCATGTGCAGCGTGGTGAGAGCAGAGCCCAGGCCGCGCGCGCGAAGCGCGAGTTGAAAACTCCAGACCGCTGGATAAATTGATGCCAGAAGTCCTGCCATCATCACTGGCGGTGTGTCGAGTGGGGGTCGTCCTTGTATGCAGGGAATGACGTGCACGGGTACTTCGTGCAGATGCTCCATCAGATAAAGCGCTGAAGAATAGACCCGCAGCGTTTGGCTATCCCCTGAAGTCTTCGCTTGTTCGCTCGCGCTCGTCAGGTAGGCTTCACCGCCTTTTTTGTAGATGTCGGCCAGCGCTTTGCGTTTTTCGGCATCCTCGACAACGACCCATCGCCACCCTTGAGAATTCGAGCCGGTTGGTGCTTGCACGGCGAGTTCCAGGCATTCGTTGATAACATTGCGCGGCACGGGCTTGTTGAGATCGAGACGCTTGCGCACGGCTCGGGTAGTCGCTAACAACTCATCAGTCATGGGTATGTCGAATTCCATGAGTCCTCCTCCAGGTATTCAATGCTTCTGATCTTTGGGTCGAGAGTGTATCTCATCCAAACGAGTGGGTTAGGAGCGGCGATTAGATGAACTCCTGTTTTTTTAGAATCTTGAGCGCCTCGCGTTTGCTCAGGTTACTTAACCGCTGGCTGTGTTTCTCAACATAGTCGATCACGACGTCCGAACGTGATTTCGAGTACTCACGCAGCGTCCAGCCGATGGCTTTGCGAAGAAAGAATTCCTGCTCATCCATGGAGGCTTCCAACGCGTGAAACAGGTACTTTTCGTCGGTGCGGGTTTTCTATTGAGTTGCGCGAGAATGGCGGTGCGTCGCCGCCAGATATTCTCATCTGTTGCCCAGTCCCAGAGCATTGGGTGGATTATCTTGGGATAGTTGGCAAGCAGGTGGCCGAAGAATCGGGTTGCGATACCGTCGACAAAGTCCCACCGGGCGCCAGTCACGATGAACTCTTCGAGCATAGCCAGAGAGTCCGGGGTGAGCCATTTTCGGTAGCGTGGCAGAGCCACGGATGAGCGGTGAAAACACTTTTTTGCAGCGCTTCGCAGCACCGGCATCGTGACACCCAGATAGGGCATTACAGATTTCATGTAAGCCTGCTGTTGCAAGGCGCGCGTTGGATCAGCCTCCTTTTCAAACTCGCTCAACAGGGCTCGACGAATGCGCGTAATGGTCGTGCCGCTCACCGATCGAAGCCGCCCCCATCATTGAGGAAAGCGACCTCTTCCGGAGAGGCGGTACGGCCGAGTGCGGCGTTGCGGTGGGGAAACCGTCCGAATCTGGCAATGATGTCTCGATGTTGATGAGCATGGCGCAGGTAGTTGCCGGTAATGTGTCGCCTCCCTCGAGGTGTTTGATCGCGCAGTTGGGTAAACAAATCAACGCACGACTGCTGGTCTGCCATCTGTTCGGAATGCTCGAGAGGTAAGTAGAAGAATGACCGCTCGTCGTAGCCAAGCTCGAGATGTGCGCCAGTCTCGATACCGTTCTTGCACGTTTGCAGCGCTAAGGTGTCGTAATCAAAAGCCTCACGGCTACCGCGAAAGATATTACGTGGGAACTGATCACACACCAGTATGAATGCAAGGCAGCCGGTGATCTGTTGCAACCAGTGGGTGAGCAAGCCGTTTTTTGCTGCCATGACCAGATGCTTGAAACGCTCACGAATCGCGTCATCCACTTCGGCTCCGCCGTTGAACCAGAGGCGGCGATGGGCATCGTCGGCCAACCCGTCACTGAGAGCACCGAACCAGTACTCCAGTACCGGCTCAAATGACCGATCTTTCATCGAGTGTTAGAGGCCCCAGCACTCGAGATCGTTGGCAAATATCAGCGGTTCGGTGTAATTCACCTCGATGGCTTCCCGGCTCTGGGTTTCGCGGCCGCGGGTACGGTTCATTCGGTGCCCCAGGATCAGCATCCGCGCGTTGGCCTTTGCAGCAATCTGACCTATCTGGGTCGGCGTGACGTGATTTTCTTTGAGTGTTCCGCGGGCTGTCTCGGGAATGGCGTGATGAATAATCAAAGCATCGGCACCCTCGGCGAACTTCGGGAGGGCGTTTTTCTGGTTGCTCAAGTCGCCAGCGAAGACGATCACCTGATCGGCAACCTCCACCCGCCAGGCAACCGCGGGCATGCCGCCATGATGGACCGGAATCGAGGCGAGGCGAATATTTGCCGTGCCGAAACGCGACCAGCGCCGTCGTCCCGTGGCGGGGACGTTACGTACATCGATCTTATAACCGCCGGAAGATTTGTAGGTTAGAAAATCGGCAAGATAGGGGAATGCCCCTTCTGGACCAATGAGCCTCGTCACGAAGGTTTTGGTGTCGGGGTGAGTTTCTCGGTCGCCCTCGGGTCCGAGCACGGGCAGAGGTCGGTCGCGTCCTGCGAAAACGCTGCCATCGATGAACGCGGGAAAATCCGCGGCATGGTCGGCGTGCAGGTGGGTAAAGACAATGGCGTCGAGATCCGCAAATTCAGCACCGGCTGTGTCGAACCGAAGTGACGAGCCTGGAGCGGTATCTACCAACAACCGGGCTTTGTTGTCGAGCCAGACCAGGTAGCTCGACCCACTGTTGCCATCATCCAACTCGGATCCCCCTGAACCAAGGATCTGAATCCACACCCCTTCGGTACCACAGAAAGGGGGACCCTCCTGAGCTACCACACTGACAGCCGTAAACAGCAGATAACCGGCTAACAACGACGCGCTGACCGTTCGCATAGGTCCCCTTCCCGTTTTTCTTCTTGTCCAGCCGAGATGGTCGGCCGAATCCTGCTCCGACCCATTACAACCGCGTTCAGGGCAGCTTGTCTATGTCCTCGAGGATACGATCCACGCTCGCTTCATCGGGCATGCGCCAGTCACCGCGCGGTGACAGGCTGACCGAGCCGACCTTTGGGCCGGGGGGCAATGTCGTGCGCTTGAATTGCTGCGTGAAGAAACGCTGAAAGAAAACGCCGAGCCAGCGTTTGATTTCTTCATTCTGATACGCTTGTTCGAACGCCCGAATCGCCAGCGCGTAAATCTTCTCGGCACTGAACCCGTTGCGCAAATAGTGAAAGAGGTAAAAATCGTGCAGCTCGTAGGGCCCGATGATCTTTTCGGTTTGTTGGCTGATTTCTCCGTCCTGTGGTGCAATCAGTTCCGGGGAGATCGGGGTGTCCAACACTCTCTCGAGTACATGGCACAGTGACTCGTCAGCGCGGTGGCGTGCATACCAGCGCACGAGATACGCCACCATCGTTTTTGGCACGCCCGCGTTCACATTGTAGTTGGCCATGTGATCAGCGTTATAGGTGCACCAGCCAAGGGCAAGTTCAGACAGATCGCCCGTACCGACCACAATACCACCCACCTTGTTTGCGTAGTCGAACAGGAGTTGGGTACGTTCACGAGCCTGAATGTTCTCGAACACAACGTCCGTTGTGTCAGTGTGGCCAAGGTCTGCGAGATGTTGGTCGACGGCGGCTCCGATGGGAATTTCCTTGAGAGTCACGCCGGTCGCCGTACATAGCCGATCTACCGAGTCTCTGGTGTGTGTTGTCGTGCCAGGCCCGGGCATGGTCAGCGCATGTATGACCAAGGGCGAAACACTCTCGCCTTTGCCTAGTTTTACCAGCGTATCGAGGCAGACGAGAAAGGCGAGGGTCGAATCCAGCCCGCCGGAGATGCCGATTACCAGCGACTCCACGTTGGCCGACAACATGCGCCGCGCAAGCCCCGTCGTTTGAATATTCAGAATTTCCCGCGCATGGGCATCGAACTCGTCTTCGTCGGTGGGTACGAATGGATGTTTCGGGTAGACCCTTTTCAGCTTCGAAAGCTTGCGCGTCGGCATGGACAGGTCCACTACCCGATGATTTACGGATCGTTTCGCGTTTCCGAAAGTGGTGTTCTGCATTCGATCATGGCGCAGCTTGTCGATGTCGAATTCAACGATCAATGTTTGCGGTTCCAGTTGAAAGCGTTCGCTTTCCCCGAGTGGCTGACCGTTCTCGGCAGCGAGCAGATGTCCGCCGAATACGACGTCCTTGGTGGATTCCATGGGCCCGGCGCCGGCATAGAGGTAACCGCACAAGCGTTGTGCACTTGCCATGTGGACCAGATCACGGCGGTAATCGGCTTTTGCGACAAGGTCGTTGCTTGCCGATAGATTGAGGATGAGCTCGGCGCCACCGAGGCTGTGTTGTACGCCCGGGGGCTCTGGCGCCCAGAGGTCTTCGCAGAGTTCGATGCCGAACCGCATTCCACTCAGGCGAAAAAGCTGGTCGCGACAAAGGCGAAATTCGCCCAGTGAGGCGTCCTTGACTCCTAGATCCAGCCCGTCACCCGAAACGAACCAGCGCCGCTCGTAGAACTCACCATAGTTGGGTTGCGCCGATTTGGGTACCATACCTTTGACCTCGCCATCGGCGATGACGACGGCACAGTTGAGCAGTCGTCCGTCGTCGGTCAGATAAGGCGCACCCACGACGCAGACGATCCCCGCGCTCGCGCTCGCGATCCGGCTGATCGCGGTGCGGGTTGCCCGATGCAGGTCACTGGTAAAAAACAAATCTTCGCAGGAGTAGCCAGTGATGGAGAGCTCCGGGAACAGCGCGATGGTGACGCTGTCATCGCGTAAGCGTTCAAGGTGAACGCATATTTCGGATGCGTTAGCTTCAGGGTCGGCCAGAACCACATAGGGCGCGGTAGCCGCAACCCTGACATAACCCAGATCCGCATAGTTTTTGGGGAAATTCATGCAGGCATTCTACCCGGGCTCGCGTTTTATGCCCAAAATAGAGAGAATCGTCGGTTCGTTGCAATATTTGGGGAAGTAATGAATTTCGAATTCTCGGAAGACCAGAATCTTTTGCGGGAGCAGGCGCGGGGTTTTTTGCAGGAAAACTGTCCACCTTCGGTTGTGCGTGCGGTGCTGGACGGTGAGGCCACGTATGATGCGGATCTGTGGAAGAAAATCCTTGAAATGGGCTGGACGGCCGCGGTTATCCCCGAGGAGTTAGGGGGGTTGGGATTGTCTTATCTCGAGCTTGTGGTCATCGCGGAGGAGTTGGGTCGCGCCGCGGCCCCCGTACCGTTCTCATCTTCCGTGTACCTCGCAACCGAAGCATTGCTCATGGCCGGTTCCACGAAACAGAAGGAAACCTGGTTGCCCAAGCTCGCAGTGGGGGAGACGATAGGGTCCTTCGCTCTCTCGGAGGGCCATGGTCGGTCCACTGCGAAGAGTCTGGAGACCCAAGCGAACAACGGTGCCATCACCGGCTGCAAAGTACCCGTTGCCGATGGGGGTATTGCACAGATAGCGGTTGTGGTTGCCAGCGATAGCGCCGGAGACGGCGCAAGCCTCTATCTCGTTGAACTCGACCAGGAAGGCGTCGACATCGAGAGTGTACCCACGCTGGACCCGACCCGTGGCCATTCGCGTATTACCCTCGATCGCGCCAAGGGGGAACTGCTCGGCAACGCCGGTGAGGGGTGGGCGCTCACGGAGAAGCTGCTGACTCGCGCTGCGGTATTGTTCGCATGGGAACAGGTGGGTGGCGCCGAAGCGTCGTTGGACATGGCAAAAGAATACGCTATGAATCGATTCGCATTTGGTCGTGCCATCGGCTCCTATCAGGCGATCAAGCATAAACTTGCCAATATGTACGTGAAGAACACGCTGGCCCGATCCAATTGTTATTACGGCGCGTGGGCGTTGAACACCGATGCCGCCGAGTTGCCATTGGCGGCAGCGACGGCCCGTGTGTCTGCGACCCAAGCCTACTATTTCGCTTCCAAGGAAAACATCCAGACCCACGGCGGTATGGGCTATACGTGGGAGTTCGACTGTCAGTTCTACTACCGCCGGGCCAAATTGCTTTCGGTGAACATCGGTAGCGAATTGAGCTGGCAAAACAAGTTGATCACCGCGGTTGAACAAAGTAACGCTGCTTAGAGGACGAACATCATGGATTTCAATGACACCAAAGAAGAGACGGCGTTTCGGGAAGAGGCGCGCAGCTGGCTCGAGGCGAACGTGCCGACGGCGGCCGAACTCGAAGGTTTGAATTACCTCGAACAGGCCAAGTTGTGGCAGCAGCGCAAGTACGATGCCGGCTGGGCCTGCATCCGCTGGGCGAAGGAGTATGGGGGTAGAGGCGCAAGTCCCATGGAGCAGGTGATCTGGAACCAGGAAGAAGCCAAGTTCGGGGATCTTCCGGGTGGCGTGTTCGGTATCGGCCAGGGTATGGCGGCGCCAACGATGATGGCCTGGGCGACGGATGAGCAAAACGCCTACCACCTGCCAAAGCTCGCGAGCGGCGAGCATATCTGGTGCCAACTTTTCAGTGAACCGGCGGGTGGCTCGGATTTGGCGGCGTTGCGCACCAAGGCGGAACGCGACGGTGATGATTGGATAATCAACGGTCAGAAAATCTGGACATCGGGTGCCCACTATTCGGACTACGGGATTCTCGTCGTGCGCACGGATCCAACGGTGCCCAAACACAAGGGCTTGAGTTACTTTTTCCTCGATATGAAATCCCCCGGCATCGAGACCAAACCCATTAAACAACTCTCGGGAGATTCGAATTTCAACGAGGTTTATTTCACGGACGTGCGAATTCCTGATTCTCAGCGATTAGGTGAGGTCGGCCAGGGCTGGCAGGTTGCGTTGACTACCCTGATGAACGAACGGGCGTCCATTGGCGGTGGCGGAACCGCGGTCGGGTTCGATTCGGTTTTCAGGCTTGCGCAAAAGGTGACGATCGATGACAAACCGGCTATTGAGGACTCGGCCGTTCGCGCCAAACTTGCCGACTGGTACTGTCAGGAAGCCGGTTTGAGGTTCACCGCGTATCGTTCGATGACGGCACTTTCCCGTGGAGAAACGCCCGGACCGGAAAACTCCATCGGTAAACTGGTCGGCGCACCCAAAACTCAGGACATGGCGTCGTTTGCGATCGACCTGATGGAAATGTCGGGTGCGGTCTGGGATGAGGAGTTCGCGGTCGAGTCCGGCCTGTTCCAGGGGTCCTACATGGGTATTCCGGGGTTGCGCATCGCCGGTGGTACGGACGAGATCATGGCCAACATCATCGCTGAACGCGTGCTGGGTTTGCCTCAGGAGCCTCGTGTGGATAAAGGGATTCCCTTTAACGAGGTGCCGACGTCGTCTTCATAGTTTGAAGGGGGGGTTCGAGTCGAGTTGATATTTGCGAGGGGCTCGCGGCCAGGCTGGTGCAAAGAAAGTTGGTCTGACTTCTCAATGGATAGTCGGGGTGGGAGTTTCGAGTTCGTCGGCAAGCTGGCCGGCTTTTTCCAGAATCCGACTGATCAGAACGTCGGCGTCGTTGGAAAACCGGAACCCGACCATACAGGTGGTGGAGAGTTCCAGAATCGGGGTGGCGAGATCCACATCGTGGCGAGCATGTTGTAGAGAGCGTCGGATGCGGGCAAAAAACGACCGCTGTGTGGCGCTGCCTTCCACATCCAGCTGTCTGATCAGTTGATCCAGCAGCGGTCCTATCTCGTTTCTCGCTTCTGTCGCTCTACGCATTACACCGTTCCTAACGAACGCTGTGCACATTTTGAACTTTGCGGCGTGATAACGCCAGCACGAGGCTGGCGCATTTGTCACGGGTTTGTCAGTTGTTGTCAAACATGGTCGAGGAGTTCACTGATCTGTGCGATCAGCAGATCCGCACCAGCACGTTTGAGTTGCTCCGCATTGCTGCTTCCCGTGAGCACGCCCACACAGTACATGCCTAATTCACGCCCGAGAGCCATGTCCATCCTGGCGTCACCGACCATCGCGGCGCGGGATTCGACCTGCCCGAGGGTTGTCAGGGCCTCGCGAACGTGGCGTGGATCGGGTTTCAGGTGCGCCACTTGATCACGTGCCAGCACGATATCGCAGTAATCGTCGATATCGTGGAATACTCGAGCCACGGCCTCGCTGCAGTTTCGCGTTACGACAGCGATCTGTTTACCAGCCCGCCTGAGTTCGCACAATGTTCGACGAGTTTCGGGAAAAGGCACGGTCTTCGCCGCAGCCTCGAGTTCAAATTCGGTAATAAGCGCGTGGGCTCGCAACCGATAGCGGGATGCCGTGTACGGCGTGTCTTTTTTTAGCGTCGAGTAAACGGCTTCGATAATCTCGATGATGTACAGATCTTCGAATTCGCTACGCGGCACGCCGGTTTTCAGGGTGAACTGGATGACCTCGCGACGCATTTCCGGCAGGTCGAGATTGGGTGCTAGCGTTCCGTCGAAATCGAAGACAACTGCTTCGATAGCTTCGAGTGTTGGCGCGCTCGTCAGGGCCAGAGGCTCAAGATAATCCCCATCACGAGGAACTGCAGAATGTGAAAGCCTGCATCGATCGACAGCAGTTTTCCGCTTTTCTGGGAGAACTGATAGTTCACACCAAACGAACAAGCTACAAACCCCACGCCGACCACGAGCCCGGTGCGAATTCCCTCGATAATGTTAGGGTATGGGCCTAGCAACCACGACAGTGCCGCCGCGGAAATCAAGGTAAAGACGAAGGCGAGTCCAAACACCTTAATCGGGTTACTGGCTTCGGCCTCATCGATGCCCGCTTCGCGCCTCCAGACCCGGCCAAGCAGGAGTTTGGAATACCACAGCCCCCCCAACACAAAACTCGCCACCGTGGCGGTCAGCACCGCCCATAAGTTTATGCCCATAGCCCCTTCTTTAGTCGGTATGAAGCGTGACCCGATCGTAGATTGCGGTAACCCGGGAGAAATCGATGATCAATGAGTGTGAGACCTTTTGTTCGGGGTCATGAAGGTGGTATTTGAATCGTTTCTGCTTTTCGCCCTGCATGCACGCATCGTAGTCGCGGCTCAGTTCCCTCACATCGCTGATTATCTCGGAACTCCAGGTAGCCCTGAAAGGGCCAAGCACGGCGCCACCTTCCAGACAAATGGTGATCTCATGGTTGGTCAGGCCCTTGTCGTCATCCGACATGTTCGTCTCCGCGATGAGAACTTGCCCCAAGCATAACGCTGGGGCTGTGGATTACAAAACTGACAACAGATCGCGCTCGGATGGCCCCAACCTGGACTGGTACGCGGTCATACGTTTTGCTGGTTCATGGGTCAAATGGGTCCACCTCCCACAGCTTGGTGATATGTTCGTAATCCACGACTTCGGCCGAGTCGGGACCACGGAAGAGGCGCTTACCTGCCCTCAAGGAAATCGGCCACTTCCGCTTCCTTGTTTTCTCCGCCCATCAGACAAACGAGATCTTCATCGTATGGATTTCTCACCAGATGAGCAACGGAAGGGGTGGGAAAACCAATGAAGTCACCGGGACCGATCTCGGTCTGGGTATCGTCAGCTTCAAGTATTCCGCGCCCGGAAATCACGTAAATGAACTCTTCTTCGGTTTCGTGACTGTGGTAGATGAACGACTCCTTTCCTGGCGGGATTTTTGTCCGGTTTACGCCGATCCGTTGCATACCTGCAATCCTCGAGAGCATTTCGTACTCGATCTCTGAATTGTCATTGAGCGGGTGTGACAGGGTTTGCGACGGCGCTTTGCCTGCTCGCACCAGGTGGCGTCTTTCGTCGCTCATGCGTTCTCCTCTTTTGGAGAGAGGGTAAATCTCTTTTTTCGCCGGTAGGGGAATACGTCCGTGACCTCGCCCTGAATAATTGCGTTCTGCAGGCTCTGCCAGTAAACGGGATCAAAAAGCTCACCATGCATAGCGGTAAATATCTGTTTGATCCGTTTGCGGCCAAATAGAAACCGCTTGAACTCCTCGGGAAACACGTCCCGGGGTGCGACCGAATACCAGGCTTGCGCGGACATTTCGTCTTCATACGTGTGCGGGTCGGGAATGGCGCGGAAATTTACGTCGGTGAGATAGCAGATCTCGTCGTAATCGTAGAACACCACCCGCCCGTGACGGGTGATACCGAAATTTTTGAGCAGCATGTCTCCGGGAAAAATGTTCGCGGCAGCCAGTTCCTTGATGGCGTTACCATACTCGTCCAGCGCATTGTGCAGTTCATCGTCGGTTGCGGTGTCGATGAAAATATTCAACGGGGTCATGAGACGTTCGGTGTAGAGGTGTTTGATGAGCACCCGGTCGGCCGAAACCTCGATCGAAGAAGGTGCGGTGCTCAATAACTCCTCAATGAGCGCAGGTTCAAAACGTTCCCGCGGGAAAATCAGGTTCTGGAACTCCTGGGTGTCGGCCATTCTGCCCACGCGGTCATGGCTTTTGACCACGTAGTACTTTTCTCGCACCTGTTCTGCGGTAATGCTTTTTTGGGGTGGGAAGCGATCTTTGATGACCTTGAATACCGTCTGGTAAGACGGCAGGGTGAACACCGTCATTACCATACCTTTGACGCCGGGAGCGATAATGAACTGATCGGTCGAGTTTTGGAGGTGTTCGACGAAACCTCGGTAGAACTCGGTTTTGCCGTGTTTGTGCAGACCGATGGAGGCGTACAGTTCCGAACGCTTTTTGTTGGGCAACAGGGTTTGCAGAAAATCAACCAGTGCATGGGGGTAGGGGGTGTCTACCATGAAGTATGATCGGGAGAAGCTGAACATCACCGACAACTCGTCTTCGTCACAAATGAGTGTATCCACATAAAGTTGGCGAGAATCGTCCAGCAACAGAGGAAGAACCACTGGCCAGGTGAAATTCATATAGCTCAGCTTGCCGATGATGTACGCGCACTTGTTGCGAAAAAACAGCGATCGAAGAATCTGTATTTCCAGCCCGTGAGCACTTTTGATTTCGGTGCGTTCTTCCGCCAGTGAGCGCAGGATATTGCCGATATCCTGCTCCAGATTTCGCCACGGCAACTTGAAGCTGAAGTGGTGAAAGATGTCGAGCAGCATTTCCACAACTTCGTTTTCGGTTCGGTAGGCGGAGAAGATAGCTTCGTCCGAGGTCACCGGTGGTGTTGGATGTGCGCTGGTAACGAACATCTCCAGGTCGGTGACATCACGATCCTCCGTGACATGGCGGTGTACGGAGTTATAGAAAGTTTCGAAGAGTTCGGCGTTGTATTCGTGGTTGATCAGTCGGAGGTAGGCGGCCCTGATCTGAGCCCATAGGGTGGTAGTGATTTTCCGTTCAGCCAACGCGTCGTTGAATTGGAGCGCAACATCCAGTATGTGTTCGCTGTAAATCGCAAGGCGCCGACGACCTGCTTGCTGCGCTCCCAGCCAGTCCGTGTTCTCGAAACGTGACTGGGCTGCCCGGGTAATTTCCTGAAAATCCCGGCGGTATGATTTGAATCCGTTATAGACAATCTCCGCTATTTGCTTTGCTAGTACTGTGTTCACGGCAAAAATTCCGGATCGGCTAATACCCAAGCTGTCAGGGGTCGGTTCGAAGGCGAGCAGTGGTAACAGTGCAGAGGGTAATTAGTGTACTCGCCCTGCAGGTGACCACCCCCATGCCCATCACCGTGTTGCACCTCGGCGCTCAGCACGCGCCAATTCCCGATATTCCGCCTCGGTTCGCCTCTTCATACTAAAGGGCGATGAACATTCCGGTGGCCACCGGTCCCAAATCAACGTCGATACAGCACTGGTCATGGAGCATCTATCAAGCCGAGCGCGAGTCGTTGCGAACCTTGCTCGATTTGCGCTGAGCTTTTCGTTCGGGTGCATGACGTGGGGCGCGAGCGGGTTGCGCAGCCTCGGTGAGACGCAGGAAACGAATTGCCAATTCCGGTCCTGCGCCGTCGTCTTCGTGTTTGAAGAATGCGAGTGTCTTAGTCGCACCGGTCGCACGCGCTTTCTTGATCCACCCGGCTATATTTTGCGAGCTGTACCCGGGCTTGCGCAGACGCAGGTAGAGCCAATCGGTCGTAGCGATCTGCACAGGGCTGGGTAGCTCACGATCTTCGGAAACGCCGATTGCAACCCCATGGGCACGCAGCAGATCAAACGTCTCTTCATCAAACCAGGACTCATTGCGAAACTCGATTGCAGCGGGGAGCGCCTTAGGCCAGACATCGAGAAATGCTTTCAAGCGATCGATGTCTTTGTGAAGGAAGGGTGGGAGCTGGAACAATACCGCGCCGAGTTTGTCTTCCAGCACGGCGACTCTCGTTGCCAGGTAGTGGATGGACTCCTCCGCACCCTTCAACCGTGCGTGATGGGTGATTCGCCGGGATGCCTTGATGACGAAACGGAAGTGCTTAGGCACGCTTGCTGACCAGTTTTCGAGCACGCGGGTGCTCGGCATGCGATAGAAGGTGTTGTTGATCTCCACAGCAGGCAGTTTGCTTGCGTAAAAGCTGAGCATCTCATCGTTCTTGATGTCTTCGGGGTAGAAGGGACCCTTCCACTGCTTGTAGCTGTAACCGCTCGTACCTGCCAACCACATCATGAGGGACAACTCCTGAAAACGCCGACCAGATAAGGTGGGCGCAATACCTTAGACCACCCCATAAATCAACTCAAGCGGGGGTTGCGGGCAACCAGGGTGAAAGTTCGATAGTTAGGAAGGCGGCAGGAAGATCGCTTGTGAGAGCCTGTGCCAGGGCGGTATCGAACGCTTTGCCACCGGCAGGGAAACCCGGCCGCCGCCCCTGCACTCGTGCGAACGCGGCCTAACCAGGCCGCGTAGCTATAATCGGCCCCTTCGTCGTAGGTGCGGGTCCGGATATCGACGAAACCAGCGATCGCAGCGTCGGCCAACCATGCGGTCAAATGCCATGTTTGCCGTGTACGCCGGTGACAATGATACCCATATTGGTCGGTATCCCGTAACACGACTCGGGCAATCCCGACCAGGTTGTGGGTAATTGTCGCGGGTCCTGCCGAAGGCCACTTTCATGTTGGCAGAGCTATTCGCAGGTCTGAGTCGGGGCCAAAATGATCCGCGAGTAAACGTTCGCTGAACTGCCGTAACTCGTCCTGGGCGTGTTCGTTCAAGGCGAGGGCGGAGGCATCGACGATCTTGTGGTTCGCGTCAAAGTATTTGCCAGAGACGCCCTTGAGCTCCTGGGAAAGAGCCAGGTGCACAGAGGTTTGTGAACCACGCTCCGCATCCATCATGAAACGCTGAACGAGTTTTGCGGCGGACCGTAATATCGTGTTTTCGGGAAGGAGGTTCGAAGCGACCCCGCCGGGATGCAGACAATTTGCGGTCACCGATGTCCCTTTGAGGCTCCTCGCCAGGCTGAATGTGCTCATGACGTTTGCGAGTTTTGCGCGCGCGTACGCTTTCATCCCCCAATAGCGGTTGCCGTGGGTGAGATCGTCGAGAGGTAAAATCTTCACCATTCGATGGATGCCGGAGGCGACGTTCACGATTCGTCCCTCGCTGCTTTCCTGTAAACGTTCCAGAAGCATGCGGGTAAGCAGGTAAGGCCCGAGGTAGTTGGTGGCGAAGGTGAGCTCGATACCATCGCTCGAGAGTGCCTGTTTGTTGGTCATCATCCCGGCGTTGTTTACCAGCAGGTCGAGACGGTCGTGTCGTTCGAGAAACGTTTCTGCGCAAAGCCGTACGCTGTCAAGGGAGGAGAGATCACAACCTATGATGCTGACGTGAGTGTTGCCCGTGGTCTTCTTGAGATGATCTTCGACCAGATTAGCCCGTGGCAGATTGCGGTTGGCCATGACGACGTTCAGCCCTGCCTTGGCGAGTGCCCGCACCGTGGCGAGACCGATACCACTCGTGGTGCCCGTAATCAGACAGGTTTTCATTCGCCTTTGCCAGGGTCCTGTTTGCGATGTTGCCAGCGAGCTTCGTGGGTCGCAATGATGCGATCGTAAAATCGGGCGATGACGATGGTCAACAGGCAGCCGCCACACAGTGCCGCCACTGCCGGATAGGCGAGGCTTACTACCCAGTCCTCGCTACTGAGTTGGGTATGAGCTAACGCCAGGAAAGAAGCGACGAGGCAGACGGCGCTCAAGTTATTTACCAGTATCCAGGCGCCCACTGCGGCGGCGATAGGCAGTAGAAGTCGATCGACGAGCGCGTCGCTTTCGAAATCGTAGAGCAACATACAGACCAGCAGTATTGCGACTCCGAGAAGGCGAAGCTTCATGTCAAGATGTCCAGCGCGCCGCCGTCCACGCGAATATTCTGTCCGTGGATACCGTTTGCGAGGGGACTTGCCAGGAAGGCGATCAGATCGGCAACCTCTTCACGGCGCACGATTCGTCCGAGTGGGATGTCTTTAGCCACGTGGGGCTCGATCTCTTCCCAGGTTTTACCCCAGCCTTTCTTGACCCCGCGCTCAAGGTAGGCCGCCTGCACCTCAGGGGTCAAAATCAACCCGGGAGAGACGAGGTTCACCCCGATGCCAGTACCCGCCGTTTCCTTGGCGAGGCTGATCGTCATGGTAGCGAGCGCGCCTTTGGCGGCATAATACTGAGGCATGCGACTGTTGGGTCGCGTGGAGCCGATCGTCCCCAGGTTGATGATCCGGCCCCAGCCGAGGGTGCGCATCTCGGGCAGGAGTCGGCGGATGAGACGTTGTGCGGAAAGCACGTTTTTCTGATAGCTGTCGAGCCAGGCGTCGGTGTTGGATTCCTCCCAACTTCCGGCATCGGCGGTGCCATAGTTGTTGATCAGCACATCCACGGGCCGCGGGCACGCATCAACGAGTGCCGCGGCACCGTCATCCGTCGTGATATCGCCGGTGACCGGCTCACCCGTGCCGATCTCCTCGATCGCGGCCTCGGCTTGACCGGCCTGCAAGCCGTGCACCAGGACACGGACGCCTTCTTCTGCCAGACGCTTTGCGATGATCAGGCCGGTACCGCGATAGCTGCCGCTGACCAGGGCCGTTTTACCTGCGAGCTCGAGATCCACGTCAACCCTTGGGAAAATTACCAGACTATTACACCTGTCAAGTTTGAGCCGGGCAAGCGTCGCGTGGGTTGGTCGTTGCTAGACTAGCGAGATGGATGGGTGGATTCTGGCTGTTTTTCTTTTGAGCGTGCTCGTTGGGAGTTACGTCCAGGCGGTCACCGGGTTCGCCATGGGCATGATCGTCATTGCGGTCATGGTCGGTGCCCATCTGGTGGACGTGCCCCTCATCGCCGCCGTGGCAAGCCTCCTATCACTCAGCAATGTCGTTATCGCGTTGCGTGGCCAGTGGCACCATGTACACTTGCGGTTATTCGGTGGTGTCTCACTTTGAAATATCTTTCTTGTAGGGTCCGCGAGGACCAGCCTTCTTTGCCCGCGCTTCGATCAAGCTAACGATCCATTCAACATCGCGTACCGAGTCACACAGACCAGCTTCTTGCGCTGGCGTAACTTTCAGCGTCTTGTGAATGCGGCAGAAATTGTAGTGCAAAAAGTAGAGAGACAGCATGTGGATATGGTTGTCGATCTTCTTTGAAAATGCATTCGTGAGGCGAGCAAAGCGACGGTTGCCCATGCGGATCGACAAGTTGTGACGCTCGACGTATGAAGTACTGACGTGATCGTAGTCGGGGTTGCCTTCTATCCAAGTCTTGCGATCACCAGTGCATTCTGCGGGGCTGTATCGTCGCTCGTTGCCTTCACCTTGAGGCGCACCGTAGAGCTTCACCAACTGCGCGTAATCGATCTCTGAACCGAACGCTTCCTCCACCGCGAGCAGATAAGCTCTGTGGCCGTCGGTTGTTAATTGAACGCGATGTGCCAAACGGGCTTTCACATCGTCCATGAACTCCAATGCGTAACCGCTATCTCGCCCACCGATAAGATAGGAAATGATGAGCTTGGAATCGGCATCGAGAGCGGTCCACGTCCAAACGTCTCCAGCTTGCTCAGGAGCGGCTTTTGCCCTGGCAACGTTCTTCTGCTTTGCGTAGCAAAACGACCATATCTCATCACATTGGACGCGGGCAGATTGCACGTTTCGAACATGCTCATGGTGATAGGCGGCGCAAGCATCGCCAGCGTCGATGAGTAACTTGGTAACCGTGTTAATGGACACATCGGCCACGCGGCTGATGTACCGCATGGACATGCCTTCAACGAGCATCGAGAGAATTTGTGTGCGTTTGGCAAGAGGCAGCGTGTTCATGCTTCTATTATCTGAACTTTTATGCTTAGCGTCAACGATTATTTTCAAATTTACAGTACGTGTAATGTCGTGTAGTGTACGTCAATGAAGTATGAGTATCGCGACAGCGAATTGGAGCGATTGGCTATCGAGCCGAGCTTCAACGCAGGATTTGCCGCTGAGGTTGTGAAAGCGTATCGCAAAAGAGTGCAGCAAATACATGCCGCGACAGATGAGCGAGATTTGCTTGCTTTACGATCGCTGAGATTTAAGAAACTGAAAGGTAAAAGATCACACCAATATTCGATAAGACTTAATCTTCAATGGAGGTTGATATTTGAAATTGAGAGCAGCGATTCCGGAAACGTTATTCACCTCGTTGGCATCGAAGACTATCACTAGGAAAATGGCATGAGTGACTTTGCAGAAATATTCCCGCCTGGGGAGTTCCTTCGAGAAGAACTTGAAGAGCGCGGTTGGTCACAATTAGACCTTGCCAAGATCACAGGAAAATCTGAGCGCCTAGTGAACGAGGTGGTCAACGCGAAGAGAACAGTTACGCCCGAAACGGCTAAGGCACTTTCTGCTGCCTTTGGAACGTCGCCTCAATATTGGCTGAATCTTGAGAACGCATGGCAGCTATTTCAACTTGAACGGCCTGGCAATGACATTGAGAGGCGATCCCACCTCTACTCAAAGTTTCCTGTACGCGAAGTGATTAAGCGAGGCTGGGTGGAAGACTCAGAAAATATCGAGACGCTTGAATCACGATTTTTCGAGTTGTATCGAATCAGCGGTATCGACGAGGAGATTAAGTATGCTGCCAACTTTCGTGGTCCTGAAGAAAATCATGACTCAGCCACCAACGTTCAAATTGCGTGGCTATATCGATGTTGGCAAATTGCTGAAAAGGTTGCTGTTCCTAAATTTAATCTCAAACTGCTGGCAGGTTGTTTTACCGAACTGAAAAACCTCTTAGCCAATCCCGAAGACGTTAGACATGTTCCTAGGTTGCTAGGAGAGTATGGAATTCGGTTTATGCTTGTCGAAAACATTAAGGGAGCAAAGACTGACGGAGTTTGTTTTTGGCTCGATTCAAACAGCCCGGTCGTCGCCATGTCTATGCGATATGGCCGTTTAGATTGGTTTTGGTTCACCTTGCTTCATGAATTAAGACATGTTGCAAACCTAGATGGTCTTGAATCTCCTATGGTCGATGTTGACCTAATAAATAGGGAGCCAGTCACTGATGTAGAGGTAAAAGCCGACACTGAAGCATCTGACTTTTTAATATCACAAACGGACGTTAACAATTTCGTTGCCTGTGTTTCGCCCCTTTATTCGACGCAACGAGTTGTTGGATTCTCGCGAAAAAACAACATACACCCCGCGCTGCTGGCCGGACGGCTTCAACATATGAAAGAGATCCCTTACACCCAGTTCAGATCCATGCTAGTTGATATAAGGAAGCTACTGCTTCCAGGTGCCATCGCCGACGGCTGGGGGCACTCAATTTCCGATATAGGAGTTACGTAATGTCCTACAACGAGAAAATGCAGCAAATTGTTGGTGCCTACCGACTCGCTGGAGAGAGATGGCCAGCTACTGCAAAAGAAATAGCAGGTTGAGCGGTGACGAATGGTCAATGGAAGCCCCAGCCATTTTCAATCATCGGTCAGTGTGCAAACCACTTAACAAAAGCCATGCGAGATGAGTACGTTATCGATCCACAAGGTCGACATGTAAGGGCAAAATATGCCGCGAAAATATTAGACCATGGCAAGCAAGTGACTCTCTGGGCAGATGGCCGCACGGCATCTCGTGACCACATGCGGCTATCTTTTCAGCAAAGAAGGCACCAGGTGGTTGGTGACTGCAGGCACCTTAAGACTGATGTTGATAGCTACAACGAAAGTACGAATGACGGAGACCCGATACAGGTTATTTTCGATTTCACTTTAGACTTGGAGGAACTTGAGGCGGCAGAAAATGGCTAGTTTCCTTTTTTGCGCCACCTTGCATTGGCGGCTATTCTGGCAACTTCCGAGCGCTCTTCGGGAGTCAACTTTAACGCCCGAGCTTTGCCGCCTTTGCGCCCCAACTCCTGAGCAGCCTTATTCTTGCCATCGTCGGTAACATCGTCCCCAATCTCGCCAGTGGCGATCTGGGCAATCTTGACGGCATTGCCGATAACATCAGCGGGGCGTTTCTCGCCTTTGGGACCTTTAGGCATCGTCGCCTTCGTATGAGTCAATCATGTCTTGGTATTTTTGTATGGCTCGCTCAATGCGTTCGGCTTGTCCCTCTGTTAGATCTCTGCCAACAGTGGGCGCCTCCAGCCCTACAAGATCGGCCGGGTTATCACGCAAGCGCTCAATTTCATTCTGCCATGTATCAATTTTACCCATGCCATATCTCCTGCATGCTTAGCGGTTAGCATACAGGAATAGACAGGATAGAATCGAGAAGTTCAAGGCGGCAGGAATTCAGACTGAGACACCACCGGTTATTCGGATGGCTTGCCCTCGGCAGTTATCGGCTATCTGGCTGGGTGTTGCGTTGCTCGATTACCTGAATGTTTCTGCGTTTTGGATTCTCGAAGTACTGCTGGGCGCTTTTACCGCGCTCGGAGGGTTGTCGATGCTGCTCCGACCGCAAGCAAAAACGCGAGTTTCCAGACCGTGGGCTTGTTTCAGTGCCGGCGTGGGAGCGGGTGTCGTCGGAGGACTGTTCTCAGCCTCAGGCTCCGTCATGGGCTGGTTCAACTACCGTCAGCCATTGGAGGTGGCTGAAATTCGGGCAATCCTATTTGGCTGTTTTGCCGTCAGCACCGCCACCCGTACACTGGTGGTGGGTGTGGATGGTGGGCTTACCCAGGATGTCTGGTTGCTGACGCTGCTCGGTTTGCCGGTGGTGGTGTTCGGTACGTGGGCGGGGCGGGAACTGGCACCGCCCGTATCCAGTGAGGTGATGAAACGCCTGGCGTTCGGCATGCTGGTTTCCATGGGCGTTTGGATTCTTGTGAATGCCTTGCTGAATAGATAGCTCTACCTGCCCGGAAACCGGGTGTGCCCGAAAGTTGTCTAACCCGAACCTTGTGAAGCCCATTTGCTGTTTTCGCAGACCGACTCCATGATTTCTTCTTTCGGCGCAAGTGTGCACGAACCTGCTCCGACCGAGCAGTCCGGTCGTATTGAATGTCGCATTCCCTGGGAACCAACGCCGAAATTTGCTTTTCGTTTCGTGACCAGTTTGGCCATCCATGGTTTCGGTTTTTCCGGCAAGGGATGGTGGGTGAACAACCAGAAGTGACCGAGATGAGGTTGGCCGTTCAGTCCTTGGAACAGGCAGGTGGAAATGACGTCCTGTCGATCACCCATGCCGCAATGAGATCCTGCGGGTTAACCGCGTCTGAAATCGCGTCTTCAATTCACAAACTGGCAGACACCAACAATCCCGGGTGCTTCATCCGTTCGCTCGTTTCAGTGCACCACAGGAAGAGTACGAAGTTACTCTTCACAACTTCGCTCGCCGTGCTCTGCGAGGCGAAGCTCGTAGCCGTTCACTTTTTACCCGGTTTTAGAATGGGTCATTTACGTTGCGACTTGTGAACCTTGGCCATGAGCGCAAACAGCTCTGTGACGTTGTTAGGCTCACTAGTGCCTGCGAACTCCCGGTATAGAGTCGCGACGTTCACTACGATTCGCTCGGCATCACCCCAGCTGTCGTAGTCGTCGAGCGCAATGTCGAGCGCGGCTTCGAGTACCGGCATGTCGGCGTCGAATCGCTTGCGGGCTTCGTCGCGTACGTAAACGAGGTAGGCCTTCATCGCTCGTACACCGTTTTTATCGGTGATTGGACCGTGGCCGGGCACGATCGTCTCGACGTCGAGCCCGAGCATGTAGTCGCAGGCGTCGATCCAGTTCTGAACGGGTCCGGCCCAGAGAATGGGATGGCCCTCGATGAAGAGGATATCGCCCGTGAATATCAGGCGATCGTCGGGAATGTAAGCCAATATGTCCCCGGCCGTGTGGGCAGGGCCGACCTGTTTGAGATGAACCCGTTTGTCGCCGACCGTCAGATTCAGCTCTCCTTCGAAAGTGCGGGTCGGGAGCGTGGGGTTGATATCTCGAAAATCGAACGCGGCAAAGCAGTATGTGAAGAATTCGCCGACCTCCCCCATCTCGTGCGCTTGCTCCATCATGCGTAACATCCCGCCTGGATTCTCACGCGCGAGTTCCTCGGCACAAGCTTTCGAAGCAATGATGTCAGCACCGTGGACGAGCTCGTTACCATTGCAGTGATCACCATTGGAATGCGTGTTTACCAACACATCAATCTGTTTCGTGGCCAGAGGCTCTGCGGCGCGCATGGCGTTGAGCATCTCGTGGGTGAGCGGCTTGTCGAACAGCGTGTCGACGATGAGGGATTCTTCGCCGTCTACGATGAGGCCTGCATTGGACCAACCCCACCCGCCATCTGGCTGTAGCCACGCGTAACCGCCGTTACCGAGTTCGGTTAGTCCTCTCTCGAAGGGTCGGATTCCGAGACCCATGAAACTCCCCACCCGATGGATTGAAAGAATCATGGCAGATGCACCAGGCTATCGCTCTTGTTTTCTTGAAAATAGCCGCTAACGTGCCCGCATGCAGGATTTCGAGTCTATTCGGCCTTATCGCGACGACGAGGTGAGGGGCATCGTTGCCAAGTTGCTGCGCGACCCCAAGCTTTTGAAGGCAGCCGCTATATTTCTCGCGCCCCGATTAGAGGCGTTATTACCCAGTGTGGCACCGAGTGTCGTTGCCTACTATTTGCGCCACAAGACCCGCGATTTTTCAACCGTGCACGACGTGCAACTTTTTCTTTCGCGGCTGATGGAACGAATCGTGCGCGACACGATCCACGAGCTCACCATCGATGGCCTGGATCGCATCGATCCGGACAGAGCTTATCTGTATGTCTCGAACCATCGGGACATTGTGATGGATTCGAGCCTGTTGAATCTGTCCATTTACCAGGCGGGTCACAATACCTGCCGCATCGCGGTCGGCGACAACCTGCTCACCGAAGTCTATGCAGCCGACTTGATGCGACTCAACAAGAGCTTCGTGGTTGAGCGCAATGCCACGGGTGCCAGGGCAATGTATCAGGCGATGTTGCGCACATCGAGCTATATACGTCATTCGCTGGAAGAGGGGGAATCGGTGTGGATCGCGCAACGGGAGGGGCGGGCCAAGGATGGAATCGATCGAACCGATCCCGCGTTGCTGAAGATGATTGCTTTGGCGTATCGAAAGGAAACTAGAAGTTTTACCGACGTTCTGAAAAAGATGACTCTCGTGCCGGTTTCCGTTTCCTATGAGCTTGACCCTTGCGATAGTCGTAAAGCTCACGAACTTTATTTAACTGAAAAATTTGGTGAGTATGACAAGCCGCCCAATGAGGATCTCGAGAGCATCGTCGAAGGAATCATTGGTTTCAAAGGTCGTGTACATCTGTGCATCTCCCCCGCTGTGGTGGGAGATTTCGAAGATGCCGAAAGCCTGGCGCACGAAATTGATCGGGCCATCATCGGAGGAATGAAGGTGTTTCCCACGCACGTGCGTGCTGCCTTCGAACTCTTCCAGAGCCAAGAGGAATACTCGGGCGACGAATTGCCCGATGTCAACGCAGCGTTTGACGAGCGCTTACAGGCCTGTCCGGAAGAAGAAAGGCCGTACTTGTTGGCAGGTTATGGAAACCTGCTACGCAATCGTGAGTCAATTCTCCACGAACTGGAGCGTTAGCAGTCTGTCGGACTTAGGATGAATCGGCTGCGGAAGTGGGAAAGCGGTTCATTTTTCCGCTCTTTTTCGTCACGTAGCACCACTATGCTCCTCAAAAGACCGAAAAAAAGACCTCGCTTTCCCACTCCCTCGCCAAGATCCCCCTCAGTCCGACAGACTGCTAGGTATAGGTAAGGATTATTCATGAAGAAGCGTAGCGAGGTCGAGGTCGAGGTCGAAGGCAATTCGCAAGCGAATTGCCAGGGTAGTAAAAACACCGGGTGCGCGGACTGTAGGGCGCGGGTCCCGTCCCATTGGGACGGGCGGGTGCATTGTCAGCACATGGCAACTCGCTTGCGCGTTGCTTTGCAGTTTGCCTTGCAAACTCGAGCACCCGGAGGGAGCACGCCCTGTGTTTTTGTTGCTATCGGCGACCGCAGTAGCTTGTTCATGAATAATGCAGGCTCGGTAAGGATATTGCACGAGTACGGCGCATATGATGGTTAACATTTTGAAATTATTATAAATTTTCTATAGTTCGAATAGGTTCGAAGTGTCGTTAATGGTTTTGGCTGGATCTCGCGGCCGCCAAGCCGCCAGATGTTCAGCGCGTTCGCTATGCGAACGCGGACCTGTTTGCGCAAACGCAAACGGGTCCTCGCTTCCGTAGCTACGGCTACGCTTTCGGTCACGAGCCGTCATGACGACCTCGATCTCTCACCCAGAACTCTGCCTCCTCGTGCAATATCCGAAATTAGGAGATCACCAGCGCTGGTTCATCCAGCGCGGCAAGTTGCTCACGAAGATTCAGCACATGATCCCCCCAGTATTTCTGGGTGTTGAACCAGGGGAAAGCCCGGGGAAATGCCGGGTCGTCCCAACGCCGAGCCAACCAGGCGGCGTGATACATGATGCGTAACGTACGCAGCGGCTCGATCAACCTGATACTTGCGCTATCAAACTCGTAAAACTGCTGGTAGGCATCCAGGATCGTACCCAACTGCTTCTGCTGCTCTTCGCGCTCGCCCGACAGGAGCATCCACAGGTCCTGTATCGGAGGGCCGGTTACGCAGTCATCGAAGTCGACGAAGTGCGGTACATCATCGCGCCACAACAGATTGCCCAGGTGACAATCGCCATGAATTCGACCACTGGTGGAGATGTTCTCCAACGCAGGCTCCAGCCGTTCCAGCAGGTGCTCGGTGGTGGTGGCATAAGCTTCCTCCATTTCCATTGGAATGAAGTTTGCTTCCAGTAAAAAGGAGCGGCTGTCAACGCCCATTCGCTCCACGCTGTAAACCGGTCGGTGGGAGAAGGGTTTGATGCTGCCAACGGCGTGTATGCGGGCGAGGGTCCGGGCCAGCACCTTGATGTTCTCCTGGATCTCCAGATTTGGCGGATGGCCCCCCTGGCGAGGATAAACCGCATAGCGAAACCCCTCGAATTCAAACAGGCTCTCGCCGTCCCGGCACAGCGGCGTGACCACCGGAAGTTCCTGGTCGGCCAGTTCCGCGGTGAAGGCATGTTCCTCTTCGATCTGCTCTTTAGTCCATCGTTGTGGTCGGTAAAACTTGGTGACAACAAAGGAGCCGTCTTCGAGTTCCACCTGGTAGACACGGTTTTCGTAACTGTTGAGCTCGAATAACCCTCCCGTCGGCTCGAAACCGCAGGCTTCGAGCGCATGCAGGATGAGGTCAGGGGTAAAACCTTGGTAAGGCGTTTCAAAAATTTCGGGCATCTAACGCCACCGATTTGATAGAAGCAAAAACCGAATCACCGCTGGACAGACCCAGCCTCTGTGCGGAAAGGCTGGTGACACGGGCAAACAGAGTCTGGCCGGCGCAGTCAAGGGTAACGAGTACGGAGCCCGCGCTTGGCTTGCCGACCTCTGAGATCGTAACAGGCAGCCGATTCAACATGCTGGATTGATCCGTGTTACTCATGGCGATACTGATTGCACGAGCGGGAATCTGCACTCGAATACGGGGGCCGAGATTGGCAAGATCGCCGCGTACATAAAGAATTTCCGGCCCAATGTTCAGGCGACTCAGGTTGTGTTCGGGGTCGAAGCTTTCGAATTCGCAGGCGAGTATGGCACCTACATCGATCTCGGCGGATATAGGATGGTCGATCTGTCGTCCGACTTCGTCGGGATTGCCTGCCGCCACCACCCGGCCGTCTTCCAGCACGACGATGTAATCCGCAATCTGCAGGACTTCGTGCAAAGCGTGCGTTACGTAGAGCACGGGTTGACCGAGTTCCTGGCAAAGCTTCGCGATCAGTGGAGCGAGTTCTCGCCGCGCTATCACGTCCAATGAGCTCAACGGTTCGTCCAACAACCAGAGCTGGGCGGGTGCTAGAAGTGCTCGGGCAAGTGCAACCCGCTGCTGCTCACCGCCGGAAAGCGACGCGGGCTTGCGGTGGAGTAGAGCTGCAAGCGAGAACCGTTCGATGGCTTGTTCCAGATCCAGCGCATATCCCACCCGATGCCGCTTAGGGAACTGCAGATTTCCGAGTACCGTCAGGTGAGGGAAAAGCCCCGCATGCTGCAGCACCATGCTGACCGGACGCAGGTGCGCCGGCATACATGCGGAGGAATCCTGCCACGATGTCCCGTTCAGGCTGACCGACAGATCCGGTGTGTAGTCAAGGCCCGCTATCGCCCGCAGAAGGGTGGTTTTTCCAGCGCCGTTACGCCCGAGCAGCGCCACCCCCTGGTTGTCTTCCAGCGAGAGGCTGACACGCCAGAGCACTTGGCTCGCTCCGTAGGCGGCGGAAACCTCTTTGAGATGGAGACTCATGTGGCCTCAGTTCCGCTCCGCCGCCCGGCCGTTGCCGCGCCCGAGATAGATCTCGATCACTTCCGGGTCCTGGCGAATGGCGTTCATGTCGCCCTCTTTGAGCAGACGGCCCATATGCAGAACGCTGACCGGGGCCCCGAGCTGCTCGACGAAGGCCATGTCGTGTTCAATCACCAGAATCGTGTGGTCAGCGCCGAGGCGGATGATCAGCTCCGCGGTGAGCGCGGTTTCGTCCTCGGTCATGCCCGCCGTGGGTTCGTCGAGCAGCAAGAGGGCAGGATCGGCGGCGACGACCATGCCGATTTCAAGCCATTGCTTCTCGCCGTGAGCCAGCGCCGAGGCCATACTCGTACGCTGGGACTGCAAACCAATCAGATCCAGCACTTCGTCCACTCGTTCCTGTTCGAGCAGGCTCAAGCCGGAGCGAAGGTTGCCCCAAAGATTCCGATTCTTGCGCGCGGCCACGGCCAGGTTGTCGAGCACGCTGAGCCCCTCAAG
>JACZXA010000031.1 GCA_022571865.1 Pseudomonadota bacterium
CTCTAATGATGCGATCCCATAACGAGTCAGCGGGGAAACGATGTTCTCGTGTTCGAGTTGTGGGTGCAGGCTCCGCCGCGCATGGTCAATGGCAAAATTGACTGACATCAGGGCCGTCGATATCAACGCTACGACCAGGCTGCCTCGCAACAACCGTTGCACGCGTGCGTGGCCCACGGCGCGTTGAGCAGCGATCAACCCGACGATAATAAGCCAGGCAACGCCTATCTCAGGCGTTTCCTGGTAGGCAATGACCAACGTGATCCCAACCAGCACAGCGAACCCGTGGTTGAAGAACCGCCAGGTCAGCACCAGAGCGAGCGTAATCAGAAACACATCCCACAGAGTCCACAATGCAAGCCACGATGTCGGTGCTGAATCAACGCCACCTGCCCACAGCAAACGCCAGCCCGGTGGTAAATGCAGCGTCGCTTGAAGGTTTTTTACATCAATATTCCAACCGACAGCGTTGAGATCGTGTCTCGATGACAATGCGCTAACCGACTCGATCGAATACCGACCGTTCTGCAATTCGACACCGGGTTCACCCGACTCGATGCGGGTAACCAATTGATTGTCACCGTTCACCGCGATACGGCCGAGGGAGTACCCAGCACTCAAGCGCGTAGCCTGGGTAATTGTCGCATCGAGTCGATCACGGACAATCAGACCGGAACCATCGAAATTGAGCCACAGATCACGCTTCAAAGAATAATCGTTGGGTACCGGGGTCGGATCACCGCGCTGTTCGGTCTGTATCGTGAATGTCGAATCCGGGTTCATGAGGAACCCGCGCAGGTTACCCTCGAAGGGTGCTCCTACTTGATTCAGATCCACACCGTTCGCGCCCGACAAGTTAACTAACCGAAGATTTCGGCGCGGGCTGAATGCCCAAATTTCCTGAGCAGGCCAGTTGTCCGTTGCCGCTGACATCGCAAGTTCCGTAGGCTGGCTTGTTGCCCTCGAGTAGACTTCCACAACAAACTCACCTGCCTCCACCTGTACCTTCAGGTTGCCATCTTCACTCAGCCATGCAGGTAATTCGCTCTCGAGGCCCAAAACTACAAAATCCGCTAGCAGTACACGGCCAAGCGTCTCAATACGCGAGCGTCCTCCTACCGTCAGTTCGAGGTAAGTGTGCATGATCATGGGGTTCTCGTCGCTCAGCAGCCGATATACGCCAATCTCGATGGTGTCGCTGTCCCGGACGACATCGGGAACCTGGCGCTCACCGAACCACAGGTAGCGATCGTTGACCGTTGGGTGCGCGACTGCCTGGCCATCAACCTCCAGCGCAAGCAAACCAAACAGCCGCGGAATGGCTATACCATCCGGCCGCTCCCGCCAAGTTACGCTACCTGTGATGTCGTAAACACCGGCAGAAAGATGCACAACGGGAAGTTGGCCAGTCCGCGTCACTACGGCTTCTTGGCCGTTCACAAGTACCGCCTGAGGCCAGTAACGGTCGTTTCCCGGTAAAAACACATTGGCATCAGCAAGCAAAGTGGTTTTCAGCGCGAAGGCCAGCTCGTCGGCGCCTACCTTGACGTTTAGTGACCGTGTCCAGACACAGCTACTGGTTGCACCATCAGAATAGCGGCGTGGGCAGTCGTGGTCGGGGTGAGTATGCAGTACCCACTCCACCCACGGTTCGAGCTCTTCAGGCACATAGGGTTCGGCCGACAACGCACCCGGGCCAACAGCGAGGCAAAAAAAACAAAATAGGATCGAACGCATGTCTCACTCTCCCCCCGTCAGAAATCTGGTAGGCGCGATTGCGCTAAAAGACCAGGTTACCTTTCATTCTCGAGTAAACCAGGCTATTTTCACACGCCGCCTCAGTCAGCGTTTGATAGCCTGTGATCAATACACATTATCGACTATCGGCTACTGGCCAACCGCGCTAAGTGCATCTGCCAATTCCTCTTCTACCAGTGCGGCTGCTTTTGCAAAATTGTCAACCAGTGCCTGCGGAAGATGCTCAGCCACCGCAGTAGTGTAGGCGGGCCTGTCCTGTACGCGTTTGAACCACGCAGCCAGGGAAGGTCTGTCAGACACGAGTGAGCTTAAGCCAATGTGTTCTACCCGCAACACATAAGGCAATAACGCCGCATCAGCAAGGCTAAATGCTTCACCCGCCAGCCAATCGTGGTCATCCAACCGGGTTTGCAGGGCGTCGAACAAGACGACGTGTTCGGCCAACGCGCCTCGAAAGCTGGGTGCCTGTACGCCCAGATCGATCACGGATCTTCGTATTTCACGTCGTGTCTTGTCGGGAATCTGATCCACGAGCGCTTTTACTTCATCGGCCGGCCTACGCTGTAAGCCTGGCCGCACCGCAATAGCATACGTCTGTATCCCACAAGCGGGATGCAACCCGTCGATGCGTTTACACCAGTAACGCATGCGGTGTCGTTCAGCCGCATCGGCAGGCTTCATCGCTATTTCGGGATACGCGTCGTCCAGATACTCATTGATGAGGGTAGATTCGGTGTAGATCCGTCCACCGTCCTCCAACGTCGGAACGACGGCGTTTGGATTGAGCTCAAGGTACGCAGGCTTAAACTGATCGCCGCGTTGGAGATCCAGGAGTTCGCTTGTGAAGGCAATGTTCTTTTCTGCGAGGACGAGGCGAACTTTCTGGGAACAGGTCGAGATGATATTGTGATAGAGCTTCATTCATGACTCCTGATTGCTCGTTACAGACGTGCGCGTCAGTCGGCAAAAACCGGCATGACTTCTTCGATGAATGCGGCCAGCGCGTCCCAGTCAACCGGGGGGCGGAACGCGACGTTGAGTCCACCCACGCCCGAATCTACATATTCACCGATTCGATCGACAGCTTGTTGAGTGTTACCAACCAGGGAACCTTCGGGGTTTATTTCGGGTACTCGCGTCGAGTTCAGGTAAAAGCCTACATTTACGCTAGTTTCAATTTCCTCGGGATCCCGAGCGATTAGGTCGCATTCCATTTCTAAGCGCTGCAATCGATCGGCCACGCTCTTCGGCGCAAGATAAGGCATATTGAACCCGTCGCCATATTTGGCTGCCAGCCGCGGCGTCCGCCGTTTGCCTCGGCCACCGATCCACAGCCGCATGTTCGGGTTGAGCGGTTTCGGGCTACAGACCGCGCCTTCGAGATCGTAATACTCACCTTTGAAGTTGGTTTCCTCATCGTGCCACAAAGAACGAATGATGGTGAGCGCCTCCTCGAGTTGGTCGAGCCGCTTGCCCAACGGCGGAAAACCGTAGCCGAACTCACGAAACTCTTCCTCAAACCATCCCGCACCGACGCCGATCTCGGCCCGGCCCCCTGAGAGGTGGTCGATGGTGACGGCTGCTTTCGCCAGCATGCCTGGGCTTCGGAAGAGCGCACAGAAAACAAGACAGCCGACCCGAACGTTCGTCGTCATCGCAGCAAGTCCGGCCATCGCCGCGACGCCCTCAAAGCAGGGGTTGTTTCTATCCTGTAGAGGATTCGCATAGAAGTGATCCCAGACCGAGATCCAGTGAAAACCGTTGTCGTCACCCATCTTCCAGAGGCGTTTTAGCTCCTCGATGTCAAGATCTTGAGGACCTGCATGCATCCCTATTTTCATTGGTTCCCCCGTGATTCACCTAATCAGACCCGTTCAGGCCGATTTGCTACGCTGGCTCCATTGACAGGCCGTCGAGACCAACCACTCCTGTTTCCACATGCCCAACAGCTATCGGGTCGGGACGCACGAGCGCCATATGCCCGATCGCGCCGCACCGACCAGGCCTAACCGATCTTCGCGACAAGGTGGTGTTCGACGCCGCTGCGATCTGGCGACAGCCTCACGCTCCTAAGTATCCAATCAACTGAAGGATTATGTGGGCAGGCTGGTGGTAACCGCAATTCTCGGGAATTGACGCCCGACGGGCCTCAGGCAGGGTCTTAGCTGCTCTGACTGACTACGCGGGTCGCTATCGATTGGTCAGCAAACCTTCCGTATTGAGGGCGGGTGATGGTCACGACCCAATCCCCGCCATTCAAAGTACCGGTAATTGTCACACCAACCGTACCGGTGGATGCGTCCGCGCTATCGGCATAAGGCACGCCACCACCAGGCGCTACACCACCCCCAGAGTTGAGTAGAGCAATGAAACCGGCTTCGGTGTAGTTTCCGGTCGCGTCCGCTTCATTCATGTCAGCCAGACGGCCAATGGCAATATCCGCTTGGACTGAACGCAGCTGGTGAAAAGTAAATCGAGCACCCTCTTCATAGTGCGACATCACCTTGACCATATTCGAACTTTCGATATAACCCTGATAAGTCGGTAGCGCGACAGATGCCAATACACCGATTATGGCTATCACGATCATCAACTCGATCAGGGTAAAACCCTGTTGAACCGCGATTTTCATGTTGAACGAAACTCCGCTATTCGTGAACCCATCCGTGGGTATTCGCCATGGGCGTGGTTGGTTTTCACAATCGAAATATAGCTGCGTACCTGTCTACATAGTGTGACGTACCGCAACAATCGGTAGTAGCGGCTGCGAAGCAGTTACCTTTTCAGGAGCGAATCCCACCCCAGAAAACTCTCTGGGAGGATCGTGACCGGCTCCAAGCCCGGCAACTTCGGTAGGACAGTCAGCCGACCGGCAGAAGTTTTCTGCCAGACTCAGCTTGGTTATTAACGGCTCAAGGCATGGGCTCGGGTGGGATTACGAGTAGGAGATTGGGCCCTTGCGGACCCAATCCGGGGACCAGTCAGGCGACCAGTCCCCCTGCATTAGCAGCTAGATTCATTGATCACCTCCTTATTTGTTGCCCGACACGGGGCGGATTATTCTCTCAGCCCAGCGGTTTTTCAAACCTTTATTTTCGGATTCGTCAATCCAGTACCCGTCCAGACTAGGTCGTCGCAATTTGTTTGGGTAGGATGTTCAAAACCCAAAAACAACTTGGAGCGACTGATGAATTACACGCGTATGAAAGTTTCAGTGAGCGGCACCAACGGCAGCGTTGGTCGCATCGAGCTTTGCCAGCCTGAGCAATACAACCGAATGCCCCCCGCGTTCTGGGAAGAATTACCCCGCGCACTGGAGGAGTTGGATGCAACGGGGAAGATTCGCGCGCTTATCGTCTCCTCTACCGGAAAACATTTCACCTCAGGCATGGATGTCTCGGTATTCACCACCACCCGGGAAGAGCGTTGGGACCGTGGTCGTGCCGGAGAGGCTGCGCGGCGCAATCTGCATCGCCTGCAGGAGGTCTTCAGCAAGCTGGAGACCGTGCGGATGCCGGTGATCGCCGCAATACAGGGTGGCTGCATCGGCGGCGGTGTGGATCTCATCGCGGCCTGTGATATGCGTTACTGCTCGGCAGACGCGTTCTTCTGCATTCAGGAGATCAACATCGGCCTTGCCGCGGACGTCGGCACCCTGCAACGCTTACCCCGTCTCATCCCTGAGGGCTTGATGAGAGAGCTCGCTTATACTGGCCGGCGAATGTATGCCGAGGAAGCCAAGGACGCAGGTCTGGTGAATGAGGTGTTCGACTCCCAGGAACTCATGCTCGACCACATCGAGACAATAGCCGAGGAGATTGCCAGCAAATCTCCCCTCGCCGTCACCAGCACCAAACACCTGTTGAACTACGGACGCGATCATAGCGTGGTGGATACACTGGATTACCAGCAACTCTGGATGGGTGCGGTGAACCAGGGTAAAGAGATGGGTATCTATTTCAACGCAAAAGCAGACGGCTCCAAACCAACATACGAAGATCTGCCACCTCTGGAATGAGTGCCGTTCCTTGCCGCCCTGGCCACAGGCACTCTTTTTGGGTAAAGAGCGGGGGGCGCCGAATTTAAACGAATTAATCGGACAGCCTGACCCGGAGCTCACCCTGCGCTACCCTACCCCCTCGTGCCAAACGACTAAGGCGGGACCAACTATGGCTCAGGCATTCGAAGGTATTCGAGTCATCGATTTTACCCAGGTGCTGGCGGGTCCATTTGCAACCCAGCAGCTGGCGACGCTGGGTGCGGACGTCATAAAAATTGAACTGCCAGGTGTCGGAGATCAGACCCGCGCTTTGACGATGGGTGAAGACCCTGACGGCAAGCCCCCACGCGGGGCTTTCATGAGCTGCAACCTCGGCAAACGCAGCCTCACCCTCGATCTGAAAGCTCATGAAGCAAAACCCATTATCCATGCTCTGATCGCGACCGCCCATGTCGTGGTAGAAAACTTCAGACCAGGCGTCATGGCCCGCCTCGGGTTCGACTACAAAACCCTATCGGCTATCCGGTCCGGCCTCATCTACTGTTCGGTTTCCGGCTACGGGCAGACAGGTCCCAAGTCCGCATACCCTGCCTACGACGGTGCCATCCAGGCCGACTCCGGCATGATGTCGCTGAACGGGCATTCCGAAACCGGACCGACTCGCACGGGATACATGCCAGTAGATATGGCAACGGCGCTCAACGCCGCGTTCGCGATCTCAGCGGCGCTGTATCGTAAAAAGGTGACGGGTGAAGGGCAATATCTCGATGTCGCCATGATGGACACCGCTATCGTGCTGCAAACCCCACAAGTAAGCAGTTACCTATTCAACCAGGGCAACCTGCCTGAATTGATCGGCAACAAATCACCTTCCGGCCACCCGACCGGAAACGTTTTCCAGACGGCGGATGGTCGTATTCAAATCGTCGCGCTGCGCTCGACCCAGGTGCAATCATTTTTCACCGTCCTCGGCTGCGAATCGCGGTTGGACGATCCCGCCTATGCAACGGCAAAAGCCCGCATCGCCCACTACGACGAAGTTTTCCACCTGGTGAGTGAGAAACTGAGCAAAGACACCACGTCAAACTGGATCGAAAAACTGGCAGCCGCCAACGTACCCTGTGCTGACATACGCGGCATAGAACAGGTCGTTAACGATGAGCAGTTCGAGCACCGCAAAACCTTTATCGATATCCCTTCCCGGTTCACGCATGGCGAAACCGTGCGGCTGGTGCGGGCCGGATATCAGACCAACATCGATGGTCCGCAGGGTAATGCACCCCCACCCCGTCTCGGCGAACATACCAACGAGCTACTCGAGGAGATCGGTTATTCTCAATCCGACATCGAGGCGCTGCGCAAACGAGGCGTTGTTTAGAGGTGTCTCGATAATGACATCGATGTCGGCGCGCTAAGCTTTCACAAAGCTCGGATCGAAAAGCTACAACGACAACCCGATGAGCTTCGCCCGTGTTCCCGCCTCGACAATCGTCAATGAGATGAACTGCCTGGAATTGCTCATATAGGTTATCGGAGTTCCATAGGGCCGGCCTGGCAGTTCAATTTCATGGACGACGGCGCCCGTCGACTTGTCAAACGCACGTAGAACCGACTTCTGCTGGCTCGCCTGGGCGAGGAATAGCAGACTTTTCGTCAACACGGGCCCTGCACTGCCTCTTGCGCCTACCGGTCCGGGATCGGGTATGCCCAACTCGATGATTTTCTGACGAATCCCCTCGCCGTGGGGAACCATCCAGACATGCTCCCCGGTATTTAAATCGATGGCGGTAATGCGCCCATAGGGCGGCTTGGTCAACGGCAGACCTTCTGGCCCGCGAATGCGGTTTATCCCTCCACCGCGAACGTAATCGAAGTTGGTTTTCTCTGGATCTCCTTTTCTGAGTTGCACCACCATCGGACCGGTTACCGACGGGATGTAGATTATCCCGGTATCGGGATCCACCGCCGCACCGGACCAGTTCGCCCCGCCTCCCCATCCCGGTAGATTGACCGTTCCTTTGAGCGAGGGCGGGGTAAACAACGGCCCATAATCGAAAGGCTCGAGGATTTTCAGCGCACCAGCCCGCAACTCCGGCGTGAAGTCGATGAGCGTTTCACCCGATATCCCTTGAAGATCGAAGGGTTTCGGCCGACTCGGAATGGGTTGCGTTGGCGACGCCCGCTCTCCGGGTATGGTGCTTTTCCCGACAGGTTGCTCAACGATCGGCCATACGGGTTCCCCGGTCACCCGGTCAAAAACATAGATGTGTGCTTGTTTGGAAACCTGGGCAACCGCCTTGATCGCTTTGCCGTCGACGACAATGTCAACCAGGTTTGGCGCGGCCGGCAGATCGTAGTCCCACAGCCCGTGATGCACCATTTGAAAATGCCACACCCTTTCACCGCTCTGTGCATCCACACAGATCAGGCTTTCCGCGAACAGATTGTCGCCCAATCGGTGCCCCGCGTACCAATCATTCGTTGGCGTACCGGTTGGCAGGTATACGTACCCCAGCTCAGGGTCTGCGCTCATCACCGTCCAGACATTGGTATTCCCGCTGTACTTCCAGGAGTCGTTCTCCCAGGTATCCGCACCGAACTCATCCCCCTGAGGGATGGTGTGGAATATCCACCGCTGTTCACCCGTGCGCACATCGAATCCACGAACGTGACCCGGGGGCATCTCTTTTTGTCGTGGGCCGTCGGATATCGACGAACCAACGACAATCACATCCTTGACGATCATCGGCGCACTGATCACCGAATACAGACGCCGGTTGATGTCCCGGCCCAGACCAACAGCGAGATCAACGACGCCGTCATCGCCAAAATCCGGGTCCGGTTTGCCGGTTGCCGCATCGAGCGACCACAAATAGGCATGGTTGGTCGGCATCAGGATGCGTGCAGTCTTTCCATCGGTCCAATAACCGACACCCCGATGATTGAAGCCGAGGTTAGCAGGACGACCGAGCTTCCAGGTTTCGGTATCGAACACCCAGAGTTGCTTGCCCGTACTTGCTTCAATGGCTGCCACCTGGTTCAGGGACGTGCTGATGTAGAGCACTCCATCAATCATCAGCGGAGACGATTTAAACCCCCAGGCCGTCAAGCTCGGGTCCTTCGCAACCAGCATGTTGTCCGGCGAATCCCAGCTCCATGCGACCCGCAACATTTTTCACGTTGTCCGCATTGATCTGATCCAGCGGTGAGTATTTGTGTGAGCCCGCATCACCCCCGTAATTCAGCCAATCGGCGTTGACCACGGGTCCGGCAAGAAACGTACACACAAGAAGTGCGATGAGCGGTATTGCGAGTTGCCTCGTTCGTGTTCTCTTCACTCTGATCTCCGTTTTCTGCCGTAAGCTATCCGCGTTTCCATTGGCACTGGAAAGACGTTCTTGCAACCGATTGAACTCAAAGAATCTGACAGTCTATCAGTTGCCAGCGCGCTGGTGTGGTCACTTCGGTTCCGGTTTGGCAGTATGCTGGTGTGCGGGCAACGAACAGGGGTGACAAATGATCTTCAGCTTTACCGATGAGCAGGAACAATTCCGTTCGGTCGTACAACGTTTCCTCAAACAAAATTCTCCAATCACCGAAGTCCGACGGCTGATGGAAACCGAAGAGGGTTACGATCCTGACGTTTGGCGTGAGCTGAGCGAAGACCTGGGACTACCGGCAATTCATATTCCCGAAGCATACGGAGGTGCAGGATTTGGGCCCGTGGAACTCGGCATCGTGATGGAAGAGCTCGGCCGATCCTTGTTGTGCGCCCCCTACTTCTCCACTACCGTAATGGCCGCAAACGCGATTCTCAACGCGGGCAGCGAAGCGCAGAAACTCGATATGCTGCCAGCCTTCGCCCGCGGCGAACAACTAGCGACGTTAGCCGTCACCGAATCCAACGGACGCTGGGATGCAGCCGGTATTGAGTGCATCGCTTCACCTGCAGATGGCGGCTTCCAACTAAACGGCACAAAAAACTTCGTACTGGATGGTTGTCTGGCTGACCTGTTAATTGTCGTCGCCCGCAACCCAGGAACAACCGACAACGATGGATTGTCGTTCTTCGCCCTTGACGGAAACACCGATGGCACCAATCGTCGCGCACTCGAGCCAATGGATGCAACTCGCAAGCTGGCCCGTATCGAATTCAACAACGCCCAGGCTACACTCATAGGCGAACTCGGCGCAGGTTTTGCACCTCTGAGAAAAACCCTCGACCAGGCAGCAGTTGCCCTGGCCAATGAAATGGTTGGCGGTGCGCAGGCATTGTTAGACGCCGCTGTCGAATACGCCAAGATGCGCATGCAGTTCGGTCGAGCCATCGGTTCATTTCAAGCCATCAAACATAAATGTGCAGACATGTTGATCGATGTGGAGTTGGCAAAGTCGGCTGCCTACCATGCTGCACAAGCCGCCGCAGTTGACGATTCAGACACCTCCGCGCTTGCGTCGCTGGCTAAAGCTTGTGCATCCGACGCCTACGTTCGCACTGCCGCGCACTGTATCCAGATCCATGGCGGTATCGGCTTTACCTGGGACAACGATACCCACCTCTGGTACAAGCGCGCTAAGAGTTCGGAAGCGTTTCTCGGGTTGCCGGACTATCACCGCGAACTCCTTATGCAACAGTGGGGAAGCTAGAAGATGGAGAACTTTGACGAACAGTCGGTACGCAGCGAAGTACGAACCTGGCTGAAAACCAATTGGGATCCGAACGCGAACCTCATTGCCTGGCGTAACAAACTAGCAGACTCCGGCTGGGGGGTGCCTCACTGGCCGGTCGAATGGTACGGTAAAGGACTACCATTGAGCCTGGGAAGCGTGGTTGACGAAGAATTCGCCCACGCCAACGCCGTTGGTGTTGCGAAAACGGGCATCCGCATGTTGGCTGCCGCCACGCTGCTGGAACATGGCAACGACCTTCACAAAGATCGTTTCCTGCGCCGCATCCTCACAGGGGAAGATGTCTGGTGTCAGCTTTTCAGTGAACCTGGAAGCGGGTCGGATCTGGCTGGTGCCACGACACGCGCCGATTTCGATGGCGAGAACTGGATCATCAACGGTCAAAAACTCTGGACGACAAGCGCTCATCACGCCCAATTCGGACTGCTGCTGGCACGTACCGACTGGGACGAGCCTAAACATAAAGGGCTTTCCTACTTTGTGTTGGCGATGGATCAGCCCGGGGTCGAAGTACTGCCGCTAAAACAAATGAATGGCCACGCTTCCTTTAATCAGGTGTTTTTTACCGACGCCAAGATTCCACCCGAGTATCTCATCTCAACTGAAGGAAACGGCTGGCAGGTCGCAATGACTACGCTTGCACACGAACGGCGCGGCGCCGATGGTCTGCGTGGCGCCTCGAAAGAAGGACCTCGCGAAGGATCCATCTACGAGGAGGAACGCGCTGAAATCGAAACGGTGATGGAGCCCTACAAATGGTATCCACAACGCGCCGGACGGGTAGATCTCATCGTTGAACGCGCAAAGGCGACAGGCACAATCGACGATCCGCATATCCGTCAGGAAATTGCCAAGTTACTCATCCTCGCAAAATCGGCAGAGTGGACGGCGCGCCGTGCCCGTGCCGCTCAACAGCAAGGACGGCCGCAAGGTCCGGAGGGATCGCTTGGCAAGTTGGCTTCAAGCAACATCGCAAGAGCCTGTGCCCATGTGCATACGCTCATCACCCAAACCGATGTGATGCTCACCGGACAGGAGAGTCCCCTAGGAGGGACAATCGCCGAAATCCTGGTGTCCGTACCGGCCACTTCCATCGCCGGAGGTACCGACGAAATTCAACGCAACATCATCTCCGAGCGGGTGTTGGGCATGCCGAAGGAACCCAGATTCGATACGGGACCTTTTCGCGACGTACCCCGAAATATCGTCACATGACGCCGCACCATCGCTTGGCTCTGAGGGTATCGTGCTATCGAGGGGCGAAAAGCCCAATATAGGCTTCAAATGATCTCGGACAAGATAGTCGACGGGGACGAGTTATGAGCAACCTGCCAACCGCGCTGCCAAAATGGATCGCCGATCACGTCAGAATGTATCGGGAGGATCCCGATAGCGCCCACATGTGGGACGCAACCGTTGCAGGCGGGAATGGCTTGTTGCCGACCCTGCTACTAACGAGTACAGGACGCAGGTCCGGCGAACCGCGCCCACTGCCGCTGATTTATAAAAAAGTTGGCGGCAACTACGTGGTCATCGCCTCCAAAGGCGGCGCACCGACGCATCCTGCCTGGTATCTCAACCTGGTCGCCGAACCCAACTGCCATGTTCAGGTTGCCAGGGATGAGATGGACGCAACGGCTCGCACGGCAAGCGACCCTGAACGCGAAGACCTCTGGTCACAACTCGTAGAGCTTTACCCACCTTACGCCGATTACCAAAAATCCGCGGGGGATCGTGAAATACCGGTGGTGGTACTGGAGCCAAAGTAACTAGCGTCAGGTCAGGGTCAATTCGACTTTTGCGGGGAGGAACTGCCGCATTGATCATCCCCTCGCAAAGTCAACCTGATCTGACCTCTTTTCGAGCCTTCTCGTGCAACCAGGCCGCGTGATTTGGGGCACGTTTGGTTCGGCTCCATTCGTCGAGCATCTCTTGCGCCACAGTGTGGAGTCGGTTCAGTTCTTCGGCCGTGCCTTTATTGACGGTCAATTCCAACCGGTGGCCATTGGGGTCAAAAAAATAGATGGAATCAAAAATTCCATGGTCGATCGGTCCAACTACTTCGAGGCCTGCCTCTTCGAGACGCGCCTGGATCGCCAGTAGTTCATCCAGCGTCTCAACCTTGAATGCGATGTGTTGAACCCAGGCGGGCGTAGCCGGATCCCGACCCATCGCCGGAGAGTTTGGCAGTTCGAAGAAGGCCAACACGTTGTCCATACCTGCATCTAAAAAAACATGCATATAGGGATCCGGCGCCTGGGTGGAAGGCACCCGATCTTCCGCAATCGCCAGTTTGAAATCCATCCCCAACATGGATCGATAAAAGTCGACCGTTTCTTTTGCATCGTTGCAGCGATACGCCACGTGATGTATGCCTTGTAGACTCATGCCGCCCCCTCGATGCCGCGCGTCATCTGATCGCGTTCCAGGGACTCGAACAGCGCCTGAAAATTTCCTTCGCCGAAACCTTCATCGCGTTTGCGTTCGATGAACTCGAAAAATATCGGGCCGATGGCCGCCTCCGAGAATATCTGCAACAACAATTTCGGTTCGCCTTCCTCCGTGGAGCCGTCCAATAAAATGCCGCGTTTTTTGAGTTCTCCCACTGGCTCGCCGTGTCCGGGCAGGCGATCCTCGAGCATCTCGTAGTAGGAGTCTGCCGGCGGCGCGATAAACTGCACGCCACACGCCTTGAGCCGGTCCCAGGTGGCCGGAAGATCTTCGCACGCGAACGCGATGTGCTGAATGCCTTCACCGTTGTAGTCCATCAGAAATTCTTCGATTTGACCGCCACCCACGCCGCGCGCTTCTTCGTTCAACGGGATGCGAATCTTGTTGTCAGGTGCCGTCATCGCCCGCGACAGAAGTCCGGTATGTTGGCCGCGGATATCGAACTGGCGGATTTCCCTGAAATTGAAAATCGATTCGTAAAACCCCGCCCAGTGATCCATTCGACCCCGATATACGTTATGAGTCAGATGATCGATGTATTTGAGTCCCACTCCTTCAGGATGTCGATCGACATCGTCGACATAGTCGAAATCGATATCGTAGATGCTGCTGCCTTCCTCATAGCGATCGATCAAGTAAAGCGGTGTGCCGCCAATGCCTCGGATAGCGGGCAAACGAAGTTCCATCGGACCCGTCGGGATATCGACCGGCTGTGCGCCAAGTTCGAGCGCTCGATGGTACGCGTATTGAGCATCCTTCACCCGAAACGCCAGCCCGCACGCTGAAGGGCCGTGCTCTTCAGCGTAATACCACGCGACGCTTCTCGGCTCGTAATTGATGATGAAATTGATGTCCCCCTGGCGCCATAGATGAGCGTTCTTTGAGCGGTGCTGGGCGACACGCGCGAATCCAAGGGTTTCGAACACCGGTTCAAGGTGACCCGGTTGGGTGGCCGCAAACTCGACAAACTCGAAACCATCGAGGCCCATGGGATTTTCCAACGTCTGCGGCATTCAGCATCTCGAGAATCAATAGTTCCCACTATTGTATGCCCCAAAATCAGACGGAATACTGCTGTTTTGGCTAATACTGATCGCATAACGGTGTATTCTTGCTATATTACTCAAATAATAGAATTTATCTTCCTTTCAACTCACAAAAATACCCCGCCATGAAACTCGATCCCACCGAACGCCAGATTCTCGCGCTGTTGCAAGCCAACGGACGGATGTCCAACGTGGAACTCGCACAGCTGATCGGTCTATCGGAATCCCCCTGCTTTCGCCGGGTCAAACAGTTGGAGCGCTCGGGGATCATCGAAGGTTACGCGGCCCTCGTCGACCAGCGCAAACTCGGTCTGGACGTCACGGCTTTCGTGCAGGTGACCATGGCAAAACAGCCCGACTCCACCACAGAGGCATTTCACTCCGCCGTTCGAGACGAACCGAAAATAACCGAATGTCATGCGATGAGTGGATCCCACGACTATCTGATGAAAGTGGTTGTGCACAACATGGACGACTTCTCCGAGTTATGTATGCAGCGGATACTCAAATTTCCCGGCGTACAGCATGTAGAATCGAGCTTCAGCCTCAAGGAAATCAAAAACAGTCGAGTGCTCCCGGCCTGACGGGGCAGTTGCTGTTGCAGGTATTGCTTGCAATCCCGGTATCCGGCCAGGTATCTCTCACCAGGAAGGAATGAGCTCTACCAACACCGGACCCAACCAGATCTCAGCCGGTTACTGCGCAAAGCTCCATCGAGGACGGCCTGAACGGGGCCAGAAGCGTCCCATCGCTCACTCGGCACTTATTTTACCAAGACGGGTGGGTCACTCCGGTGCAAGTACGAAGTATCTCCCAGCCGACTTGTCGACATCCGGTCGGTAAACGTACCGCTTGCCAGGACTCATCTCCTCTTCATAGAGTACTTCCTCACGTTCACCCACCGTGATGGCCAACGCGTATGTGTCGGTTCCAGGCAAATAGAATTTTGCATAGCCCTGGCGATTGGTTCTGCATCGACCCAGCCCTGCGATGAACACCTTCGCGCCGGAAACCGGATGGTCATTCTGATCAAGCACGAGCAACCTGGCGGTCCGACTCGGGGAGAAATGAACGGCAAGAAACTGACTGAGCTTCCCCGCCCGTCCCGGCACGACTCCTTCCGGCATATTGTCGAGAACGTCCTTCTCGTATCCCGCCTGTTTCGGTGTACGCCAGTTCGGACCGTACTTGGAGAGGAGATATTCCTCCGGTGGGCTCGGAACGAGATAGGTGTCGCCAATGAAGTCGACCTCAGCGAGTTCGGTGAACAGGCTGACAGGAAACGGCACTCCCGGATAATGAGCAATCGTCCCTTTGACCACGCGGTAACATTGCCAGTCAATCCTGATACGATATTTCATGATCTTGACCGAAGTGTACAGACCTTCTGGGTGGACTTCGACATAACAACCGATTGCACGGAACGATGCGACCGTGGGTTCAATCGCATCCTCGGTGAAGCCATGCAAATCGATGATCGAACCAAGGTCCAGATCATCATCCCACGGAATCAACGCGTGATCTCTTACCGCACCCAGGCACGTACCTTGCCGAAGAAAAAAAACTACGTGGTGTTTGTCGAAGATCTGTTTCGCTTCGCGGAGCAGCTTTTCGGCATTCCCCAGATCCATCGGGGGGATCGTCCTCTCCACAAGCTTCATAAGAGCCGCGTCGTCGCTTACTTCCACCACCGTCTACTCCTCGTGCTCGTCGTTCAGCGGCTGGTTACCTTATAACAGCGCTGCGAGCGCCTGTACGAGCCGATGATTCTCATCCAACGTGCGTGACGCGATCCTTAGATAACGATCGGCTTCGGGCATACTCTTGGCGGCACAATCCTTAATCAGGATGTTATGTTCGACGTAAAGCCGACGCGCTATTTCCGGTCCGGTGACGGAAGATCCTACCAACCTGCAGAGGACGAAATTTGCGTCCGGTTCTATCGGCTCAATACCAGCCAAGCTACGCAGGTCCGCATACAACTCGTAGCAGGCGGCACGCGTCATGTCACAGCTCTCGGAGAATTCTTTTCGATAACGTCCCACCGTGCGTAGAAACTCTTCGGCAAGCCCGTTGATATTCCAGATGGGCAGACAGCCCCGGACCGCATCGATGAACTCGCGGTCAGCGCTGAGCAGATAACCAAGCCGCAGACCTGCGATCCCAAACACCTTACTCATACTCTTGATCACGACGAGATTGGGATGTGCCTCGACCATCGTTTCGACACTTGCCGCGGTCCCAGCCCGAGAGAACTCGATGAAAGACTCGTCGACGAACAACCGGCAGTCCCGCTCTTGTAACCGGCGAGCCAACCGGAGCACGTCATCAGACGACACCGAGACGGCGGTCGGATTGTTTGGGGTTACGATCACCGCCGCATCCGATTTCCAGCGAATAGCAGACTCGGCAAACGCATCGACGTCCAACTCGAACGTCGTCGGGTCCAGCGGGAACCGGTTCAGCCTATCCTCCGCAATCACTTCCTCATATTCATTGAACGAGGGTGTGGGAATCGTGAGTCGCTGCGCAAACTGGTTGCCAACAACCTTGATCAGTTCAGCCGCACCGTTCGCCACCGCAAGGTGCTCCGGATCGGCACCTGTCCAATCGGCAACCAGGCGTGCAAGCTGGGGTTGAGCAACGGGATAATTGGTGACGATCTCCCGAAGGTTGGCCTGGAAAACGTCGAACATTTCCGCCGGAGGAAAATGCATGTTGTAAAGGTACGAATGGTCGGTAAAGCCGTACCGCCAATACGCTCCATGCAACTGTTGAATGTAATCGAATTGAGCGTCGCGTTCCATGAAGAGGAACTCGGCCGCATCACGATCGCGATCATCATCGATCTCGCACCAACGACTAGCGGACACATCAATGGCAGCAAGATCGACGAGGGTTTTGTCGTCCACGCAGTCTCGGAATATGCTTTCGTAATAGTCCTGCACCTGGCCGGCGTCGATTGCCCTGCACAGGCGCGGGAGTATCTCCTTGCGCAACAATTTTTCGCGAAGCAGATAGATGTTGACGGTTTTGAATGTGTGGTTGGTATTGAACCGTTTGTCCTGGTCGGCGCCAAGGGTAAATTCCGTCACTCGCCCATGGCTGTCGCGGCGCACCACCGTGCCGGAAAGCGTGCGATGGTAGGGTGCGACGGCAATGCTGTTGCCAGGATTATTGAGTAGCGAAGCAATGACGGTAGGATCAAATGCAATATCGGCTTCGAGCAGCAGAAGGTCCTGATCGAGGTAGTCCCTCGCATCCCACAGCGAGCGGATGTTGTTCGTCGTGGCATAGTCCGGGGCTTCAACATAACGGATATCGATCCCGGCAAAACGTGAGCCCAGACGATCGCGAATCACCCCGCCTTTGTAACCAACGACTATTACCGCTTCGACAACATCTTGAGAAGCAAGCGCTCGCAAAGCGCGTTCAAGTAGAGATTCGCCACCTATTTCCACCAGACATTTCGGAATATCCGCGGTCAGCGGCTGAAGCCGGTTTCCCCTTCCGGCCGCAAGAATGAGCGCTCGTCGAACGGTCCTCGTTTCGCCCCCCCTGGAAACGTTTGGTACCGCGTCGTCGACCGGCGCACCAAGCGGCTCGATCAGTATATCGCTCGTCACTCTTCCGCACCCGCCGTCGCCAAAGCGGTATCTGCCAATGCGGAGGATTTCTTAGCTACGACAGATGCCGTGAAATACCCACGCAGTCTATCGATGCCTTCGTTGTAACGGTTGTTGCAGAAAGCGAGACGCAGATCGTGTGGCACGCCGAAATCGGTACCTGGGACCACGGCAACGTGAGCTTTGTTCAGGATGTCGCGTGCCAACTCCTTCGATGAAGCAAATCCTCGGGCACCACACCACTGCGCACATCGAAGTATCGCGTAGAATCCACCTTCGGCGGCGATTGGTTCACATCCTGTACCGGCAAGCTGTGCTGAAGTGTATTCAGCACGAGACCGATAGATGCTGGTGAGTTCACGGGGACTCTCTTCGTCTTCGAGTGCGGCGATCATCCCGTCCTGGTAACAAGGGTCGGTGCAGAGCAGCGTATGTTGTTGAATGACCCGCAAATTAATCTGCAGCTCCTCAGGCAAGAGCGCGTAACCAACACGCTTCGTGTACATCCGATACCCCTTTGAAAAACTGTTAGTTACGATCGTGATGTCTTTTTGTTCGGGCAGTACCGCCAGAGGGGAATGGAATTCGTCATAAAACAGGGTGTTGTTATAGATCTCGTCATTCAGAATATAGGCCTGACGATCGACGATATCGTAAATCTCGCGCATTTCGTCGATATTCACGATGTTTCCGACAGGGTTACCCGGGGAATTGATCACGACGAGCGAAGTACGTTTCGGGGAAAAATTTCGCCGAAACGAATCCATGTCGACGCGCTTCGTATTGATGTCAATGTCGTAGAATTTGACTTTTGCGCCAGCCAACTTGGCGCAGTACAAATACAGTGCGTAGTACGGACGCGGAATCATGATCTCGTAATTCGACCCGGACAGCAGCTGAAAGATATTTCGGAAGATCGGAGAACTACCGGTATTGACGATTACATTTGCGGCTCGGACATCCGTCTTGTGTCGGCGATTGTAAAATCCAGCGATCGCCTCGCGAAGTTCAGGAAGTCCCTCCGGATAAACCCGGCGTACGAAATCTCGGTCCTTGAGTCTGTCGATCATCCGTTCGAGCACGTTCTGCGGCATGGCCAACTCTGATACTCCAATCGTGAGTTTCAGGACATCACGACCCTGGGCGATCAATTCATCAGCCAACTCGTCCAGAACGAACATTTGAAATTCGAGATCTTTCGGCATGAGATCCCTGATGGTGCGTGGCACTTATGTCCTCCTAGCTTAGTTATGCGCGACACAGCGCATCTGGCGGGTAGCACTGACGAGCTATCCTTCACCGATGGCTGAACAGAAGTCGCTCCGTCAGCGCCGGATAAGGGGGGTACGGCGGGCAAGGTGCGAAAGAAACCATCATACTACAAACGAAGAACTCGGATACGAGCGCCTAGCGGTGCAATCTGGTATTCTGCGTTGGCTGGCGCTGTCAGTCAGCTACAAATCAACTCTGACATATCGACAAACCGCCTCGCACCGTCTATAGCTACAGCGCTTTATACTTCTTGTGATACAAACTCGAGCCGTTAATCGTCGAGATCTCCAAGGGGTCGATCGTGGGACAACCACCCAGCTAATCAGAAAATCGATCGGACAATCGCTGGAAAAATGTGATTGATCGGGATGTCTACCGACCAGGGTGGAATCCGACTCAATTTGCCGCGGGTACACCCAGAGCTTTTAGATTCTTTACCAGATCCGCACCGGCGTTACGCGGTTTAACGTCTTTGTCGATCATCTGAATCACCCCATCAGGGCCGATGTAATACGTCCACCTGTTAGGGAACCCGTGACCCGCGATCACGCCGTACGCGTTACACATTTCTTTGCTGGGGTCCGAGAGAATCGGGAAGCTGGCTTCGTTTTTCTCCGCAAATCCGCGATTGTCCTCCGGTGAGTCTGCGCTCGCCATGAAGTAGACAACGTCGTAGTTTCTGATTTCCCGGTCACTGTCACGCAGCGCCTTACATTCGAGGGTTCAGCCGCCGGTGAAGGCTTTCGGAAAAAACGCGATGACAACATGTTTGCCGCGTAGTTCTGACAGCGTGTATTGATTACCGTCAGACCCGGGCAGCGTCCAATCTGGCGCCATGTCGCCAACACCGGGAGCCGCATTGACAAAGTTTGCATACACTAGAGAAACAAGAAACAGCATTGTCCTTCTGAGCATCAAATCCATCCTCGATGAACTAGACCGTCATTATACATAGTATCGAAAAATTACGAACTTCTGCCTCCACTGAGACCGCTACCCACTTGTTTTCGCAGCGTTTGTCATGGGCCGGTATGCACGGGGACACTTCGAAGGGCTGCATTTTGTGTACGCATCACTGATGGTTCTGCCGGGCTGCTGACCACAGACAGGTCTCGACCAATTCAGCTTGGCGTAAAACTCATCGAAACAAAGACAGAGTGATCGGATCGACCGGATTGAGGATCGATAGAATGGAAGACATTTTTGAATTTCTTGATGTCATCATGGCAATAAGCATGCCTTTGCTGATTGGCGGGTTTGTCCGAGACTATTTCAAATGAAATCTCGAAACGCCAGTAACAAACTCAACATCGAGACTGCCCTGTCGAATGGAACTTCTCCGGGGAGCAACTAACAGTGCGAACAGCTCATCCTTTCATTCTCGGGATAGGGCAGCTCAAGCTCCAGCCAGATCCCTGCCCGTTCGACCGATAGCGGAATCAGCGGCTGATTTTCGTAGTCGTATAATAACCGCACCGCGTGCTGCGCGTCGGTTGGCCTGTTGTGACCAATCTGCGTAAGCACGTCACCCGCACGCAACGGATGATCGGGGTCCTCAGACGCCAGCACCAGCACCCCAATCTGGGTCTGCAGCCGCTTACCCAGCTCGCCGTCAACGTTCATCAGCATCAGCCCATCCCAGAAGCCCAGGCTATCTGCATCAAGCGCCGTGAGTACGCCATGACGTTGGCGTTGCAATATCCAGTATTCACGCTTTCGTTCGTACCTGTCGGATTCACTCAACTGTTCGGTAACACCCATTTCATTAATTTGGATCTTTCGCAGCTCCTTCCGGCTGATGACAGGCACCTGTACCGTGTGCCGTTCGTCGTTTCGCAGAAATGTGACGCTGACGAGATCGCCTGGATTCATACGCCGGAAGGCCCATGAGAGTCGCGCACCGGCATCCATCCCATCCCCACCCACGGTATCGTTGATTTCCAAAACGCGATCGTTTGTCCGCAAGCCAGCCGCGTGCGCTGGTGAACCCGGGTCGACGCGTGTTATGCGAATACCGCCTTCATCCGCATAGGCTCCAGTATGGATGCCCTTCCCGGAGAAAAAACGCGCCCGCATCTCCGGGTCGAACTCCTCTTCAATCGCCTGGTAAAGCGCTGTTCTACGCCGCCGCAGCATTTGCTTTTCTATCATTAGTTGCAACGCTCGATGTTCGAGTCCAACTCGGTCGACCGATTGTGTCAGGCCTTCCAGAGTGTGCACCGACAGGTCGGGCTCCGCTGCATATACCGAACAGGTGTACAGGGTAACCAGCAGTGCGCCTATCACGAGTTTACCCATGATCTTCTCCGCAACCGTCGCTCACAAACCATTAATGATTCAGCTACGCTTACGTCCGCCGCCTTGTGCATCATTGTTCAGAGCCAACGCATCTTACTGCTAATTTAGTAGCATAGTGCTACATATATAGCATAGTGCTGCTTTTGTAGCAATACTTGTCGCAGGTTCGCAGAAAACTCCCTTGTGTCCAAGTCCGATTACAACTCAAGAAATCAAATACGTTACCGAATTCGAAGTCGAGCCGGAACTGCTGTTCTATCAGCCCGGAACGACGAATGCGGAACGGGTACGCTTGCGCAACGGCAAACTTCATAGCCCGAGACACCCGAACTCTTTCAATCGGATTGTTTGCTCGTGAATAGACTTCCGGCGCCTGGAACAAGACTCCAAACGCGCCGCCTATAGTCAGCGTATGCCGGCTTGCTGGCAAGCAGCTGCGCATCGATCAACGGAATGCTCACGCCGAGAAACAGAACCACCATGACAACGACGCCTGCCCAGTTCCACCACAGGGTCGGGTTTGCGGCATATCCAAACAGGCCAAGTGCTACCCAGAAACCGATTTCACCGAGATAGTTGGGATGCCGACACCACGCCCACACACCTTGGTCCAAAACCTCGGCCTCGCTTGTACGAGATTGACGAAAATTCGAAAGTTCCCGGTCTGCACGCGCTTCCAGATAAACCGCACCCGTTCCGACGGCGAAGGCAACACCGTCCCAGACGTTCAGCATTCGTACGCTTGCGTGGGTAACTATGAATAGAGGCAGGCATCCGATGAATACGACGATGGTCGGCACCAGGTGAATACCGAGAAAACTCACGGGCCAGTACAACCGACCGGTTGCATCGTGAATTTTCGGATAACGCCAGTCTTCGTGGTCGAGACCACGCCAGCTCTTGACCCAGTTTCCGGTGAGGCGTATGGCCCAGGTCAGCACGATCACAAAAACGACGAGCACGCGCGCAAGCTCGCCGTCGCCAGACAGCCACCAATAACCGACAAGGAGCGGTGGCGCGACGCTCCAATAGGCATCGTAGAAACTCGAATTACGAAAAGCGAGGCTGAACGAAAATACGACAACCGTTGCCAACAGATCCGCCAGCCCAGCGAGGTACAGGGGTTGAGTCGAATCGCTGAAGCTGGCGACGGCGATCGCCACGGTCAATGCGATAAGATAAGCGACCCCAATCCACGTAAAGGCGATTGTGCGCGACTGATGTGATGAGGCGATCGTGTGTTCCTATCGTAATAAGAATTATTAGACCGCAATTCTAGACGGACCCGTGGGTCCGTGCCCATCGAGGGAAACCGAATCAACTCGTGTGACCCTCCGTTGCGTTCGCAAGAGAAAATTGGCAAACATGAGGACTCGCTTGACCATGATACGAAAAATACTCATCACGTCAGGCGTCATTGTGTCCATACCCATTTTGTTGTTCCTTACCCTATGGCTATACCCGCGCCCCGTGGACAACACACCGGCGTGGGTTTTTGAAGGCGACAGCTCTGACATAGATTATTGCGAACTGCCGATTCTCGATGGGTCAGGCCTGCTGGCCAAAGACATACCGCAAGGGCACACGCCGGGCTGTGGCTATACCAAATTTCCGCAACCCATTCTGAAAGGCTGTACGGAGCCCCTATCGGCGGGCTCGCAGGACCTACGCGGCTTGTGGGAAGCAGTCGGGTCCGGCGGGCGGGCAAATCATGTCGAACGTATTGAGCAATGCGGTAATCGCTTCGTCGTCACTTCGAGCGGCCTGATTCACGACATGACGACAGACGGGAGTTTATCCGGTGCATCGAATGACGTAAGTCCGCTCAAGCTTGGCCCTTTCAATCTATGCATACGCACGTCTGCTACAACTGCGTGGAAGGATGAGAAACTGGAGTTTTATGCCCTCGGCGGGCCACATGTTGTTTCACGCTACATGAAAGACGGTGTTTACCAATGGGATTACCCGGGTTTTGGCAACACAAAAATGAAGCGGCTCTGCAAACTACCCGAACGTGCTAAAACCAGCGAAGACAGAGGCTAACGGGTCGATCTGACAATCCTAACCGGCAAGATCCAATGGGTCAGCTCAACAAAGGTGGCTGAATTGACTATTGGTGCAGGCAATATTTGCGGCACCACATTCACGGAAGTACCGATGACCATAGCTGGGTGCGGTTTCCCGCGCTGTGGTGCTTTCGTAGTAGGAATCTTTTCTACCGCGCAGACTCCTCGCCTTCACTGGGATCTTTCAACCAATCCAACAACAGGCGGTTGATCTCCTCGGGTTTTTCCTGATGGGCAAAATGCCCGGCATGCTGAATGCGTTCCACGCGAAAGCCGTTGGGGAAGTCTTCGTCTAGAAACACGTGATCGTACAGTCGCGTGTCGATACAACCATCATCGGCTCCGGTAATGGCAAGCGTACGAACGGGAACCTTCGTCAGAGTGCTCGCCGCAGTTTTTTTCCACCCCATCAATACGCCGGGTGATGCGTTGTGCCGGTAATAACCCAGCATTGCTTTTTTGACACCAGCAGCGGCGAACGTCGTACGCAGGTCGGCCCATGTTTCTTCCGCTAACTCGTAGCCGGGTGACCAGTCTCTCCACAGTTTTTTAATCAACGACCAGTCGTTCCGCTCCAGGGCAATCTCCGCGATTCCGCGCAGTTGAAAAAACATCATGTACCAGGATTTGGCGAGCTGCCCCGGCACCTTGCGAATACCGTCCGCAAAGCGGGCGGCATGGGGAACGGCGATGGTCGTGAGCGAATGAAACCGCTCTGGCGCAAGCGCGCCCGCAACATAGGCAATACCCGCGCCCCAGTCGTGCCCGACAAGATGGACTCTGGCTTCGCCCAGACCATCAATCCATGCCACAACGTCACGGGCAAGCGCGACAAAGGAATAATCTCCATCGGCAGGCTGAGAAGAAGGCTCATAACCCCGCAGGGTGGGCGCGATCGCTCGATAACCAGCCGCCGCCAAGGCCGGTAACTGGAACCGAAAGGAATTGGCATTGTCGGGAAAACCGTGCAGGCAAATCACCACTCGTCCTGCCGGATTGGTATCGAACCCACAGCAATATGCCGTGAATTTCAGGCTGCCGTTTGTAAGGGTCTTTATGTCCACGGTAGGTGCTCGAGTTTTGGGTCGGACTGAGGGGTTTGACTAACGCAGATCCAGCCCCGCCAAACTACCCTCGTCACGCCAGGCTTGCAGAACTTCGAAAAAACGGATTGGTCCGGCGCCATACATGTCTGAAAAGAACCCGCTGCGATTCCCAGGCTTACCTTCGCTGTTGTAGTACCCCGGTGTGCACTCGGCGTAAAACCGGGTACCCAGCCTTGCCAGGCGGTGAATCTCGTCAACGTATTCCTGCTCAGCCAAGGCTGTCACCTCAACGGTTTGTTTGCCCCGAGCACGGGATTCGCTCAAAATGTAGGCCAGATGTTTCGCCTGTTCATTCAGTGCGTGCGGCACGTTGACGGTGATTGCCGTCTGGGTGAAACCGAGGAAAAAGCAGTTCGGAAAGCCGTGACTCTGCAGGCCATGGTATGTGCGCAATCCCTCGGACCAATGTTCACTCAAGCGTTTTTCACCCCGCCCGATGATGTCGTAACCGGCTCTACGCGTGTAGGAAGTTCCCACTTCGAACCCGGTGGCAAAAACAAGACAGTCAACCTCATAGGCCTTGCCGTCGACTACAACAGCATTCTCGGTCAGACCTTCGACACCCCTGCCGTGAGTATCCACCAGGGTGACGTTTGGCCGGTTGTAAGTTGGCAGGTATTCGTCGTGGAAGCAGGGTCGTTTGCAGAATTGACGGTACCAGGGTTTCAGGGCTTCAGCCAACGTCGGATCGTCGACGATGGATTCTGCGCGATCGCGGATTTGATTCATTTTCCGATAGTCGGACAATTCCAGGAGTTGAGCCCGCTCTTGGCTGTTGAGTCGCCGTCCGAGCTTGCGACCGGCCTGTTTTACCGCGATGCCCGTGAGGTTGCGGAATATGTCGGTCCACCCGTCCCCGACAAGATCTTCTTCCTGATCTCCCCCGTTGACAAGAATGTTGAAGTTATCCATGCGCTGCTGTTGCCAACCCGACTCGAGAGACTGAACCCAGGCGGGGTCCGTCTCAGCGTTGTTACGTACATCGATTGAAGACGGGGTTCGCTGGAAAACGTAAAGTTGTTCGGCCCACTCTCCCAGGTGGGGAATACATTGAACGGCGGTGGCACCGGTGCCGATAATGCCGACCCGCTTACCAACGAGACCGGTGAGGTTGCCATTCGAGTCGCCACCGGTGTACCCGTAGTCCCAGCGACTGGTGTGGAAGGTATAACCCGTGAACTCATTGATGCCCGGAATACCGGGTAGTTTCGGTCGGCTGAGGGGACCGTTGGCCATGGCGACGTACTGCGCCTTGATGCGATCGCCCCGGTCCGTCTTGATGATCCATCGGGTCGAGGATTCATCCCAGCGCAATTCCTCAACGCTTGTCTGTAAACAGGCGTTTTCGTACAGGTTGAAGTGGCGCGCAATGCGTCGACTGTGCTCGAGAATTTCCGGCGCAAATGAATATTTGTGTTGTGGAATGTAGTTGAGCTCTTCGAGCAGCGGAAGGTAACAGTAGGACTCGACATCACACATCGCACCCGGATAGCGGTTCCAGTACCAGGTGCCACCGAAGTCGCCCGCCCTGTCTATGACGCGGATATCTTCAAAACCCGCCTCGCGAAGCCTGGCTCCTGCCAGCAAACCACCAAAGCCGCCGCCGATGATGACAACTTCCACCTCGTCGAACAGTGGCTCACGCTCGAATCCTTCTTCGACATACGGATCATCGACGTAACGTGAATATTCGGCGGTCACTTCCACGTATTGCTCGATACCGTCTGAGCGGATGCGTTTATCTCTTTCTTCGAGGTATTTGGCCTTCAGCGCATCCGGGTCAAATTCGAGTTCACCCATGAGCGCTTCGATACTGGCGTCAATACGCATGCCATCCCGATCTCTTGACGAGGAGGGTTAGATTCTACGGTTATTTGCACAGGGGTCAAAAGGCTGGAGGGGTCCGAGACATGTTGACGGAACCTCTGATCAGTTCTCGAAAAGCCCTGAGCAGGTCGCACCGAGTCCAGACCCCGCCGTCCACGCTGAACAAATGCCAGCTCGGACGCTACTTAAGCTCGATGCGCACACGGCACCCGGGGAGTTGCCGAGGACGGTGCCACCTGAGTATATCCGCTTGTTGTGATATCCAATTGAATACCGCTTTTGAGGTTCCTGGCGGCGACTCCCCGCGCGGCGTTTTTCAGGGCTTGATCGTTTTCCTCAATTCGAACTTGAGCACTTTACCGGTGGCGTTGCGAGGTAACTCATCGACAAAAACCACATGGTTCGGGTGTTTGAAGCGTGCCAGGCGAGGCCGACAGTGTGCAAGAATCTCATCGGGCGTGATCTCGGCACCCTCCTGCAGCGCGACGACCGCACAACCGGATTCTCCCCAACGTTCATCCGGCACTCCGATGACGGCTACTTCACGAATCTCTTCGAGTTCGTAGAGAATATTCTCGATCTCCGCGGGATAGACGTTTTCGCCGCCGGAGATGTACATGTCCTTGAGCCGATCCTCGATGTAGATGAAGCCTTCCGCGTCACGCGAGCCAATGTCTCCGGTGCGCAACCAACCATCCACAAAGGTTTCTTCGTCTGTATCGGTCCGTTTCCAGTAGCCGGGGGTCACCACAGGACCGCGGCACCAGATCTCACCAGACTCACCGGGATCGGCCTCGGAGCCGTCCTCTCTCGAAATCCGTATCTGCGTGTGGCGAAGCGCCTTGCCTGCCGAGCCGATGTGCGAGGTCACATCGTCACGACCCAGGATGCAGCAACTCGCCACATTTTCGGTCATCCCGTAGCCTTCCTGAATCACCACCCCTCGCTCATGCCACCAGTTGACGAGAGAGGCCGGCACCGCTTCCGCGCCGGCAATCACGGTCTTCAAACCCGAGAAGTCCGATTCTGGATTTTTAGGATGATCGCGTAGCGCGTTGAAGATAGCCGGTACCCCGAGAAAATGGGTGACGCCCAGATTTTTGTCGCTGAAAGCATCCAGCGTCGCGCCAGGATCGAACGTTCGCATGGTCACCGCCGTGCCCCCGGCGAACAGTGCCGGACAGGTAAACACCTGTAGCCCACCGATGTGGAACAGTGGCATCACCGCAAGGCTGACCATGTCCTGGGTGCATCCCATCGCCGCACCGGCATTGACCTGTGCCCAGAGCATCATCCCGCAGGTGATGATCACACCTTTGGGCAAACCCGTAGTGCCTGAGGAATACATCAACATGCACTGATCTTCCGGCTCCAGTTCCACCATCTCGGTGACGGGTTCGGCGTCACGGGTGCGAGCTTCGAAATCGGTGTCGCCTCCCAGGCCGTCCGTTTCTATAATATGTTCAATCTCGACACTTAGCGCGCTCACCGATTCAGCCAGTTCCACATCGGCAATCAGAACCTTAGGCTCTGCGTCGCCGATGATGTAGTCCAACTCCGACGGCGTCAGCCGGAAATTCAATGCCAGATGTACGGCCCCTATTCGCCAGGTGGCAAAGATAATGTCCAGGGTATCGATCGAATTGAGCGCGAGCACGCCTACCCGATCGCCCCTTTCCACACCGAGTCCCTTCAACCAGTCGGCAATACGCCCGACGCGGTCGTGCATCTGTGCGTACGTTTCCTCACGACCGCTCGGTAGTTCAATCGTGGCTGTTTTATTGGGTAGATTCAGCGCGTTGTGCGCAATCCAATCGATAATCATCCCCTGCATTGTCTTCCCCTGGGTGTCAACTGCGTGGTCACAGAACTGTAGACAATCCCGTCAAGTAAAGAAACGATCACTACAAATTCTCTGGAGTACGCCGGAGCTCCTCTAGCCTGGATTATTCATGAAGAAGCGTAACGAGGTTGGGTCGAGGGCAATTCGCAAGCGAATTGCTAAGCAGTTTGCGAAGCAAACTGCCAGAGTAGTAAGACGCCGGGCCTCGCAGGCTGGG
>JACZXA010000032.1 GCA_022571865.1 Pseudomonadota bacterium
CGGTGCTCGGTAGTGGTATCGGCTGCATCTACCCCGGCGTAAACAGGGCACTGGCGGGTGAGATCGTGGCACGTGGCGGGCTTTTGCTTAGCGAATATGCTCCGTTGGTATCGCCACACAGGCATCATTTTCCTGAGCGTAACCGGCTGATCAGTGGTATTTCGCTGGGCGTTGTAGTGGTTGAGGCGAGTGAGCGAAGCGGTTCCCTCATCACGGCTCGCCTCGGTCTCGAGCAGGGTCGCGAGGTAATGGCGGTGCCCGGGCAGGTGGGTAGTGCAAACAGTCCGGGCTGCCATCGGTTGTTGAAGCAGGGCGCTGCGTTGATTGAAAACACGGCAGATATTGTCGAGGCGCTGGGCTTCACGACCGAAAACGCCTTGAGTTCTGATCCCTGTGCCTCTCCGAAACAACCTCTACCTGGCGGAGAACTCAGGCAGGTTCTCGAATCTGTACGTTTTGAGCCGACTACTCTCGACGAGATACTCGACACCTGCGGTATCAGCGCGCAACAAGTCACTGCCTGTCTGGTTGAACTGGAACTCGAGGGATTTGTTCAACGGCTGGCTGAGGGGTATATTCGGCGCCCTTTCTCGTAATGACTCATCCAGAGTCGAAACACCGTCCGTGTAGATGACACGATGGTCCCTGAAACGCCAAAGGAGAAGGAACCACAAATGAGCTGGATCGCCATTCTCATGGGATCGGAATCGGATTGGCCCGTCATGCAGGCCACAACCGAAATACTCGAACGGCTGGGCGTCGACTACGAGGTGAAAATCACCTCCGCCCACCGTACGCCGGAAGCGACCATGGACTACGTCCGTGATGCACAAACGAGAGACTGTGCCGCCTTTATTTGTGCCGCAGGTCTTGCTGCCCACCTGGCGGGAGCAGTGGCCGCACACACCATCAGACCCGTGATCGGGGTACCGATTGACAGTGGACCCTTGAACGGCTTCGATGCTCTGTTGTCGACGGTGCAGATGCCGGGTGGCATACCTGTCGCTACGGTTGCCATCGGCAAATCGGGCGCCAAGAATGCCGCTTACCTGGCCGCGCAGATTCTGGCCGTGTCCGATGCGGCGCTTGCCGACAAGCTACGCGAAGATCGCGATGAAAATGGCGCGAAAGTGCAAGCGCAAAACGAACGGCTACAAAACGATTTAGGCAGTTGAACGCCGCTGAGCGATGGCACCTGACCCAGGCCACTCGGGTGCTGAGACGAGGAGGCGTGGTTCTTCATGCGACAGAAGGGGTGTGGGGGTTAGCCTGTGACCCATTTGATCCGTTGGCGGTTGCCGCCATATTGCATCTGAAAGGTCGCTCGATCGATAAGGGGCTGATTGTCATTGGTGCGGATGTGGAAACTTTCTCTGAGGAACTTGTAGAGTTGAGTGATGCTCAGCTGAGTGAGTTGCGAACATCATGGCCGGGGCCCGTAACCTGGGTCCTGCCAACGAAGCGTTTTCCTTTCTGGGTCACCGGAGGGGGATCGAGCGTGGCGGCACGGGTACCTGCGCACGATCAGGCGCGGGCACTGTGTTCGGCGTTTGCGGGCCCGTTGGTGTCTACGTCTGCAAACTTGTCAGGTCGGCCACCATCGCGCAGTGGCTTGAAAGCAGTGTCGATATTCAAAAACGATGTGGATTATGTACTCCCGGGAGAAATATCTGGGTTTTCCGGCCCGAGTGAAATTCGTAGTTTGCACGGTGAACTGATCAGGAGCGGCGGGTAGTTGGATAGCTATGCGGTTGTGGGCAACCCGATTGAGCATTCGTTGTCGCCACGTATTCATCAACTTTTCGCACGGCAGACCGGCCAGACGCTTCGCTACGAACGGCGACTGATCCCTCTGGACGGGTTTGTTGAATCCGTCGAGAAGTTTGCCTCGGGTGGGGCGAAAGGGTTCAATGTTACGGTCCCTTTCAAAACCCAGGCACACGACTGGGTGGATGAGCTTGATGACGAAGCTCGTGCTGCGGGCGCGGTCAACACGGTGTTGCTAGACAACGGTACCTCCCGAGGTTTCAACACCGATGGGATTGGCCTGATACGGGATCTTGTCCACAACCAGAGGGTAGAACTACATGACAAGCATGTGCTGTTGCTGGGTGCGGGAGGTGCTGTGTTGGGTGTCGTACACCGTTTGCTGGCTGAAAATCCAACGCGGCTGGTCATTGCAAATAGAACGGCCTCCAAGGCGCAGAGGTTGGCCGTTCACCTGGCTGAGGCCTATGTGAACGGTGGCTGCGAGATCAGCGGCGTCGGGTTGGGTGAGGTGGCCGGTAGTTACGATGTCATCATCAACGGCACGTCAGCCGGCCTTGAAGGAACCGGTAATCTCATTGAAGCCTCGCTGCTCCGCCGCGCGGTCTGTTACGACCTGGTCTACGGAAGTAGTACACCTTTCACTCAATGGGCCAAACAGGCAGGTGCCGCGCGTGCACTGGATGGAATTGGCATGCTGGTGGAGCAGGCGGCCGCCGCATTTCATCTATGGCGCGGAGTTCGTCCCGAGACTGCCGAAGTGTTAGCCGAACTGATGGAGGCGCGGTCCAGATGAGCCGTGCAAAACCCAGATTTATCGCGGGTGCGGTCTGTCCAACCTGCCGAACCATGGACCGTATCGTTGTGGAGCTGGTTGATGGCGTTCCCGGCAAGGAGCGCCGCCGCTGTGTCAAGTGTGGCTACAGCGATGAGCAATACGCAGGCGCAAGCCCCGAGCCCCGTACTCGCCATACCGCCGGGAACCTCGAAGAAACCAATCACGAGAACGCGGACAATGAGAAAATTCCCATTCGAATCCTGGACCCGAGCAAATTTGTCAATTCTGACTAGACTTAGCTCGCACATACAGTGGTGTTGGTTCAAGCGCTTTCTTGAGATAGACCTGAGTTGTTACAATGCGCCACGCTGTTAGGGCTCGACAAAGTCTGACGGTCTTAACGACGTTAAACGCAAGTCACTGTTGTGCTCGAAGCCCGTGGTGTTTACCGCCATGTGTGCCATCACCGCAAGCCGGTAGATCAGTTCAGCCGGTCCGTTGTCGTGGCTAGTACAGGTGTAAAAGTGAAGAAAATCTGGCTTGGACGATGGATGGGCTCCTCTGGGGTCCTCCTCGCGGGCAACGCCTCGGCTGACAGCTTGAACATGACCTCTGGTGTCACTGGTATCAGCGACACCATCTACGAATTACACATGTTGATCTTCTGGATCTGCGTCGTCATAGGCGTCGTGGTTTTCGGTGCTATTTTCTTCTCTCTATCTGCGCCACCGTAAGTCTCGTGGCGTCGAACCTGCCCAATTTCATGAAAGCACAGCCATCGAAATCGCCTGGACCATCATTCCGACCATAATCCTCATTGCGATGGCCTGGCCGGCCTCACAGGCCCTGATTGAGATGTATGACACGGGTGGAGAAGACATGACCGTCGAAGTGCGAGGCTATCAGTGGAAATGGCAGTACAAATATCTCGATGCGGATTACAACCAAACCTTCGCTTTCTTCAGCAACCTGGCGACACCGGCCGATGAGATCCACAATCGCTCCGTCAAGGGTGAATATTATCTTCTCGAAGTGGACAACCCTTTGCGAATTCCCGCTAATCGAAAGGTCCGCTTTTTAATCACTTCCGAAGACGTGATCCACGCCTGGTGGGTGCCGGATTTCGGTATCAAACGCGATGCCGTACCGGGGATGCTCAACGAATTGTGGACGATTGTCAGCCAGCCCGGAATCTATCGAGGTCAGTGCACCGAGTTGTGCGGGAAAGACCACGGGTTCATGCCGATTGTTGTCGAGGTTCTGCCCGAAGCCGACTACGACGCCTGGTACTCCGAGCAGCTTCGACAAGCCCAGGCACGCAAGGAAGCGTTGTCCAAAACTTTCACGGCTGATGAGCTGATGGTCGAAGGTGAACAGGTGTACAACACTTTCTGTGCGGCTTGTCATTTGCCGAACGGCAAAGGAGTACCGCCGGTATTTCCCGCCCTGGATGGCAGCCCGATAGCAACGGGAAATCGTGATGAACACATCCGCCTTGTGTATGAGGGTGTGCCGGGAACCGCTATGCAAGCCTTCGGTAATCAGCTCGATGCGGTAGCCCTGGCCGCCGTCGTGCATTACGAACGCCATGCCTGGGATAACGATACTGATGATGTCGTGCAGCCTCGCGATGTCATCAACCTGACTGCCGGTGAGGTGCAGTAATCCATGAGCGATATCATCGATACTCGGCAGGAATTTACTCAAGACTTCGATCACGACGCCCATCACGATGTGCAACCGGACCGGGGCATTGTCCGTTGGCTGTTGACCACCAATCACAAGGACATTGGAACTCTCTACTTGTGGTTCAGTTTCCTCATGTTGCTGATAGGCGGCAGTCTGGCGCTGGTGATCCGTACCGAACTGTTCGAGCCGGGCCTGCAGTTCATCGAACCGGCGTTTTTCAATCAGATGACAACCAACCACGGGTTGATCATGGTTTTCGGTGCGATCATGCCGGCGTTCGTGGGCTTGGCGAACTGGTTGTTACCGATGATGGTCGGTGCGCCCGACATGGCGCTGCCACGGATGAACAACTTGTCGTTCTGGATTCTACCGTTTGCCTTTGGGCTCCTGATCTCCACGCTCTTCATGGAAGGCGGAGGTCCCAATTTCGGTTGGACGTTCTATGCACCGCTGTCGACCACCTATGCGCCGGACACCGTGACCTATTTCATCCTGAGCATACATATGATGGGTGCCTCGTCGATTATGGGCAGCATCAACATCATTGCAACTATCTTGAACATGCGTGCCCCCGGCATGACGTTGATGAAAATGCCGTTGTTCGTTTGGACCTGGCTCATCACGGCTTATCTGCTGTTGGCCGTCATGCCCGTCCTTGCCGGTTTGGTTACGATGATGTTGTTCGATATTCACTTTGGCACCAGTTTCTTCAACGCCGCCGGCGGCGGCGATCCGGTGATGTTCCAGCACATCTTCTGGTTTTTTGGTCATCCCGAGGTGTACATCATGATCCTGCCGGCGTTCGGCATAGTCTCCCAGATCATCCCCACGTTTGCCCGCAAGCCGTTGTTCGGTTACGACTCGATGGTGTATGCCACGGCCAGTATTGCGTTCCTGTCTTTCACGGTATGGGCACACCACATGTTCACCGTTGGCATGCCTCTGGCCGGACAGCTTTTTTTCATGTACGCGACCCTGCTCATTGCGGTGCCTACCGGGGTGAAGGTGTTCAACTGGGTGTCTACCATGTGGCGCGGTGCGATGACGTTCGAGACGCCGATGTTGTTTTCGATCGCGTTTGTTGTCCTGTTTACCATCGGCGGGTTCTCGGGCCTGATGCTGGCTATCGCACCGGCAGATTATCAGTATCACGATACCTACTTCGTGGTGGCTCACTTCCACTATGTGCTCGTACCAGGGGCACTGTTCTCCATCATTGCGGCGGTTTATTACTGGCTGCCAAAGTGGTGCGGGCGGATGTATGACGAAAGCCTGGGCAAACTGCATTTCTGGCTGTCGTTTATCGGTGTGAATGTCACCTTTTTCCCGCAGCATTTTTCCGGGCTTGCCGGTATGCCGCGCCGAATTCCCGACTACGCATTACAGTTTGCCGACTTCAACATGGTGTCGAGCATCGGTGCGTTCGTCTTCGGCTTCTCGCAACTGCTGTTTTTGTACGTGGTCATCAAAACCATCAAGAGCGGCGAACCAGCCACGGGCCGCGTCTGGGAAGGTGCCCACGGTCTCGAATGGACGCTGCCGTCGCCAGCCCCTTACCACACCTTCACCCACCCGCCGCGGGTGGTAGATGCAGAGGCACATTCGTAATGGGTAAACCAGCCGGCAACCCGACGACGACAACAACACGAACGCGCAACGCCAAAATAACCTGGCGGCTTTCCCTCATGGTGGTTGGAATGTTCGGTTTCGGGTTTGCGCTCGTGCCGTTGTACGATTTGTTATGCGAAGTTACCGGGCTCGGTGGCAAGACCGGTGGAGCCTATGCATACGAACCAGCAAACACTCGGCCTGACACGACCAGGCTGATCAGTGTGAACTTCACCACCAACACAAACGCTGGCATGCCCTGGGAGTTCTGGGCTGAGAACGGGGGTATGCGAGTACATCCGGGGGAGCTTCGACAGATGAATTTTTTTATGCGCAACACCACCCGCCGACGCATGATCGCGCAAGCGGTGCCCTCGGTGGTGCCGGCGCGTGCGGCCGAGTACTTCCACAAAACGGAGTGTTTCTGTTTTGAACAACAAGTGTTGGAACCCGGTGAACTTCTGGAGATGCCGATGAGATTCATCATCGACAGAAGGTTGCCAAAAAATGTGCAATCCGTTTCTTTGAGTTATGAGTTGTTTGATGTGACGTACCTTGAGGCCGATGATTTGGTTGCAGGGCACGAAGGACACCAGGAATAGCCAGGTCATGAGCAATCCGCCCGATCAATCGATTTACTACGTCCCACACAACAGTTGGTACCCGATAGGAACCGCGCTTGGGATATTTTGTTTGGTCGTCGGATTGGGCACGTTACTGAACGATCTCAGTGCAGGAAACGAGACGAGTCACGTGTTGGTGTATTTAGGAGCCATCGTATTGTCGGTGGTGCTGTTTGCATGGTTCGCCAAGGTGGTTGAGGAGAATCACCAGGGGCTTGTCAATCAGCAGCTCAAGCGATCGTACATCTGGGGCATGAGCTGGTTCATTTTTTCAGAAGTGATGTTTTTTGCGGCTTTTTTCGGAGCGTTGTTTTATACCCGGAATCTCGCGGTTGCCTGGCTGGGTGGCGAAGGGGCAAAGGGATTTACTGGCGACTATCTGTGGCCGGAATTCGAAGCGGTTTGGCCGGTGCTAAACAATCCCGACCCAGGACTGTTTGAGAATCCGGGTGCCAGCATGGCTTCGCCGGGAATCCTGAACTGGGGTGACTACCTGCCCTTCTGGAACACGGTGATTCTCCTCACTTCCAGCATCACCGTGCACTTTGCCCACACTGCGATCAAAGACGAAGCGCGTACTAAGTTTGTCGGTTGGCTCGCTGTTACTGTGGCGTTGGGTGTCGTGTTTCTGATTCTCCAGGTGGAGGAGTATGTGGATGCTTATGAGAATTTGGGACTGACGCTCTCGAGCGGTATCTACGGCTCCACGTTTTTCCTTCTCACCGGTTTTCACGGTTTCCATGTGACATTGGGGACCTTCATCCTGTTGATGCAACTGATCCGAGCGATGCGCGGCCACTTCAAGGCACACGATTGTTTCGGGTTTGAAGCAGCTTCCTGGTACTGGCACTTTGTCGATGTTGTCTGGGCGGGACTGTTTATATTCGTCTACGTCATGTAGCTAGTTCCTGTCCAAAATACTTGTATTTTGGACTGGGGCTAGCGTACGGTGCATAGACGCACCACTAAAGTACGCGCCTTTTTCGAAGGAAAATGCGAGGTTTATGTAGCAAACCGACGTAGGATAATTCGCGGGAGCGAATTTCCGGACAGAAACTAGCTAGCTAAGCTAGTTCCTGCCCGGCGGATGGGGACTATCGACTCGGGTACCTAATCCAGGGATTGGGTTGCTGTGCGATTGTGCCATGGGGCGCTTTTACCGAATTCGAGTTCCCCGGAATAGAATCCGTAGAAGATGGTCAACAGCAGCGCCGCCGCGAGCGTTATCCGTACCCCCAGCGCATATAATGTCCGTTTGCGGTGGTTATCTTTGAATAGAAACATCAGCCCACTGAAGAGGCTGGTCACTACAGCCACGAGAAGAACGAGTATAAGAACCTTCAGCATGTCATTACCCGATTGTCCGTGGGTGTAGCGTACCGTAAGCGATGGTCTCCCGGCTGGAAGATGACGGCGTTCGTCGTAGTTTTTTTACCGTTGTTGGCGAGCCTGGGTATCTGGCAGATTAATCGTGCGGACGAAAAACGCGATCAGGCACAACTGGTTTTCGAACGGCTGAGCATGTTACCCGTGGCAGTTCCAGAATCGACAGAGGGAATGCAATATCGGCACATTCGCCTGCAGGGCTCATTTGAGTCGAACCGGTACTTTCTACTGGACAACCAGATGGTTCAAGGCAGGCCCGGTTACTGGATTATCGCAAGCTTTCTCGGCGACGATGGTCGTCGTTGGCTCGTGAACCGGGGTTGGGTTCCAGCACCGCGATTACGCGAAAAGTTACCGGAGGTGGTGTCGGTCGAAGGACAACTGACACTAGTCGGAATCATCTGGCCGCAACTCGGGATGATACCGCTGCTGGCGGAGGATGTGTGGTTCGAGACCTGGCCGAAACGCGTGCAAAGAATGAATATTGTCCGCATGGCCGCCGCGCTCGACAATACCACGGCCGTGGAGATTCGCCTGGAGGCTGGACAGCCCGGGGTATTGAAGCCTGTGGAGTTATACACGGGCATGGGCGCAGACCGTCACCTCGGTTACGCTGCGCAGTGGTTTGGATTGGCGGTGGTACTGACGGTAGGGTTTGTGGTTTTCGGGTTGAAAACGAGTGGCTAAGCAAACCAGGGGACGCGGTCAGTTGATCGGGTTGTTCGGCGTTGCTGCGTTGTCGCTATTAGGCGCCTATCTTTTGTTTGTCGTTGCGAGCGAAGAAGGTGTTTGGGGAACCACGAATCAAGGTCAGTTCGTCCAGCCGCCAGTGACCACAGATGACGTGGAGCTCACCGACCGGCAAGGTGAAGCGTTTGCCTTAGATGAGGTCTGGTGGCTATGGGTCGTGGAACCAGGCGTTTGCGAGCAGCCCTGCCAGCACGCGCTTGGCCGGTTGCGTCAGTTGCACGTGTTGTTGAACAAATATGCGATTCGGATCCGCCGTGCTTTTCTGACGTCGGCCGATCGTATCGGTTTAACCGAGCAGTGGCTTGCCCGGTATCCGCGGTTGCTCAGGCTGACCGGCTCGCTGAGCAAGTTGAATCGTGGCGTTTATATCGTGGATCCCATCGGTAACCTGGTGCTTTGGTATCCGCTGGATGATGCCGGTAGTCTGGTATTGGATGATTTGAAAAGATTGTTGAAGGTTTCTCAAATTGGTTAGAAAACGTCTGCTTTTCCTGTGTGCGTCGGGGGTTGCTCTTGCCATTGTTGTCGTGGTTCTTGGAGCGTTTACCCGCCTGGTGGATGCTGGTCTCGGTTGCCCGGACTGGCCGGGTTGTTACGGATTTCTAACGGTGCCGGAAACCCCTCAGGAGGTGGGTATCGCCGAAGCCCGTTTCCCCGATGTACCCGTTGAGGCCGACAAGGCCTGGTGGGAAATGATCCACCGCTATTTTGCCGCGATGCTCGGGTTCCTGGTGGTGGTCATTGTCGGGTTGGTTGTCGCCAATCGACGAGCAGACGTGCCGCTGAAGTTACCGATCTTTCTTCTCGCCTTAGTCATCACCCAGGGCGCTTTTGGGGCTTGGACGGTCACCTTGAAACTCTGGCCGCAAGTCGTCACGGCGCACCTGCTTGGTGGCTTTGCCACGTTGAGCCTGCTTTGGCTGATGTGTTTGCGCCTGGGTGTCGGCGTTGGCTGGCGGGTGGGGCGAACGGGTCTGTCACCCCACATCGGGTTCGGGTTGGCAGTGGTTATCGTGCAGATTGCACTTGGCGGCTGGGTTACCTCCAACTATGCCGCACTCGCCTGTGGAGATTTTCCGACCTGCCACGGATCGTTTTGGCCGCAGATGAACCTAGCCGCCGGTTTCAACTTCATGCAATCCGTCGGACCCAATTATCTGGGTGGTATGTTGGACAGCGAAGCTCGGGTCGCAATCCAGGTAGTTCATCGTGCGGGGGCTGGGTTGGTGCTGATCGTGGTGGGGGCGTTGGCCGTTCGCCTGATTCGTTCGGGTGACGTGCTCGGTTGGCCGTTGGCTGGCATACTGGCCGGCCAGATCTGCTTAGGCATAGGAAACGTGATCTGGTTGTTGCCGCTCGGCGTTGCCACCCTACACAACGCCGTAGGGGCGCTATTGCTGCTTGCGATGGTTACTGTAAGCTATCGCGCTTTTCGGAAGGAACTGATCGTTGAGTGAGCTAACGCTACCGGTCGCCAGCTGGCGCGACTATTTGGAGATGTGTAAACCCAGAGTGGTGTTGCTCATGTTGTTGTGCGCCGTAGCCGGCATGTTCCTGGCGGTTCCAGGCATGGTAGGGCTTGACGTTCTTGTCTTCGGGCTGGTGGGTATCGGGCTTGTTGCTGGCTCGGCGGCTGCGGTCAATCACATCGCTGACGCGGAAATCGACGCTCGCATGGCTCGTACCGAGGCTCGGCCGGTTGCCACAGGTAGGATCGGAATCGTTCAGGGCCTTGCCTTCTCAGCCGTGTTGGGTGTGTCGGGCCTGTTGTTGTTGTACGTACTCGTGAATCCGCTTACCGCGTGGTTGAATCTCGCATCCTGGGTCGGTTATGGACTCATCTACACCCTCTTTCTCAAGCGGGCTACGCCGCAGAACATTGTCATTGGTGGGCTTTTCGGCGCAGCACCCCCGTTGTTCGGTTGGGCTGCGGTCACCAACAGCGTGGAACCGGGTGCGCTACTGCTTGTGCTGATCATATTCGCCTGGACGCCTCCCCACTTCTGGGCGCTGGCGCTGGATCGAAAGGAGGAGTATGCCAAAGTGAACGTCCCCATGTTGCCGGTTACCCACGGGGAGGCATACACTCGATTACACATCTTCTACTACACCCTGATACTCGTGGCCGTCAGCTTGCTGCCGTTTGCTATCGGGATGAGCGGTTGGCTCTACCTTGCCGGAGCGATCGGACTCGGAGCAGGATTCCTGTATTGGGCCGTGGTGTTGCTTAAGAATAAGAATCCGCGCGCACCGATTGAAACCTTCAAATACTCCATCGTTTACCTGATGGTACTGTTTAGCGTTCTGCTGATTGACCACTATTTTGTGGTTGTCGAACTCGCCACCTGACGCAGTGACCTGGCGGTTGGAGCATAGATGACCGGACTGCAGAAAACCGTATCGTTATGCCTGACCTTCGTCGTCATTGTTCTCGGCATGCTTGTTTACAAAATTACCCGCTCGCCACAGCTATCCCTCGAGCAATTGCGTGAACGCGGTGTGATCGTCTTTGAGCGACCCAGGGAGATCGCCCCGTTTTCGCTCCTGGCACATAGTGGCGAGCCGTTTGAACTCAAGGATTTGCAAGGCAGCTGGTCTTTCGTATTTTTCGGTTTCACCCATTGCCCGGATGTGTGTCCGACGACCCTGTCGGTAATGGCCCAGGCCGAACGTCGGATAAATCGAGAGAGTTCGGAATTCGCGAATGGCTTCAAAGGCGTGCTTGTTACAGTGGATCCCGAAAGGGACGATAGCGAAACGTTGGGCAGGTATGTGAGCGCCTTCTCGGAAAATTTTACCGGGGTGGGGGGCGAGACGGGTGAACTTGCAAGGCTGGCACGGCAGCTCAACATCGCGTTTGCTAAGCTACCCGGCTTGAACGAGGGTTACCAGATTGAACATTCGGCCAATATCGTCATCATCAATCCCCTGGGTCACTACCAAGGGATCATCAAGATGCCCCATAAGGTTGATACCCTTGTGCTCACATATCGTTCGCTCGCGGCGTCTTTCTAGTCGAGGCCAGGTACTCGGGTAAGTTGGGGGTAGTTTAGGGGGGGGATTGGATAGAGGCAGGAGACTTGATGTCGAGGTTGATCAGGTCCCGGAACAGGGTCTAACCTTTGAGTTTGCGCGTGTGCGCGCGCAGAGCGAAACGTTGTGCGAGCCATTGGCTATCGAAGACTTCGGCGTGCAACCCATGGATGACGCCAGCCCACCCAAGTGGCACCTTGCGCACACGAGCTGGTTTTTTGAAACCTTTTTGCTCAAACCTTTCCAGTCGGGCTACGAAGTTTTCCATCCCCGCTTCGAGTATCTGTTCAACTCCTATTACCACGGCGTAGGGGACCCCTTCCCACGGCAACGGCGAGGATTGCTCTCGCGTCCTACGGTCAGTGAGATCTTTGCTTATCGTCGCCATGTAGACCAGGCGATGCACAGCCTATTGGGTTCAACGGATCGGGAGGTAGCTCGGCGCATTGTACTTGGACTCAATCATGAGCAACAGCATCAGGAGCTGTTGCTCACCGATGTGAAGTACAATTTAGGCCACAACCCACTGTATCCGGCCTATCGTGAAGATCTCACGGTTCGCGAGGTAACGGCTGAGAAGTCTGAGCTCACCTTCAGCCAATTTGATGCGGCCAGGGTATGGATTGGTGCCGAAGCGGGGTTTTGTTTCGACAACGAGTTGCCCCGCCACGAGGCGCTGGTCGGTCCCTTTGGGTTGGCGAACCGAGTGGTGACTAACAATGAGTACCTCGAATTCATCGACGATGCGGGTTGTGAGCGTCCAGAACTTTGGCTGAGTGATGGTTGGAAGTGGTTGTGCGAGCGCCGAATGACCGTGCAACATGACATATTGTGCACCCCGTTGTATTGGGTGAAACGTGATGAACAGTGGCTTGAGTATCGTCTTGGTGGACTTTTACCCCTCGAGATGGCAGCACCCGTCACCCATGTGTGTTATTACCAAGCGGATGCTTATGCACGCTGGCGAGGGTGCCGGCTGCCAACCGAGCAGGAATGGGAAACGGCAACAGACCGAACGATCGGTTTTCTTGGTAACGATTCCATCCACGGTAACTTCAGAGAAAATAACCACCTCCATCCCTTGCCATCAGACCCCGTTGGCCCAGGTTGTGAAACAGCCTGCACGCAACTGTTTGGTGACGTGTGGGAATGGACGGCGAGTCCCTACACACCCTATCCGGGCTATCGGCCACCGTCGGGCGCATTAGGAGAATACAACGGAAAATTCATGAGTAATCAGCTGGTGTTGCGGGGTGGTTCCTGCGTTACGCCGCACAATCATATTCGGTCGAGCTACCGCAATTTTTTCTATCCCGGGGACCGCTGGCAATTCAGCGGTATACGTCTGGCCAATGACTTCTGACGTTACCGCCCTCGGGGACTATCAGTTTTTTGATCTCAAGCCCGCTCGGCGAGATATGCATGAGGAGATCGTGGCCGGATTACGTGAACAGAACAAGCGTATCGCGCCCAAGTACTTCTACAATGAGCAGGGCTCCGCACTTTTTGAATCCATCACCGAACTTCCCGAGTATTACCTGACCCGTACGGAAATGGCCGTTTTCGATCGGTATCGGGAAGATTTAGCTGTGGTCATTGGAGGTGGGACCTGTCTGGTCGAATATGGCAGCGGATCCAGTCAGAAAATTCGCAAGCTGCTCGAAACGGGGCAGCCTGAAGCGTACATGCCGGTGGATATTTCCAAGGACCATCTGCAGAGCAACGCAAGGGCCTTACACCGGGACTTTCCCGGTTTGAGCGTCTATCCGATCTGTGTGGATTTCACTCAACCTTTCGAACTGCCGGAGATTGCGAACGGTTGGAAGCGGGTGGGGTTTTTCCCTGGCTCGAGTATTGGCAACTTCGACCCCGCCGACGCGGTGATATTTCTGACCAATATCGCCCGCAATCTCGGCAGGGGAGCCCAGTTGATCATCGGGGTCGACCGAAAAAAGGCAGCGGATATCCTGGAGGCTGCATACGACGATTCCCAGGGGGTCACGGCGGAATTCAACCTCAACCTGCTCAAACATCTCAACGAAGAGCTGGGTGCCGATTTTGTGGTCGATGAGTTCACTCATGAAGCGATTTACAACGAAGATCTAGGCTGCATACAAATGTACCTGCGCAGCCGCAAAGACCAACAGGTCAACGTGGGAACGGAAACCGTCGAGTTCGCCCGCAATGAAACCATCCATACCGAAAACTCCTACAAATATCACGTCGAAGAGTTCCAGGCACTCGCTGAAGCCGCGGGATTTGCCGTCAGATCAATCTGGACGGACGATCGCGAGTGGTTTGCCGTTGTGCTATTGGAAGTTCAGTAACCGATCGTCAAGATAGAACGAGTGAGCCGAATGCTGCTGCACGATACGCTCAAACTCTTCCGGATTGTTGACCCGTTTGTTGCCATCGTCGCTAAGGGCGACCGAAAGCCTCGATAACCAGAATGCGACGGCAGCATAAAGAGCGAAACTCGGAAAAAACCAGATTTCCTGTTTGGTGAACGGGCGAATTTTGTGGTATGCGCGCATCAAAGCAACCGTTCTTTCGGGGTCTAGAACGCCGTTGGCGTCGGTGCACCAATCGTTGGCGATCACGGCGAGATCATAGATGAGATAACCCGTGGCCGCGTGGTGGAAATCGAGTACCCCGTTCAGGCCTCGTTCGTTGAACAACACGTTGTCGCGAAAAAGGTCGCCGTGAATAACCCCCGTAGGCAACTCCCCGGTGTCGCGGCGCGCCAGCAGAGAATTCACCCGAGACACGGTATCTTCAAGCATTCGGTAACTCGAATACGGCAGGCGGCCTTGTGTCAGGTCACGCTGTTCGCTCAGCCAGATGGAATTGCGGGGGTAGTTCGGTACGGGGAAATCCAGCTTTGCGGTAGCCAGATGGAAACGTGCGGTAAAACTCGCCAGCGCTTGTATCTGTTTCATGGTGGGATTGTGGGCGTGTCTACCGGCAAGCCGCGGTGCCAGTAATACTGGCTTGCCCGCCAGTTCATCGTAGGGGTCACCGTTGGTGTTGCGTATTACTCTGGCAACCGGTAGCCCGGCATCGATGCAGACGTCCAGCAAAGGTACGTATGCCGGCCCCGAATTAGACGGCTGGTCAACGATAGTGAGCACGTACTCTCGTTCAGAATCGTCGCAACTCGTGCGCAGGAAATAGTTGCTGTTTTCGATTCCATTGGCTGCGGGCCAATAGCGAATCAATTCACCGATGTGGTAACGGGCGACGGTCTTCTCGAGCTCGAGTACATCGAGTTGCGTGACGGCGTTCATGACGAACTCAAAGCTCCTAGGCCCCGATGAGTTTCAACATACTACTCATACTAGCCTGGATTATTCATCAAGAAGCGTAGCGAGGTTGGGGTCGAGGGCAATTCGCTATGCGAATTGCTAAGCAGTTTGCAGAGCAAACTGCCAGAGTAGCTGAAAACACTTTGTGGCGCGGACCGAAGGGCGCGCAGGCGTGCTTGACAGCACGTCGAGCACCCGTAGGGAGCACGCACAGTGTTTTCGTTGGTATCGGCGACCGCAGTAGCTTGTTCATGAATAATCCTTACCTAGGAGTCTGCGCCGTAGAAAAGATTCCCACTACGAAATCACCACAACGGTCCATATTTGTGCTCTTTTTCGTTGCGTAGCGCCACTTAAGCGCCTCAAAACAAGCGAAAAACTGTCCTCGCCGTGGTACTTTCTCGTGACGGAATTTTCTACCGCGTAGACTCCTAGCTAAAACTCGATGATGACCCAACTGGGCAACAGCGTCTCCGTACGTTCAAGGTTGCCAAACCCGGTCGTGCGGTCCCGTGGTACCAGAAAATACGGTTTTCCCCACTTCGGTACGATCTTCACCATACGCAATTCACCACCCTGCCAGAACTCGTAAACGGTGCGATCGTCACCGGCGATGATAGTGACATCGGGCCCTTTGAGATTTTCGAGTGCCGATGCCTGGGCAGCAAACGCGGGGTTTGGGGCCGACAGGGTAAGCAGCATGAATGTCACCCAGATAGGCAATTTTCTGGCGCACCGGCTGTCGTGACGCATCGGGTTTGCAAGGCGCAAAGCCGGCTGCAATAGTGTCGAGCTGAAAGGGCACATACAACGGAATGGTGAAGGAATCTGGATTGAAATGGTAATGAAAAAAGCCCCTGAAGCGGAATCCGGAAGCGACCTGCCGTTGCTGCTTGTTGACGGTTCGTCCTATCTGTTTCGCGCTTATTTTGCGCTACCTGAGCTCAAAACAACCGACGGCAGACCAACCGGCGCAATCCGGGGGGTCATCAGCATGTTGAGAAAGCTCGCAAAGGACTTTGTCGGCAGCCCCATCGCAGTTGTTTTCGATGCACCCGGTAAAACGTTTCGCGATGAACTTTTTGCCGACTACAAAGCCACCCGCGCGCCGATGCCGGGCGATCTGCGTGAACAGATCCAACCCATTCACGACATCATCCGAGCCATGGGTCTGCCGTTGCTCGAGGTCAAAGGTGTGGAGGCGGATGACGTCATCGGTACGCTTGCGACCGAAGCAACGTTGGCGAAGCGCCGCACCATCATCTCCACCGGTGACAAGGACATGGCGCAACTCGTCTCGGATTACGTGACGCTCGTGAACACCATGAGTGATACGCCGATGGATCGTGAAGGTGTCATTCAGAAATTCGGGGTTAGGCCTGAGTTGATCGTTGACTACCTCGCCCTGATGGGGGACTCGGTGGACAACATTCCCGGGGTCGCGAAGGTAGGACCCAAAACCGCCGCCAAATGGCTCAACGAGTACGGAAGCCTCGATGAAGTCATCGCCAACGCGGAGTTGATAAAGGGTAAAGTTGGAGAGAATCTACGGGAATCATTGGATCAGCTACCCCTGTCCCGCGAACTCACCACGATCAAATGTGATGTGCCGTTGGAGGTGGGTATCGATGATCTCAAGGCGCCGCCGCCGAATACGGCTCGGCTCAAAGACCTGTATGCCACGTTCGAATTCAAAGCCTGGCTCGATGAAGTAGAAGGTCCTGGCGACGGTGAAATGCCACCGGCCCCGGCGGCCGTCGCCGAACGTAACTATCGGTGCGTGGACAATGTGGCCGATCTCGCCACGTGGGTGGAGCGTCTGTCATCTGCCGAGCTGATCGCGATCGTTACCAAGACGACCAGTGACGAATACATGAATGCAGAACTCGTGGGTTTCTCGTTTTGTGCCGAAGCCGGGGAGGCCGTTTACCTTCCGGTGGGACACACCTACATTGGCGCGCCTGTGCAACTTTCCGTGCCCGAAGTGCTCGAGGCTTTCAAGCCGCTGCTGGAAGATCCCGGCATCGTCAAGGTTGGGCAGAATCTCAAATTCGACATGAGTGTGCTTGCGCGATACGGCATCGAACTCAAAGGTGTCGGCTTCGACACGATGTTGGAGTCTTACGTTCTCGACAGCGTCGGTAATCGTCATAACGTGGCCGCGCTTGCCGAGAAATACCTCGATCGGAAAATTACCCGATACGAAACCATTGCAGGCAAAGGTGCCAAACAACTGTCTTTCGGGGAAATCCCCGTCGATGAGGCGGCGGTTTTTGCTGCCGAAGCCGCCGACATCACGTTACAGCTACACCGGAAGTTGTGGTCTGAACTCACTAAGGAAAACGCTCTGGAGTCGGTTTATCTGGACATCGAGCTACCGTTGTTGAGCGTACTTTCACGTATGGAGAGACAGGGTACGTTGGTGGATGGTGGATTGCTCAAAGAGCAGAGCCGAGAGCTTCACGGCCGGATCGGTGAGCTGAAAGAGCAGGCGTGGATGCTGGCGGGCGAAGAATTCAATCTGGATTCGACCAAACAACTGCAGTCCATCCTCTACGAGAAGCTCGAATTACCCGTGCTCAAGAAAACGCCGAAAGGTAAGCCATCCACGGCTGAGCCGGTGCTTCAAGACCTGGCTACAGACTTTGAGCTGCCACGCACCATTATCGAATATCGCAGCCTCGCCAAACTCAAATCCACGTATACCGACAAGCTGCCCTTGGAGATCAACCAGAAGACGGGACGGATCCACACATCCTACCACCAGGCGGTTACAGCGACCGGTCGGTTGTCTTCCTCGGATCCGAACCTGCAGAACATCCCGATCCGATCGGAAGAAGGACGACGCATCCGTCAGGCGTTTGTCGCTCCGCCGGGAAACAAGATCGTGGCCGCCGATTACTCCCAGATCGAGCTTCGAATCATGGCGCACCTGTCAAACGATGCTGGTTTGCTTCTTGCGTTCGAAGCAGAACTCGACATACACCGGGCCACCGCTGCGGAAGTTTTCGGATGCTCCGTCGACGAGGTAACCAATGAGCAGCGCAGGAACGCGAAGGCGATTAATTTCGGGCTGATTTACGGTATGTCTGCATTTGGTCTTGGCCGTCAGCTGCACATATCCCGGGCCGTAGCTCAGGATTACATCGATCGTTACTTCGATCGCTACCCGGGAGTTCGAACCTATATGGAGACAACGCGGGCGATGGCCCACGAACGGGGATATGTAGAAACGGTTTTCGGCAGGAGGTTGTATCTTCCGGAGATCAATGCAGCCAACATGCAACGCCGTCAGGCGGCAGAGCGCGCTGCCATCAACGCCCCAATGCAGGGTACGGCGGCAGACGTGATCAAACGTGCAATGCTCGCCGTCGACGCCTGGCTCAACGAGGGTTCCGTCAACGCCCGGATGATCATGCAGGTTCATGACGAACTGGTTTTCGAGGTGGTGGAGGATCAGGTAGTCGAACTATCCAGCAATGTCGCCCGGCTCATGGAGGGTGCGGCGGAATTGGCAGTGCCACTCATCGTCGATGTGGGTGTGGGTGATAACTGGAACGAAGCTCACTGAGGCTCGTTGAGCCACCCGGCGATCGCTGTTAGAACTTCTCTGTGGCCTAACCCGGAAAACGCCGAAAAACACCGCACCTCGATGTGGGGAAAATGGTTCACGGTTTTCCTGACGTGTCGCAGCGCTTTCATTCGGGCGCTCTGTTTCAGCTTGTCGGCTTTGTTGAGCAACACCAACAGAGGTAGTTCCGATTCTGCACTCCAGTTGATGAGTTCGGTGTCGTAGGGTTGATCGGGATGGCGGATATCCGTCACCAGTACGACGGCGGTGAGATTGTCTCGGTAAGAGAGGTATTCATTGACCGCACGCTGCCATTTCTGCTGAGCTTGACGGCCTGCCTTGGCATATCCGTAACCCGGTAGATCGACGACACGACCACCGTCCTTGACGTCGAAAAAATTCAGCAGCCGAGTTCGCCCCGGCGTCTTGCTGACCTTTGCGGTATGTCGATTACCTGTCAGCCGATTCAGCACGCTGGACTTTCCAGAATTGGAACGTCCCGCAAAGGCCACCTCCGGCCCGGTCGGTCGCGGGCATTTTGCCAGCGTTGGAGCGCTTAAGATAAACGAGACCTGCAACCGATCCGGCGTCGTTCTGCTATCTTCAGTGGAGGGCGGTTTGCTCACGTGTTGTTCTTTGGTACTCGACCTATGACTCCGGGATGGTTGAGTTATAATCCGCGCCCTCAAAACTTGGGGTGGGTAGTTTAAAGGATTCGTTGTGATGCAGATTCGTTTTCTCATATCGGTGTTGGCGCTGCTCGGCGCCTCGGTGACCTTCGCCGCGGGAGATCCTGAAGCCGGCAAGGCGCAGGCAATAGTATGTGCGGCCTGTCACGGACAGGATGGTGCAAGTGGCATTGATCCAACGTATCCGAACCTCGCCGGTCAGAACGAACGTTATCTTTTTCGCCAACTGCAGTTGATTCAGTTGGGCGCGCGGACCATTGTGCTGATGACAGGTCAGCTCATCGGCAAAAGCGAGCAGGATCTTGAGGATCTGGCCGCCTATTACGCCTCGTTGCCGGGAAAACTTGGTCAAACCGAGGGAGACGCCAAATCCGTAGCCACCAGCGAAAGCATCTATCGTGGTGGAATTCAGAAGAAAGGCGTGGCGGCTTGCACGTCTTGTCATTCGCCAACGGGTAGCGGCAATGCTTTGGCCGGTTTCCCTCGCTTGAGCGGTCAATCAACGTCCTACACGATCGCTCAGCTCACGGCCTATCGTGAAGGCCTGCGTGTCACAGATGAGCAATATGGAGGCATGATGCGCGATGTGGCTTCTGGCCTCACCGATACCGAGATTCGCGCACTCGCCGACTATCTGCGAGGTTTGCACTAACGGTCGTCACGGCGGTCCAAGTCGAGTGTCTGCGCGCACGTTGTCACGAAATCCGACTAATCGTCGCTGTTAGACTGTCCTTGGAAATTTGAGGTCACTATGAAGCCAATGGGTCATGTGTTGTTGCTGCTGCTGGTAACGGTATCCGCCAGGGCGGCAGATTTTCAAGAAGGCGTTCACTACCAACGATTGCCCGTGCCGGTGGAAACCAAAGACGCGAACCGGGTAGAAGTGGTGGAGTTGTTTTCATACGCCTGCATACACTGCAAGAACTTCGATCTGACCCTGGAAGCTTGGCGGGGTGAACAAGCGGATGATGTGTTGTTTCGGCGCGTCCCGGCGATCTTCAATAAAACGTGGAAACTCCTCGCTCAGGCGTTTTATGCCGCCGAGGTACTCGGAATTGGGGAAAAGGTGCATCAACCCATGTTCCGGGCGCTGCATGATCAAGGCGTGAACCTGGGCAATCCTTCGTTGCTGGCGGCACTGTTTCAGGAAGTGGCTGGGGTTGTGCCTTCCGAGTTCACTCAAGTCTTCAATTCCTTCAGCGTGCGCAGCCGCGTGCAGCAAGCCGAGGCCCATGGGCGAGCCTACCGGGTTACCGGAGTACCGACGTTGATCGTAGACGGGATCTATCGGATCGACGGCAAGATGGCTGGGAACAACACCAAGATGCTCGAGATTGTGGATTTCCTGATTGCCGAACGTCGTGGAGCCGCGAATGCGGACCGCACTAAGGCAATAAGTGCATCGAAAGGGCAGTAATCGAGCAAAATGCCAGGCAGTCCACAATTCAAGATTCTCAGACGGGCTAGACTTAAACGAAGATCCAGGAAACCTCTGGCTATGCCCGCATGGTCGCGAAGGGCGGAAGGACGCTGCAAGTCGGTGTCTGCAGCTATCAACATTCATTCGATGCACCAGGTACGCAAGGCAGCCTTGGAGCCCCTGCGATTTCTGACGTTCAACATTCAAGTCGGCATCAAGACCAGCGGCTACGGTGAGTACCTGACCAAAGGCTGGAAACACGTGTTACCCCACGTAGACCGAACCGACAATTTACGGCGCATCGCGGACCTGGTCGCCGAATATGACGTCGTTGCGTTACAGGAAATAGACGGCGGCAGCATCCGTAGCGGTTTTGTCAATCAGGTGGAATATCTCGCGGATCGCGCCCAGTTTCCCTATTGGTATACGCAGCTGAATCGCGATCTGGGGCCTTTTGCCCAGCACGGTAACGGTTTGCTGTCCAGGATCCGGCCGATCGAGATGGAGGATCACAAGCTACCGGGAACCATCCCGGGACGGGGCGCGATCGTGGTGCGTTTGCCGTGGGCTGATGAGCAGGTATTGCTGGTGCTGTTGCATCTCTCTCTCGGCGATCGTTCGCGCCAGCAGCAGTTGGAGTACGTCCGTGGGTTGATCATCAACGAGCCCTGTGTGGTCGTCATGGGCGACATGAACAGCCACCTCTCAGAGTTGCTATTCAACTCACCGCTCGCGGATACCGGTTTGATGCCGGCCGAGCGGGTTGATCCCACCTATCCTTCCTGGCGACCTTCCCTCGCGCTCGATCATGTGCTCGTATCCCCGGGTATCAACATTCGCGAATACGAAGTGCTCGACTGCCGGTTGTCCGATCATCGTCCCATCGCGGTAACTTTGGACCTCACTGGCGAAAAACGACGCAGTCAGTAGATCTCTCAAGAACGAACCAACTTGTCTCAAAAGTGCCATGGTGGCATTTTTTTACGCTATAGCTTTTCCTCCCAACCTGCCGATTTTTTCGGAAAATGGTTGCGCATCCATGGGCTTCAGGGTTCCGCTATGATCTCTCCTCTCGTACAGGCCGTATCCAACAATTCCGGGTAGTTTCTGCGGTACTCGCTGTGACAGAAGGCAATGGTCGCTTCGGTGGCTGCGACGACGTAACCGTGTACAGCGGTGGAATCCTCTTCCGTCAGCACGTGGGCGAATCCAGCCATACCGGCTCCGGCATAGGCGCCAGCGCGTACGATTGCGTCCCACGCCTGGTGGGTGCTGGGCGCCATGTAGCGAAGATCCGGGATGCCTCCCCCCGCAGCCGTCACCCCCGCGCCATGACAGATTGCGCAGTATTGGTGAAACAGGGTTTCCCCCAGAGCGATTTGTGCGGGCGTAATGTTCATGGGGGGTGGCACCGGAATATCGATGAAGGCGACCTTCAGCGGTGGCAGTTCGGATTGGCCACCGATTTTGAAAGCCAGTATGCGACCTTCGCTGAGAACGTTGTCGCGATGCCGAGGGACACCAGATGCGAGGCCAAAAGCACCACCCCAACCAGCCACAACGGCAATGTATTGTTCCGAATCAACGGTGTAGGTTACCGGTGGGGCAATGATTCCCACCCCGACGGGAAATTCCCACACAAGCTCGCCGGTATCGGCACGATATGCGGCAAATTGCCCATCGGCTCGACCTTGGAAGACGAGATTACCCGCGGTGCTCAAAAGCCCCCCGTTCCAGGACATGGCATGTTGTACTCGCCAGACCTCCTGCTGAGTTACCGGGTCCCAGGCGGCGAGGTGGCCTTTTACCTCCCCAAGATCTGCCAGCATCGTGTCCGGGTTTTTGCTCGGAATCAGCTGGGCGAAGTCGATGCCCGTGTTCCACTGGCCTGGTTGATATTTGAATGCGTTGTCTTGAGCGTATTTGAACGGCAGATCCAGGGCCGGAATGTACACGAGCCCTGTGTTGGGGCTGAAGGTCATCGGATGCCAATTGTGTCCTCCGTAGGGCGCGGGGCGGATCTTCTTGACTTCGTTGGCATAGTGGGCGTCCGGGTTTTCTACCGGCCGCCCCGTCTCGGGGTCTATATGAGTGGCCCAGGTCACCGGCACATAGGCTTGTGCCGAGATGAACTCGCCGTCGGTGCGATCGAGCACGTAAAAAAAGCCGTTCTTGGGTGCCTGCATGATCACCTTGCGTACCCGACCCTCGATCTCGATGTCTGCGAGGATCATATGTTGCACGGCCGTATAGTCCCAGGTGTCGCCGGGTGTGGTCTGGTAATACCAGACCATCGTGCCGTTGTCGGGATTGATCGCGACAATGGATGACAGGTAGAGATTGTCGCCACCACCGGGACTGCGGATGTAGCGATTCCAGGGCGAGCCGTTGCCAACACCGATGTACAGTAGATTGAGCTGCGCATCGTAGGCCATGGAATCCCACACCGTGCCACCGCCGCCAATCTCCCACCATTTGCCACCGCGCCAGGTCATCGCGGCAAGCTCCATGGCCCGACTCTCGAAAGGTTGTGCCGGGTCTCCGGGCACCGTATAAAACCGCCACTTCCGGGCACCACTTTGCGAGTCGTAGGCGGTGACGTAGCCACGAACCCCATATTCAGCACCGCCATTGCCGATAATGACTTTGTCTTTCACGATGCGTGGTGCGCCGGTGATGGTGTAAGGCTGATCGGGATCGGTGGTCTGTACTTCCCAAACGGGCTGACCGGTACCTGCATCCAGGGCGATCAACCGTCCATCGAGCGTGCCCACGTATATCTTGCCCTTCCATACCGCGACCCCCCGGTTCACGACGTCGCAGCAGGCGTATTTCCCCCAGGTTCTTGGTACCTGTGGATCGTAAGTCCAAAGCAACTCGCCGGTTGCGGCATCGTGAGCCCACACCACCGACCAGGAACCGGTGCTGAACATCGTGCCGTCCACAACGATCAGGGTTGCTTCCAGTCCGCGAGTGGTTCCCGTGTCCCAGTACCACGCGAGCCCGAGTTCGGAAGCGTTTCGGGCGTTGATATCGGTTAACGGGCTGAACCGCTGCTCGTCGTAAGTGCGTCCGTGGGACAGCCAGTTGCCGGGCTCGTGATCGGCCTCAGTAATACGTTTCCCATCGATGGTCGCGGTTGCCGCCTGAATTTTGCGGGCGCGTTCGTCGCTGATCTGGTTAACGACCGCTTGCGCAGGGGGCGTATTTTGAGGACCGGCTTCCTCGGTGGAGCAGCCGGAAACTGCCATCAGAACGATCCCGCTCATGAGTCGGCACGCACGCATAAGCCCCCAATCCCCAGAATTCGAGGGGGCCAGTGTACCAGAACGATTCTCAGCGGCTGGCTGTGTGCCTGTGATGTTGCCGATTCCAGCCCATTAGCTGATGTCTGGACCCGCGGGTTTGCTTGGCGTAGTTTGTGCCCCCTTGATATTTACGCGGGCGTTTGGCCCGCCAGGATCCACCGTTGGAAAAATCTCACCCCGCCAACCCTGTAGCAGAGGACGATTGGGCAGAACAGCAGCAGGAGTGGTTGGACGCCATCGATGATGTGTTGAGCAACCGCGGTGAGCAGGAGACCCGCGAGCTACTGCACAAACTGCAGGCGCACCTCAGCCATCAGGGTCTGGTGTTGACCGATGCGGCGCTCAACACGCCATATAAAAACACCATCGATGTACGCGATCAGCCTCGCTATCCAGGGAACATCGAATTGGAACAGCGGCTGGAAAACATCATCCGCTGGAATGCCGTGGCGATGGTCTTGCAGGCCTACGACAGTGGCTCCGGGGTGGGTGGGCATATCGCCACCTATTTGTCGGCCGCCACGATGATGGAAGTAGGATTCAATCACGTGTTCCGCACCAGGAGTGAGGACTACGGCGGTGACCAGGTGCACTTTCAGGCCCATTCGGCGCCGGGCGTTTATGCGCGCGCGTTTCTGGAAGGTCGGCTGAGCGAGACGCAGATCGGTAACTTCCGCCGCGAACTTGCCGAAGGGGGTGGATTACCCTCGTACCCGCATCCGCGCCGTTTACCCTGGTTCTGGCAGATGCCTACCGCGAGTATGGGTCTTTCCACACCGAGTGCCATTTACCAGGCGCGGTTTGCAAAATATCTGGAAAGCCGGGGTTTGAAGTCGAACAACGGCGGCAAGATATGGACCTTTATCGGTGACGGCGAATCGGATGAGCCAGAGGTACTCGGCACAATCAACATAGCCAGCCGCGAAGCATTGGACAACCTCGTGTTGGTCATCAACTGTAACCTCCAGCGCCTGGACGGTCCGGTTCGTGGCAACGGCAAGATAATTCAGGAGTTGGAACGTTCTTTTCGTGGCGCCGACTGGCACGTCATCAAGGTCATCTGGGGGGGTGGTTGGGACGCAATTCTTGCCCGGGACGATCGCGGGATACTGCAGGAACGGATGGAGCAGGCCGTGGATGGCGATTACCAGATGTACAGCGTGTCGCCCGGTGACTTTGTTCGCGAGCACTGGGTAGAGAATTCCCCGGAGCTCGCGGAGCTCATGAAAACGTTGTCCGATGAAGAGATCCGTTCGATCAAACGGGGAGGCCAGGATCACCACAAGATCTATGCCGCGTTCCAACGCGCGGCTCAGGTGACAGGGAAACCGTGCGTTATCTTGTTGAAGACCGTGAAGGGAGATGGATTGGGCCGGGGTAGCGAAGGCAGCAACACCGTGCATCAGAAAAAATATCTGAACCTCAAAGAGCGCAGTGAACTGGCGAAACGTTTCGACATCCCGCTGTCCGACGAAGAAGTAGCGCGCGCGGCGTTTTACAAACCACCCGAGGACGCACCGGAAATTGAGTATCTGCACGCTCGTCGACAGGCCCTTGGTGGCTATCTGCCGGTTCGCGAAGTCAACTGCGAAAGGCTGGAACCGCCGGACCTCGCGCTTTTCAAGGATATGTTCGAAGGGTCTGAACGTGAAGTCTCCACTACCATGGTCGTGGTGCGAATGTTGTCGCGCTTGTTGAGAGACAAAAACATTGGTCCCTACCTGGTGCCTATCGTTCCCGACGAAGCCCGCACGTTCGGCATGGACGGATTGTTTCCCCAGGCAGGCATCTACTCACCGGCGGGGCAGACTTATCGACCGGTGGATGCGGGATCGATCGCACCATACAAAGAGGCTACCGACGGGCGGATACTCCAGGAAGGTATTTGCGAAACGGGTGCCATGGCATCATTCATGGCAGCCGGAACTGCGTACGCGAACCATGGCTTGCCCATGATCCCGTTCTACATCTTCTATTCCATGTTCGGTTTTCAACGGGTAGGAGACATGATCTGGGCATGTGGAGACATGATGTGTAAAGGCTTTCTACTTGGAGGCACATCAGGCCGCACGACGCTCAATGGCGAAGGCCTGCAACATCAGGACGGACATTCACACCTGATTGCGGGTACGGTACCGAATCTCAAGAGCTTTGATCCTGCATTTGCGTTTGAGATCGCGCTCATCGTCCGCGATGGGATTCGACGGATGTATCAGGAGCAGGAGGATGTTTTTTATTACCTCACGCTGACCAACCAGAACTATTCGATGCCACCGCTTCCGGAGGGTGCGCAACCCGGAGTGCTGGCAGGTATGTATTGTTTCAAGCGTATGGTTGGTGCCACCGTGAACCTTTTTGGTAGTGGCGCGATCATGTCCGAAGTGCTTCGCGCGGTGACTCTGCTCGACGAGCGTGGGATCATGTGCAACGTCTGGAGTGTAACGAGCTACAACGAACTCGCCAGGGAAGCGTACGCGGTAGAGCGCCGATTACTGCTCGATGTGGGCGAAAGGGACGAAGTGCCATACGTGACACAGCTGCTCGCAGGTGAAGAGGGTGTGTTCGTCGCGGCCTCGGACTACGTAAAGGCGCTACCCATGAGCATCGCCGCATGGATTCCAGGACCTTATACCGTACTTGGAACAGACGGCTTTGGCCTCTCGGAATCTCGCGATGATCTACGAGAACATTTTGAGGTATCGGCTGAGTGGATTGCGTTTGCCGCACTTTCCCGTCTGGCACAATCCAACCACCTGCTTCGCGAGCAGGCCCTCGGGTTTGCCAAAGAGGCCTCACTCGATCTGGCGAAGGCGGATCCGGTGTTGGCCTGACGGTTGTTGCTTACCAGTTCCTGTCCAGAAATTACCAGCTTGCTGTGTTCGCGGTATTGTTCGGGTCGCCTACGAGTCTGCGCGGTAGAAAAGATTCCTACTACGAAAGCGCTACAGCAGTCCATACTTGTGCTCTTTTTCGTTGCGTAGCGCCTCAAAAGAGCGAAAAACTGTCCTCGCCGTGATACTTTTTCGTGACGGAATTTTCTACCGCGCAGGCTCCTCACTCGCCTTTTCCTTCGAAAGATACCCGTGCGGTGCGTAGCCAGTGGACGCCATGCAACAGGCTGGCCCCGGACCACTCTGGACGAACTAACCAGTTCTAAAACACGCGATTTCTAGAACCGAATTGGTATAAGAAAAGCCTTTCGTTTTTCCCCGCCTGGTGCTAAAAATGTAGCATGATGCTAAAAAAGCAGCACTGCATGAATTGCCCACGTCAAGCGATGGCGGATATCGCCCTGGCTAAGAGAGGAGAGCGCCATGAGCAATCGTAGAATACACGTTCATCTAACGCGCCGGGAGCGGCAGATCATGGATGTTCTCTACGCTCGGGAGGAGGCGTCGGCCGCGGAAATCCATAAGGAAATCCCTGATTCACCGAGTTACTCGGCGGTGCGAGCGCTGCTGAAGAAGTTGTTGGATAAGAGTCACGTGGCGTTTCGGCAAGATGGTCCACGATACATATACAGGCCAGTGCTGGCGAAACGCGCAGCGCGACGCAATGCGCTCCAGCGACTTTTGGAAACGTTCTTCGATGGCTCACCGGCAGATGCGGTGGTGAGTTTGTTGGGCGGTGGTCGCAACAAATTGAGCGAGGCGGACCTTGACGCCATCGAAGCCGAACTGAACAAGATTCGCAAAGAAAAGAATTAGGATTGCCATGGAATTGCAGGTCCAGGAGTTCATCACGCTACGCGAGGTGTTGCGTCTGGTGCTGCTCTCCGGCTGTCTGACCGTTGCAAGCGGACTCGTATTTCCACACAACTCTCTGAGCAGGCGAACGTTGCTGTCAATTTTTGCGGTGATTCTACTGTGCATGCCGTGGCTTACCGGTGGCGAGCGTTGGGTATGGGAGTTGGGTCTCGAGCAGCCCCCAACCTGGTCTCTCGGCATTCCCGTGCCGGTGTATCTGCTTGTTATCTGGTGGGTTGTTGCGTTATTGTTGGTACTTGCCGCGCTATTTCACGTGCGTCGAGTGCATCAACAGATTCGTGCCCTGCCGGTTATCGATGCAAAGGGTCCGACCGCGTTGTTGGGTGAGCTGTCACAGCGTCTTGGGCTCACCCGCAGCGTGGTGTTGCGAGTGGGTATGGCGCCGTGTTCCACGACATTGTGTGCCGAAGATGTTTCCCGTCGCCGTACTACGGCTTCCCTCCCCCCCACGGACCCTTCCCCTCGTAGTAC
>JACZXA010000216.1 GCA_022571865.1 Pseudomonadota bacterium
GTGACGTGCTGCGGGGGTTGACGGAAGCCGCCATTCGCAGTGAGTGGGATCTGCTCGATGGGTTGCGAGCCGATGCCTTCGTCAGTATGGGGAAGCAGGAAACGGTCGATGCGTTGACGGTCGCGGCTGCCTTCAACGGCATTACCCGGGTTGCCGATTCCACCGGCATTCCCCTCGATGACGCCATGGCCGAAGCGACCGCGTCCATTCGGGCGGCCAGCGGAATCGACCAGTTTTCCTACGCAGAAAAAAGTGCACGGTACGATCTATAACGAGTTATCGCACCCAGACAGTTTTCGCTAATACTCGTCGGAATATTCGAGGTTTGTGGAGCTGATCTGCTCGTTGAGCGTCCAGTAGTCGTAAATGATGCCGATGCCGCACAGCCCGAGCGTACAAAGGTAAATCAAACCAGTACCTATCTTACCCAGGTAGAACCGGTGAAACCCGAGGAAACCGGTGAAGGTAAGTAGCACCCAACCCAGAGTGTAGTTTTTTTCTCCTTGCAGGTAGCGCCGATCTGCCGATTCCTCGAGCATGGGCATCAAAAAGAGATCAACAAACCATCCGATGAAAAATAATCCCAGGGTAAACAGGTACAGCGTGCCGCTGAGGGGTTTGCCGAAATAGAACCGATGGGCTCCAAGGAACCCGAAGATCCAAAGGATGTACCCTACGCCTAAGCTGTGCGAATCGTTGCTCATCTGAACTCCTGTGTTCGATGTTCATCACCTATGTCGTCGAACTCGTAGTTACGGTTTCGTTATCAGCGTACCTTGCACTGCGGTAGTTCCTGAGCGTAACGTAAGCGATCGCTTCTCAAGGGTAAACGATGATCGACTTTCCAGATCCAGTCCGCGTGCAGACCAATGGTATCGAATTGGAAGTGTTTGCTGCTGGCACGGGCAAACCGCTCGTGCTCTGCCACGGCTGGCCGGAAATGGCGTTCTCGTGGCGCCATCAGGTAACGCCGTTGGTGGAAGCCGGTTACCACGTGATCATGCCCAATCAACGCGGCTACGGGCATTCCTCACGCCCGGAAGCCGTGGAAAGTTACGATATCCATCACCTGTGCGCCGACCTGATGGGCGTGCTGGATCATTACGGTTATGAAGACGCTTTGTTCGTCGGTCACGACTGGGGGGCAATCGTGGTCTGGAACCTGGCGATGTTGCACCCATCCCGGGTCTGCGGAGTCATCAATCTCAGCGTGCCCTTCATGGAACGCGGACCGACCGAATGGGTCGGTTTCTGGGAAAGTCAACTGGGCGGCGATTTTTACATCGTACATTTCAATCGCCAGCCGGGTGTCGCCGACGCGGTGTTTGCCGCCAATACCGAAAACATGCTGCGTAACATGTACCGTACCAACCAGTGGAACGAAACAGCACCTAACTTAGGTGACGGTATGGCTATCATCAATATGGCAACCGCCGAGAACCTTCCCGGTGAGTTATTGATGAGCGAAGCGGAGCTCGCAACCTTCGTTTCCGCTTTCGAACACTCCGGATTCACCGGTGGAATAAACTGGTACAGAAACTTCACACGCAACTGGGAAACGACCGCGGACGTTGAACAGAAAGTGAAGCAGCCCGCGCTCATGATCTACGGACAACACGATATGGTGCCGGCATCTCCCAAACTCGCTGATTTCGTTCCAGACGTCGAAGTCCACACCCTCGACTGCGGCCATTGGATTCAACAGGAACGTCCACAAGAAACGAATCGGCTCATGTTGAACTGGCTGGCCACCCACTATCCACCCAATTAGCCTCGCTGAGGAGAACCCATGACACTGATAAAAGGTTTGCACCACGCGGCGTATCGATGTCGAAATTCGGAGGAGACCCGGCGTTTTTACGAAGATTTCTTAGGTCTGCCCCTCGTCGATGCACTGGAAATCAACACAACCGCTTCCGGTCGCGATGCCAACGTGCTTCACACGTTTTTTGCCATGGACGACGGCTCGTGTATCGCCTTTTTTGAAGAACCGGACGCGCCCTTCGAATTCGTGGACCAACGCGACTTCGACCTGCACATCGCTCTTAGTGTCGACATGGAGACCCTGCACGACATGCTGGATCGTGGCAAACGCGAAGGACTGGAACCCCGCGGAATCTCCGATCATGGGTTCATTCATTCGATTTACTTTCGCGACCCCAACGGTTACGTGGTGGAGCTGACCGCACCGATCGAAACGCAATCCAAAACTTCTCCGGAAGATCGCGGTCATCGAGCTCGCGAGACGCTCGAGCGCTGGGCTTCGCGTTCGGGGCGGGTATCAGAGGCTGCGGAGGAGCTGTGACGATTGGTTAGAATATCTTAACCAGCGCGCCCACCAATCCACCGGACAACAACGCTACATTTGCCACCATTGTGACGATCATCCCCGGCCCTCGCTTCTGCGCATCGGACGTGTACGAGCGAAAGTAAACCGCACGTCCAACGAGGAATGTCACGCCCGCGACAACGGCATAAATTTCATTCGCAAAGTATCCCGCAGCAAAAAGAGACGGGATGAAAACGATCAGTTGCTCCAGCGTGTTCTGGTGCGCGCGGAAGTAACGTTCGAAGTTCTCATCCCCCGTCGTTGCCGGGGCGGAGATACCGTAGCGACCCCGTGCACTACCGACCGCAATACCAAAGTACATGTACTCGATGAGCGCCAACATCGCGATGATGGTTAGGTACTCCATTGGATCTGCTCCTTTATTTTCAGGTGTTATCCGGCAGGTATCATGAAGCTGCCCGTTGCTTCCGCCACAATCTCTTCGGTGTCTGAGCGTATGACCCGACCTTCCAGTATCGCCAGACGCCCCTTGCGTTTGACGCAGCGACCTTCCAGGCGCACCGCGGTTCCCACAGGCAGTTCAGCCCGATAACGTACTTCCGCTTTCGCGGTGAAACATTGAATACCCTGTAACCACAGCCAGTTGGCCATGACATCGTCCAGAAGGCTGAATACGATACCACCGTGCGTAACATTGTCATAACCCATGTGACGCTCTTCGGGCGTAAATTCGGCTCGACAGACATCGTCTTCAAGTCGAAACTCAACTTTGAGTCCAATGGGATTTTCCGGTCCACATACAAAACATCGACTGCCTTGGCGTTGCGTCATAACGCTTGAGAAACCTCTGCATTGGCAATTTCGGGTACTAACCAACGAAGCGGGTATGATAGCCGAGTTGTGTTCGAGTTGAATTTAATCCGCAGACGCTTAAACGATCACGAACCGGAATCGTTTGCGCCTGGAAACAATACCCGCGAGGCGGCGGTTGCCGTCATTCTGCGTGACGTCCTTTTGCGGGGGAATGGCCACGACACCGAGATGTTGTTCATTAAACGCTCAGAGAAAAAAGGGGATCCCTGGTCGGGGCATATGGCGTTTCCCGGCGGACATAGAGATCCGGTGGATACGGACCTGAAGGCGGCAGCCATCCGCGAAACCTTCGAGGAGATCGGCCTCGATCTTTCCCACGCCGACTACTTAGGTCCTCTGGATCAGCAGCGCGCGATGCCCCGGGGACGACCCTTGAACATGCTCATCGCACCTCACGTATTCGAACTGGCAGGCGATCCCGACTTCTCGGCCAACTATGAGGTGGATGAAGTGGTCTGGACGAGCCTGAAGCCCATGGTCACTGGCGAGTGCCATGACACGGAAACCAAACTCATGGCGGGTAAGCCAACGATATTCAATGGCTACCGACTCGAACGTGGGCACTTCGTCTGGGGGCTGACTTATCGAATGGTAAAGTCGTTCTTTTCGATGCTCGACCCTGCCTGGGAGCCACCCGCGGAACTGTAGCGTGCGATTTTACCGCCTTTAAGCTTTCAAGCCCTGATAATTGGCAATGGCGAGCCCGGCGGCAACACTGGTGAACGGGTCGTGTTCCACAACCTGGGCGGGAAATCGTTGATCCAGGATATTGCGTACCGCGGGAATCAGGCTCGAACCCCCTGTACGCAGCACGATGTCGATGTCGGAAGCCCTAAGCCCCGCGCGAGACAAGGTGTCATCGAGCGCCTGCTCGACATCTGTCAGCAGATCATTGATCAGCGTCTCGAAGTCTGCCCGCGTCAGGCTTATTTCCACATCGATCTCGGGAATATCCAGTACCGCTTCCCGGGTTTCGGAGAGTTCGGCTTTGAAGTCCTTAATGGCCTGGAACATCACATAACTCAAATTGTGTTTGATCAACTCCCGCAGTCGACGAAACTTGCGTGCGCCCGGCCCACCCTGCTCGATACAATCCATCACCGCGGTGGTGTATTTGTTCTGATTCAGGGTATAGGTCACCGCCCAGTTGACCAGCAACTCCTCGTAATCCTCGAAGGGAAAGCGCGTTTCGATCTCCCGGTCCATGCCTCGGCGACGCCAGGTTTCCCCCTTCCCAAGCAAGGGAAACAGCAGCTTGCGGAACAGACGCTGATCTATGTGGTCTCCTCCAAGCGCGATTCCATGGGTGGCTACCACGTCGAAGTGTCGACCCATCCGCCGCAGCACGCAGAAATCGAGCGTGCCGCCCCCGAAATCGAGTGTCAGCAGATGCTCGCCCGCGACGTTGGGATTGGCATTGAGATAACTGACCGCCGCGGCAATGGGTTCCGGATAGAAATGCTGTTCCTCGATCCCCGCATACCGATAAGCCTCACCCAAACGGGTTAATGCCATGGAGTTCTTGTGTTCATAACGACCTTCGAAATTGACCGGATGGCCAAGATGGCCATAACTCAACTGGCCGACCTGGGCACAAAGTGTGCGCTGCATGCGCAACAGGATCGGGGTTATCAGCGCCACCAGTCGAAACGGGTGATCGAATACCATCAGCCGCCGTACCCGATGGTCACCGAGCAGTCGCTTGGTGCCGCGAAAAAGACGGCCCTGCAGGCCGCTGTCGGTCAGCGGCAGCCCATATATTTTTCGGGAAGTCGTTTCTATCGCCGTCATCTCGGAGGCGCCCTGGTCGACGAAAGTATGATCCTCGCCGATGACTTCCGGGATCAGCTCTACCGTGCGACCGGTATTGTCCCTGATATAGGAATCGATTGCGGTCTGGCCCGTTTTCGTCTGCAGTTCGCGATCGATGTAGGTAGCCGACGGCATGATCGGGTCACCCATCTCGAGCTTCACCAGCGAGACACGCTCTCCATCGAAAACCGCCACCGTAGAGTTGGTGGTGCCGAAATCGATGCCCACACCAATCCGCGCTCGCTCGCTCATGAGCCGGCCTCACTCACAGAGTTTTCCCATAGTTGCTGATGTAATCGGGCAGGGGGATGTCTGCGTTTAGATTCGGGCTCGGTATTGGCGCCAGAACCCGCGTCTGGAGCGGGATTACCCCAGCCCAGACAGAACTGTCCAGATCACTTTCATCATCTATCGGTGGACCATCGCGCAGCTTTGCCGATGCTTCGTCGATCGGAATCCGCACGGCTGTAGTCGCATGGATTTCCTGTGCGGTATGGGCGCGTACCTGCGCTTCGTGACCGGGCACGAGTGCTTTGACGAACCCGTCGAGAATGGCTATTCGTTCGTCTTTGGGTACCGGCTCACCGCGACCAAACAGCACCACCGAGCGATAATTCATCGAACAGTGAAAACCACTGCGCGCTACCACCACGCCTTGCACCGACATGACGGAAAAGCACGCGAGCCCTCCAGCTTCCAGGTGCTTGAGCAGCGCCGCCTGGCGGTTGCCATGAAGATAGACATAGTTGTCCTTACGCATGTACAGGGTGGGGATAATCCGCGGTTCACCCTCTTCGACATAGCCCACATGACAAATCTGATTGGCGTCGAGAATATCCGTGATGACGGAACGCTCGTAGTTCCCACGGCCGGCATTACGCCTGACCTTCGCGCGTTTACTCGCTCGGCTCATGTATCTCCACCCTGATGTAGGCCCTTTTTTCGAAGCGGCCGGAAAGCTGTGAAAAAAAATCGGTCATCCTCATCAACCAGCCGTACTTCCGCCTGAGCACACGATGCGCGTGTTGTATTTCCGCGCCATCGGCAAGGAGCGTCGCTTTTGCCCTCAGCCAGTCTCCACTCACCACCCCGCGAACATCGCAGGGTGCCACCTGAGCACTATCACCCAGACGCAGGCGTTTGACCTTGCCTGCATCACCGGCTGAGAACAGGTAATAGACCTCTTCGTCTTCGGCAAACCACACCGGTGTGGCAACCATGACACCGCTTCTTCGAAACGTTGCCAGGCTGAAATATCGCGCGTTGGCGAGTGAATCGTGCAAGCTCATCTACTTGTGAAAAGTCAGGAAGTATTCCAAAAAAGCCAGGAAGTTTATACCCGGCGTGACCGTTTGAGTACAATGGACCTGTGAGTACCATTGTTCCTTTCAAGCCTTCGAGAACTCAGGCCAAGGCTAAACGCAAACTCAAGGCTCAAGGTAGATCCCTCTGTAAAACCGGCTTTCACAAGTGGCAGATCGATCGGCAGAAAAAATTTGAAGTGAAGCGCGGCAAGCTGGTGACGACGCGCCGCTGTCAGCGCTGCGGTGTGAGCAAGACCACGCTCGACTGAGCTATTTCCCGTTCAAGTGCTCGAGCTACGATGTATCGGCGCTCACCGTCTCAGCGATGCTACAGCCAACCCCGGTACCCCCCAGGCCGCAATAACCGTTCGGCACCTTGGCGAGATACTGCTGGTGATAATCCTCCGCGTAGAAAAACGTCGGTGCCGGGGCAATTTCGGTGGTGACTTGCGAATAACCGGCGCCAATCAAGGATTTTTCGTACTGAATCCCGGACTGTTCCGCCTGCGCGTACTGTTCGTCATCAAACGTATAAATTGCGGAACGGTATTGGGTGCCCACATCATTGCCCTGGCGCATGCCCTGGGTGGGGTCATGGGTTTCCCAGAACACCTTAAGAAGTTCGCCGTAAGACAGCTTCATTGGGTCAAAAACCACCAGTACGACCTCGGTATGTCCGGTGTGACCCGAGCAAACTTCCTCGTAGCTCGGGTTCGGTGTGATCCCACCCGCGTACCCTGCGGCCGTTGTGAAAACGCCCGGTATCTGCCAGAAGTATCGTTCCGCGCCCCAGAAACACCCCAGCCCGAATACTGCGCGGGCCAAACCATCCGGAAAAGGCGGCACCAACGGCGTCCCATTGACTAAATGCCGCTCTGGCACCTTCATGGAGGTTGCCCTTCCGGGCAGAGCTTCGGCTTCGGAAGGTAATTGAACTTTATGCCCCAGCGCCATGTCTGACTGCCTGAATTAACTGAAAGCTCGAAATCATACCCTTCATCCGCATTCACACAAGTGCTATAACTCTCTCATGCGAATATCGTTTTTGACTCTGGCGCTCCTGCTAACCCTGGGATGCCAATCCACTCCAGTGAGCTACAGCGGTCTCGTTGACAAGATTGCCAACGAAGAACGGATTAAGATCGCCGACCTCAGAGCAGCATTTTTCGAAAGTCCCGACCTGTCTGAGCGAATGCAACGTCTGGCCGAACTGGAAGAGCAAGCCCTGCAGATGGTCGCCGACCAACCTCTCAAGCTGGGATCGATGGGTAGTGCCATACTCGATACCTATTACGGTAGCTTGACCGGACACTATGTACTTCAGCGATTTTATGAGCCCGTAGAAGCCACCGAAGAAGCCACCCTGCACCCACGCTGGCTCGACCGA
>JACZXA010000033.1 GCA_022571865.1 Pseudomonadota bacterium
TGCTGCTGCTCGGAATCGCCCTGGTGTTGGGAGGCTTGGTCGGCACGCTGGTTGTTCGGGATGCCGGCTATGTCCTTGTTTCCTATGATGACTTTGCGATAGAAACCAGCCTCTGGTTCGCCGTGTTGATTTTGTCCGGACTGTATTTCCTCATTCGTTTTGCTGTTTATTTAAGTACCCGACTCCTGCGAGGTGGCGGTAACTTCGGCACGTGGAACAGACGGCGTAAGGTTCGTGTTGCTCGCCAGCAAACCGTACAGGGCTTGTTGCTGATGGCGGAAGGGCAGTGGGCAGAAGCGAAAAAGCTGCTCGTTGCGGCAGCGACGGAAGTGCGCTCTCCGCTGATCAATTATCTCAATGCAGCGCGCGCCGCACACGAATTGAGTGATGTGGAAGGTCGTGACGAGCTACTTCGTAAGGCGCACGAAACCACGCCTGGCTCGCGATTTGCCGTGGCCTTGACCCAGGCTCAACTGCAGATGTCCATCGGTCAATGGGAACAGTGTCTGGCGACACTGCTGCAGTTGCGTTCTGAGGCACCCAGACACAAATTGGTTTTGACGATGTTGGCAAGTTGTTACGAAGAGCTGCATGAATGGGGGGCCTTGGTCGAGATGATTCCGGGACTGAAGAAAACCAAAACGCTAAACACCCACGAGCTAGATCGGCTGCAGTTGCTTGCCTGGACCCACCGACTCAAAGACGAAAAATCCGATCTTGAAGGGGTCTTCCGATCTGTCCCAAAGGAATTGCGCCGTCGCACCGCCCTGGTATTGCCCTATGCACGAATGCTGCTTGCCGAGGGCAGTCCGGAGGAGGCCGAAGCGGTCGTGCGCGCGACGCTCGAGCATACCTGGGACGAAGCGCTCGTTGAGCTCTATGGCCGAATCGCGTCCAACGATGTAGCGCGACAACTCGTTGTTGCAGAAGGATGGTTGAAGTCGCGCCCGAACGATCCCGGATTGCTGCTCTGTCTTGGTCGAATGTGTTTGATGAACCAGCAATGGGCAAAAGCTCGCGAGTACTTCGAGGTCAGCTTGAGACTACTGCGTACCCCCGCGGTCTATGGCGAACTCGGTCGGCTGTGTGTTGCGCTGGGAGAGGTGAGTCGAGGCAGTGAGTACCTGAGTCAGGCGGTGGCTGAGCTGCCGGAGCTTCCCCAGCCGGAGAAGAGGTCCGACAATAAGGTTCAGGCAGGCAGCGCGTAAGCGCTTCGGGCACGGGTGAATTCGCCGATGCCTAAGTATCAGGGTGGTTCGAGTACGCGAATACGTCTGATTCCAGGGCTGACTCGGCTATCCCCGACCTGGTCAGCGTATCTGCTGCGGCGTACACGAAGCCGGGGCTGCCAGACAGTACGATTCTGTGATCGTTGAGTGTTTCCGCCTGGGTTTCGAGCCAGATCAGGCTCCGATTGTCCGGCGTACGACGAGCGTCCGCGATAAATACGGCTTCGAGCCAGGGCGCGTCCAGGTTGTCGAGCCAAGCGCGTAAATACAGGTCGGCGTCCGTGTCGGCGCAAAGTAGCACAGTCACTTTGTGTTCGGGTGGGGATATCGCCATCTGATCGATAAAACCAGCGGCCTGGGCAGCACCCGTACCGCCAGCTATCAACAGCAGAGGCTCGTGTTGCACGCTGCCCAATATGACATCGCCGAAAGGACCGCATAGGTTGAATTCGCAAGAGCCCTGCTTGCTGGCGGCGAGCATTTCGTCGATTAATCTGGCCTCGGGAGCGGAGGTGGATTGATAGTGAAGGTGCAATTCCGGTAACCGATGGGGTGCCGTCGCGATCGACAGGGGAATGAGTACACCGCTTCCGTGCACGATCTTGAGATATTGCCCTGCTTGAAAACGGAATTTTGTCGATACTCGTAAGGTAAGCGTCTGCACCCTGGTATCGGTGACAGACACGAGCATGGCGTCGGTAGGATCAGGGGTGGTCACGTATCCGGCCTTCCCGGCATGGAAAACTTCGCTTGCCGCCTACTTACCTTTCATCGATGCAAAGAACTCTTCGTTGGTTTTCGTATCTTTCAGCCTATCGAGCATGAACTCGATAGCACCGATGTCGTCCATGTCGTGGAGCAATTTCCGCAGAATCCACACTCGTTGCAGCTCCCCCTCGCCCATCAGGAGTTCCTCGCGGCGAGTAGCGGAACGACGGATGTTGATCGCGGGGTACACTCTCTTCTCGGCGATCTTTCGTTCCAGATGTAACTCCATGTTCCCCGTGCCTTTGAATTCCTCGTAGATGACTTCGTCCATTTTCGAACCGGTGTCGACCAACGCCGTTGCGATGATGCTGAGGCTGCCACCTTCTTCGATGTTGCGTGCGGCGCCGAAGAAACGTTTCGGACGCTCGAGTGCGTGAGCATCTACGCCACCGCTGAGCACCTTGCCCGAAGACGGTACGATGGTGTTGTAGGCGCGGGCGAGTCGGGTAATGGAATCCAGCAGGATGACCACGTCCTTCTGATGCTCCACCAGCCGTTTTGCCTTTTCGATCACCATCTCGGTGACCTGTACGTGGCGTGACGGAGGCTCATCGAACGTGCTGGCAACCACTTCGGCGCGTACCGAGCGTTTCATATCGGTAACCTCTTCGGGCCGTTCGTCGATGAGCAGCACGATGAGTACGATTTCAGGATTGTTTGCTGAAATCGATTGAGCGATATTCTGCAATACCAGCGTTTTACCGGCCTTGGGCGGAGAGACTATCAATCCCCGTTGGCCTTTACCGACGGGACAGATCAAATCGATGATCCGTGAGGTAAGGTCTTCGGTACTGCCGTTGCCACGCTCCAGAACCAGGCGCCGATCAGGGAACAGCGGCGTCAAGTTCTCGAACAGTATCTTGTGTTTTTTGGAGTTGGGATCGCTGAAGTTGATCTCATCGACCTTGAGCAGCGCGAAATAGCGTTCGCCATCCTTCGGAGGACGGACCTTCCCGGCAATGCTGTCGCCGGTACGCAGGTTGAAGCGGCGGATCTGGCTCGGGGAAACGTAGATGTCGTCGGGTCCTGCGAGATAGGAGCTGTCCGCCGAGCGCAGGAAGCCGAAGCCATCCTGGAGAATTTCCAGAGTTCCGTCACCGTAGATGTCTTCGCCATTTTTCGCCTGTTTGCGGACGATGGCGGCTATGATTTCCTGTTTGTGCGAGCGCGCGAGGTTATCGAGACCCATGTCCCGAGCCATGTCAATGAGGTCACCGGGGGGTTTGCGTTTCAGATCTGTTAGGTTCATGGCCTTTCAAGTTGGTTAGCAGGTGTTGATTTGCAGACTTAGGAGCCGAGAATCTTGGTAGTTGTTAGTTTGTCGAGGCGCCAGGATTCGGCGGCAGAAGGTAGCGGGTTGCTACCACGAGCGAATTAGGATTGCCCCTAGTCTAGTGTTTTGCAACCACGCGTCAAGCGAGCCTGCCAGCTAACTGTGCTTTAAACGATAGCCGGGTGTCAACAGCCGATTAACGGACGCTCAGGCCCGAACGGTAAGAAAATCAGATATTACTGTCGAGGAACGCCGCCAGTTGTGACTTGGATATGGCGCCAACCTTGGTGGCCTCGACTTCGCCGTTCTTGAATAACATGAGAGTTGGAATGCCTCGAATCCCGTATCGAGGCGGCACATCCTGGTTGGCATCGATATCCAACTTGCATACCTTGACCCGGTCACTGTACTCGGTTGCGATCTCTTCGAGGATGGGCGCAATCATTTTGCACGGTCCGCACCACTCGGCCCAATAGTCGACAAGGACGGGTTTGTCCGATTTGAGGACGTCGGCTTCGAACTCCGCATCCGAGGTGTAAACGATGGCATCGCTCATCTATCTCTCCAGGAGGTGTCCTTAGCGGTTGAGTCTATCACGAGTTGCCGGGCTAACTGCAAACCAGCGCACAGCGTCTGAACTTACCGATTCGATGATAGTTCTCTCGCGATACGCATGGCGAAATAGGTCAGAATTCCATCGGCGCCACCGCGCTTCAGACACAACAACGATTCCCTGATTACCGAATCAGGTAACCAGCCGTTTTCAATTGCCGCCATGTGCATGGCGTATTCACCACTGACCTGATAAACGAACGTTGGCACTTTGAATTCGTCTTTCACCCGCCTGACGATGTCGAGGTACGGCATGCCTGGTTTTACCATGACCATGTCCGCCCCTTCATCGAGATCGAGAGCGATCTCGTGCAGCGCTTCGTTGCTGTTGGCGGGATCGATCTGATAGGTGAACTTGTTGGCGCTGCCGAGCATGGAGGAGGATCCGACCGCGTCGCGGAACGGCCCGTAATATGCCGAAGCGTATTTGGCTGAGTAGGCCATGATCAGCGTATTGCCCTGGTGTGCTTCATCGAGCGCTCGTCGGATCGCCCCGACCCGACCGTCCATCATGTCGGAAGGTGCAATCACATCGCTGCCAGCGTGTGCACAGACCTCGGCCTGTCGACAAAGCGCCGTGACGGTGACGTCGTTCAGTACGTAGCCATCGTCGTCGACGATACCGTCCTGACCGTGGGTCGTGTAGGGATCGAGGGCGGCATCGGTCATGACACCGAGTTCGGGCACGGCTTCCTTGAGCGCGCTGACTGCCCGGGGAATCAACCCGTCGGGATTCCAGGCCTCCTCGCCTTCGAGGCTGCGCAGGGCTGGATCGAGGTTGGGAAACAGGGCGATGGCGGGTACCCCGAGCTTTGCGATCTCCTCGGCAACGCTCAGCAGGTTGTCGATGGAGAGTCGTTCTACCCCGGGCATCGAATCCACGGGTTGACGTTGGTTGCTGCCGGCAACGATAAATACGGGATAAATCAGGTCATCCGCGGTCAACACGGTTTCCCGTACCAGACGCCGTGAGAAGTCCCAGGTACGATTGCGTCTCAAGCGAGTCAGGGGGAAACTGCGCGCCATGATGAGATCCTGATTTTCGAAAAAGAACAATGGTACTGAAGCTCGCCATGAACGCCAAAGGTAAAGTCGCGCTCACAATCCTCGTTGTCGGATTGATGGCGTCATTTTTTCTGCTCGATGGTCAGGAATACCTGAATCTCGGCTACTTGCAGCAAGTTCGCGGTGAAATCGCTCTTTACGTCGAAGGCAACCCGGTTGTGAGTTCTGTGAGTTATTTCCTCGGTTATGTACTGGCTACCGCGTTGTCGGTTCCCGGGGCACTGGTCATGTCGCTTGCCGGTGGTGCTGTCTTCGGCCTGCATTGGGGTTTTTTACTGGTTTCATTTGCCAGCACGGTTGGTGCGACCCTTGCCATGTTGGTGTCACGAACGGTGTTGCGAGATTGGGTGCAGACACAGTTCGCGGCGCAGTTGCTGACCGTAAACCAGGGATTTGCCAATGAGGGCGGTTATTATCTATTCAGCCTCAGGATGGTGCCCCTGTTCCCGTTTTTCATGGTGAATCTGGTGATGGGGCTGACTCGGATTTCGCTGTGGCAGTTTTACTGGGTAAGCCAGATCGGTATGTTGGCAGGTACCTTGGTCATCGTTTTTGCCGGCACCCAGTTGGCCGCAATTGAAAGTCTGTCGGGAATATTGAGTCCGGGCCTGATCGCGGCATTGTCGTTGTTGGGGTTGTTTCCTCTGCTCGCAAAAAAGAGCCTTGGATGGCTGCGGCGCGCGCGCACTCGATCATGAAAAAATACGACAACAATCTCGTGGTCATCGGAGCCGGTTCGGCGGGCCTCGTTACCGCGTTAATCGCAGCGACCGTACGCGCCCGCGTCACTCTGGTGGAGAAACACAAGATGGGTGGCGACTGTCTGAACACGGGCTGTATCCCGAGTAAGGCATTGATTCGCTCAGCGAAAATCGCCCATTACCATAACAATGCTGAGCAGTACGGTTTGGCGTCGCATGAGCCAGAGGTCGACTTTGCGAAGGTGATGGCCCGCATACACAGTGCGATTCGAACCATCGAGCCTAAAGATTCGGTCGCGCGCTACACGGAGCTTGGCGTTAATTGCGTGATGGGGGAGGCGCGCCTTCTGGACAAACACCACGTTCGCGTGGGCTCCGAGGTCTTGAGTACCCGAAACATCGTTCTGGCAACCGGGGCGGTTCCCGTGGTGCCGCCCATCGAGGGCCTCAAATCGGCAAGCCCGCTGACTTCCGATAATCTGTGGGAACTTCAAACGCTGCCGCAACGTTTGCTCGTTCTTGGCGGTGGACCCATCGGCTGCGAGTTGGCGCAGAGCTTTTCGCGTCTCGGTTCCCGGGTGACATTGATGGATATGGAGCGCGCGCTACTGCCTCGCGAAGACCCCGATGCCTCGACGTTCATCGCGGATATCCTGAAGAGCGAAGGTGTGGACGTGCGGCTCGGACACAAGGCGACGCGTGTCAGCGGTAATTGTTTATTCGCCGAGACCGAAAACGGTGAGGTGTCGATCGAATTCGATCGTATCCTGGTGGCCGTCGGTCGCCGGGCCCACACGGAAAGCCTCGATCTCGAGGCTGTGGGGCTGACTCCAGCCGAAGACGGAACAATACCCGTGGATGCCTATCTGCGTACGGATGTTAAGAATATTTTCGCGTGCGGGGATCTCATCGGTCCTTATCAGTTCACTCATATGGCATCACATCAAGCCTGGTTTGCTGCCGTGAACGCAATGTTCGGAATGTTCTGGAAGTTCAAAGCCAACTATTCCGTGGTCCCCTGGGCAACCTACACCGATCCGGAAGTGGCCCGGGTCGGACTATCCGAAACCGAAGCGCTTGCTCGAGGTTTGCCGGTAGATGTAGTGCGTTACGACCTGGACGATCTGGATCGCGCCATCGTCGATGGCACGGCTCAGGGTTGGGTCAAGGTGATCACACCCAGAGGCAAAGATCGGATCCTGGGAGCGACGATCGTTGGCGCCCACGCGGGGGAGTTGATTGGTGAACTTGTCCTGGCCATGACCCACGGCCTGGGTTTGAAGAAAATCATGGCTACCATCCACATCTACCCAACGCTCAATGAAGCCACCAAGTTTGCGGCTGGCAGTTGGCGGCGTAAAAACGCTCCCGAACGATTAATCGGCTGGGTGGAAAAGCTCCAGTCGTTCCTGCGTTAACCGAGCGCCTTCTTGATGCGTTTTACACACCGGGTGAAGTGATCCGGGTCCCCGAGCAGCTTAGCTGTCAGCAAACCCCCATAAAGCTCATCGATGAGCTGATCCGCGGAACGCCGGGCGCGTTTACGTTTTTCACCAAGCTCCTCGAACACCGCGATCAGGGTATTACGCCAGTCGACAAATTGGTTGTTGATGAGATCTCCATGAACGCCAGCTGCAGGCCCCTGGGCAAAAACCGCCACCAGGCAATGGCCTGCACCCTCGGCAACGTAGTCGCTGAAGCCGTCGATGAAAGCTTGCAGACGTTCATTTGGGGCTCGTTTGGTCCGGGTGAGATGGGCAAAGGCGCGCTTTTGCAGATCGGCTACGGATTTTCGCAATAACACGGCAGCCATTTCGGCTTTGCCGCCGGGAAAGTGGTGGTAGAGGCTCGCTTTGCCGAGTCCGGTGGCTGCGGCGAGCTGTACCAGGGTCGCACCCGCGTAGCCTTGTTCACGGAAGACCGGCACAAGCTGTTCAAGGAGGGTATCGCGCATGCTAGCAGTTTTCCCCATGGATCAATAATAGCAGAACGAACGTTCGAGTAGGACTGCCCTGGTTGCAATAGCCACGCGAGAGTCGCAAAATATGACAGATTGTCATTTTCAGGAAATTGTGCGTTGCTGACACAAGGTGATGGTCAGGCCAGGCGTCGAAAGGTGAGCAACAAGAAGCTGCTCGAAGCGGCGCGACGGTTGTTTGTCGATAACGGTTACGATGCCACCCGGCCCCAGGACATTGCCCGTGCGGCCGGGGTTGCCAACGGTACGTTTTATCGGCACTTCCAGGACAAGGAAGCGGTGTTTCTGGCCTTTGCCGAGCAGGTCCAGGATGAGCTGGCGGTGCGTTTTGAAGAGCACCTCGAGGGTGTCATCGGCCTCCGGGCGCGGCTCGAAGTGATCCTGCGCACGATGATCAAATATGGCAGCGAACACTCTGGGGTGCTGCAGGCGGCGTTTCTGGATCCGGTGATGATCGCACCCAACAACGATGATGCCTGGCGCATCTACGATCGCATCAGTGATTTTTTGTCACTCGCGATCGGCGCCGAGTTCCTGAGCGGTAGTGGGGGTAGTGAGTGGTCACTATCACTGTTGAGCCAGGGAATCAGCGGGTTCATGCGCCACGCAATGATTTTTGCGGGTCGCAAGCAACTCGATGTCGATGAAGTGATTGAAGAGGTTGTCAATTTCATAGAGCGAGGTTTCGGTGACGAGGCTTCGCGGCGAAGAGCGCGTTGAGGGGTTTAATGCGATGAAGTTCGGGATTTTCTATGAGCACCAGTTGCCTCGGCCATGGACCGATGGCGCCGAACAGAAACTGTTCCTAGATGCCCTGGATCAGGTAGAGCTTGCGGACAAGCTTGGCATCGACTTTGCCTGGGAGGTAGAACACCATTTTCTTGAAGAATATTCCCACTCATCCGCTCCCGAAGTATTTCTGGCGGCCTGCTCTCAGCGCACGAAAAACATCCGCCTCGGGCACGGGATCCGCCAGGTCATTCCCCAGTACAACCACCCGGCACGAACCGCGGAGGTGATTGCGACGCTCGATCTCGTCTCTCAGGGCCGCGTGGAGTTTGGCACCGGCGAATCATCTGCGGTACTCGAGCTTGGCGGGTTTGGCGTTCCCGTCGCGAGTAAGCGCAAGATGTTCCTCGAGGCGACGGAGCAGATCTGCAATATGCTGGCCATGGACCCCTATCCGGGCTACACAGGCCAGTACTTCGAAATGCCCTGCCGCAACATCGTCCCGAAACCGGTGCAGCGTCCGCATCCACCGGTCTGGGTTGCCTGCTCACAACGCGAGACTATTCGCATGGCTGCGCGTCTCGGTATGGGTGCACTCACCTTTGCATTTGTGGATCCAATGGAGGCCCAGACCTGGGTGGATGAGTATTACCACATCATCAAAAGCGAGGCGTGCGTCCCGATTGGGCATGCGATCAATGCCAACATCTGCATGGTGTCCAGTTTCTCCTGTCACCACGATCGGGATACCGCTATCGAGCGCGGTCTGGAGGGGTTCGAATTCTTCGGTTTTGCCCTCGGCAGCCTGTACGGCTTTGGAGAGCACAAGCCGGGTCGAACCGACCTCTGGAAAGAGTTCCAGACGGCCCACATGCCTTCCGTACATAAGCAGTTGGGGAACGCGGGTGAGGCGCTCACCGGTGGCCGCGGTGGGATCGGCACACCCGACGATCTGCGTGAACATCTGCGCAAATTTGAAAAGTGCGGCGTCGATCAGGTGACCTTCATTCAGCAGGCGGGAATGAACCAACACGAGCATATCTGCGAATCGCTGGAACTATTTGCGGCCGAGGTCATGGGAGAGTTCAAAGCGCGTGAAGCAGAACGTGAGGAACGGAAAATGAACGAACTCGCCCCCTATCTGGAAGCGGCGATGGCCCGCAAGGTACAGATGAGTTCACCCAGTGACGATGACATTCCGACCTATGTTGCCCTGGGCCGGCGGGTTGCCGAAGAGGCCAAAGACACGCCTTCGGTCTTCGAGCGCCCAGCAGCCAATTGACGCGCGGCGCGAGCCAACTACCTCAACGCGGTTGTTGGTGAGTCCGGGTGACGGGCGTGAATAGCCTCTGTGTCTGCCTCTTGTTGGGATTAGAATGTAGGTGTAAACGGTCGAAATTGCCGCCTGATGATGGGAGAAGGCGATTTCTGGACAAAAAAGACTAATCTGCGACCTTTTCACAACCTGACGCATCTTATTTCTATATGGCCAAATTTGCGGATCTTCAGCTGGATTCGGGCGTTACCCGCGCTTTGAAGCGTGGTGATCGCCGCGCCCAGGCGGTCGCGTATCGAACGCTCGCGCCCGCGGTGATGGGTATGGCAATGCGCATCCTGCGAGATGAAGGGATTGCTCAGGAAGTCGTGCAGGACACGTTTGTCGAGCTCATCGAAAAAGCGCACACCTTGAACGATCCGAACGCGGTTTTAGGCTGGCTACGAAAAGTGGCCGTCAACCACTGCCTCATGCGGTTGCGCTCCCCCTGGCATAAGCGCCGGGTGACCCTCGAACTGGTGGAGGATGTGGATGTCACCAATGGCTCGGCACACCTCGAGAACATGCAGGACATCGAGAGCGCGCTCGGTAGCCTCTCGGCAGAAACCCGGATGGTGATATGGCTGCACGACGTTGAAGGTTATACCCACAAGGAGATTGGTGAGCTTCTCGGACACACAGCCAGTTATTCAAAATCCCAGTTGGCGAGGGGTTATCAGAAGCTGGCGTTGCTTTACGGAGGATCAAGGGATGACGACGAAGATACCAGTATCAGATCTACTCGCACATCGTGACGGCGAACACATAGATCCGAAACTTTCGGCCGAGATCGAGGCTGATCCTGGGAGCCGTGTGCGTCTGCAAGTTCTTCGAGAGATCAAACACGCATTGAACGAGTTGCCGGGCATCGACCCTGGGGATGAGGTCTGGCAGAACATCGAGCAGCGCCTGCGGATGACTGAGGACTTGCCCGACGAACGCGACCTGCAGCGTCAGCATAGATCACCCCGGCGCCGTTCCTGGGCCAATCTGGCGACAGCGGCAACGGTATTTTTTGCGGCCGCACTCAGTATCTTATGGTTCAACCCGGCAGATGACAGTGTGCCGGAATTAACCAGCGCTCCACCGTCTGACTTGGTGTTGCGATCGCAACGACTCGAGTCCCAGGTTTTTTATCCCCAGGCAAGAAGTGTGGACCCCGCGGGACAAGTTGCCTGGAATTCGAGTCAACAGGCATTGTTGTACCGAATCGCCGACGTGGACTCGGAGTTGCGGTTGAACTACGAAGAGCAAATGCGCGATCCACGGGAGCGGGAGCGTCTGTGGCGCCAGCGAGTGTCGTTGCTCGAGTCCTTGGTAGAAGTCCAACGAAGACAGAAGCCATCGTTGCGAATGGCCCTCTATTAGAAGATTGAGAGTAGAAGATTGAGAGTTTAGGAGACTTATGAGGTTTGATATGAAAAGGCTATTTTTAATTTCCCTGATGTGTGGCGTCGCGTCTGCATCCAATGTGATGGCGGCGGAGTTCGGCGAGCGGGAGCTCGAACTGCAGGAAACAGAGTTTGCTGTGCAGGCGGTGGAATTCGCGCGCCAGGAAGCTCAATTCGCACTGCAGGAAGCTCAATTTGCTGTGGCTGTGCAGGAAGCAGAGATAGAGTCGCGGATGGACGAGGCTCGTGCAGAGTTGGATAAAGCAGCGCGTCAGCTGGCCGAAGTCAGTCGCCAGGCTTTTGAGAAGGAATATAAGAGTCGCAGCAACAAGCCCGTTATCGGCGTATTGCTTGCGGGTTACGGTAATGCCAGTGGCATGCTGCTCGAAGGCGTTACCCCCGATGGCGGGGCGGTCGAGGCGGGGCTACAGGCGGGCGACCGGCTTACGGCGATCAACGGCGTGCGTCTTGACGGTGAAGGTGAGAAACCGATCAAGCGGCTCAACGAAGTGCTGGAAACAGTGACGCCAGGCGATACCGTACAATTGGAGTACCTTCGAGACGAGACCGTTTATCTTGCTGATGTGGTCACTCAAGAACGGAGGGCGCACGTAACGAAGATGTTGAGTGGTCTGGACGGTCTGGAAATCGAGCTGTCGGGGCTCGCTGAGCGTCTCAGCGGTTTGTCCGAGATAGGGGAGCTTGCGGGACTTTCGGTTCTCTCCGCGCTCGAGAATTTCGATGGGCTGCACCTGAAAATTCACGATGGCCACCATACGATCGCAATCGGTGGAAACCGGGCGCATCTGGTCAATGTGGATGAGGATCTAGGTGACTACTTCGGGGTAGATGGTGGCGTGTTGGTGGTGAGTTCCTCCGACGAGAGCGAACTGGAGTCGGGGGATATATTGCTCGAGGTCGCAGGTGTGGAAGTCGCTACTGTGGAAGAAGCCTACCAGGCGCTTGGTCAAGCCGAGGGTCAGGTCGAAGCGAAGGTACGGCGTAAAAAGCGGGTACGGACTATCGAGATCGCAGCGGGCGAGTTTCCCAAAGTACGCTTCCTGGGATTCCCGGGACCGATGAAGCGGGTGATTCGGATTGAGCGACATGGCGATGACGATATAGACATACGCGTTATCGTCGGTAACCACGACGACTGTTAAAGGCGCTTCTGGTCATAGTGTCGGGCGCAGACATCAGGTCTGGTTGAGCTGTTCGAGTTCTTCGGACGTCATCAGCCAGGCCTGCTCGGCTTGGTCCTTTTTCTGGCGCAGCTTTCCCGCTTTCGTGAGTAGTTCGGCCAGTTCATCAGCCGGCAGGGTGTTATAGATTTCCGGATCGGCGAGCCGTTTTTCCAAGCTCTGTAATTCGTTGCCAAGCCCTTCGAGCTTTGCTTCGAGTTTCCTGATGGCTTTACGTAACGGTTGTTCCAGCTGGCGCTTTTCTGCTGCCGCTTGTCGTTGCGCCCTTTTCAGATGAGCAACGGATTTTGCCGCCGTGGGTTGGCGCAAGGCGGTATAGTCATCGAGGCCGCCAGCAAATTTTTGCAACTTTCCAGAATCGACGAGCCAGAGGTCATCGACCGTTCGCTGCAGGAGGCTGCGATCGTGGGACACCAGGATCAATGCTCCCGTATAGTCCTGCAGTGCCAACACCAGCGCTTCGCGCATTTCGAGATCCAGATGGTTGGTGGGTTCGTCGAGAATCAAAAGCGCGGGTTGGGTCAAGGCAATCAATGCCAGGACCAGGCGTGCTTTTTCACCGCCTGAGAGCGTGTCGACTTGCCGCTCAACCATGTCCGCGCCGAATCCCCAGCTGCCCAGATAGTTGCGACACCATTGCTCCCGGGCGTCCGGTTTTGCCCTGCTAAGCAGTTGCAGCGGCGAGGATTGAGAGTCGAGTGTTTCCAATTGATGCTGGGCGAAATAGCCAACCTTGGCGTGTTGTCCGAAAATAACTTCGCCTTCGATGGGTTGGAGAACACCGACCAGGCATTTCAGCAGCGTGCTCTTACCGGCTCCGTTGGTGCCCAATACCCCAATTCTGGCGCCGGGTAGAATAGACTGACGAATACCGCTCAGAACGGGTTGCTGTTTATAACCAATGGCAACGTCATTCAGGCTGATGAGTGGATGCGACATTTTTTCAGGATTGGTAAAACTGAACCGGTAGGGTGACTCGGCATAGACAGGAGCGACTACCGTCATCCGTTCGAGGGCTCGCAATCGGCTCTGCGCCTGCTTGGCTTTGCTTGCCTTGGCGCGAAAGCGGGTGACAAACTGCTCCATGTGTTTGATTTGAACCTGCTGTTTTGCATGAGCGGTTTGTCGATGCGCAAGCGCCTCGGCGCGTTGTCGCTCGAATGACGAGTAGTTGCCGCGATAGGTGTCAATATGACCGTGTTCCAGGTGTAACGTTTGGTCGGTTACCGCGTCGAGGAAAGTACGATCATGGGCGATGATCAACAAAGTACCGGCAAATCGTTGCAGCCAGGATTCGAGCCAGAGCGTCGTGTCCAGATCCAGATGATTTGTTGGCTCGTCCAACAGCAGCAGATCACATGGGCTCATTAAAGCCTGGGCGAGGTTCAAGCGGATACGCCAGCCTCCGGAGAAGTCCCGGAAAGGTTGTTGAAAATTTTCGCCCCTAAAGCCCAGGCCGTGAAGGATCTCTCCCGCTTGAGCCTCTGCTTCGTAGCCACCGACGTCGGCATACTCCGTGTGGAGGTGAGCGAGTTCGAGGTCCTCCCCGTTACGCTCCGCCTGAGCGATTTTGCGTTGTATCTTGCGTAAGGGTTTATGGCCGTCGAGAACGTAATCGAGGGCTCCGCGGTCGGTTAAGGCCACCTGTTGCGCCATGTGTGCCAGGCGCCAGCCGGCTGGTTTCAGCAGATCCCCCTCCTCGGGGTGTAATTGACCCAGAATCAGTTGAAATATCGTTGATTTGCCCGATCCGTTGCGACCGGTTAATGAGGCTTTCTGACCGGGGTGTACCGTGCAGGAGAGTTTTTCGAACAGTGATCGCTCGCCGCGTCTTAAAGAGATGTCGATGAGTTGCAACATGAGGCGCGTGAGTTCGAAAGGTGGTGAAGAAAACCCTGGCTTCTCACCAGAGAAGAACACGGATCCAAAAGACGTCGTTAAGGCCGAGCCTGAACACAATACTCGCAAACAATAGCCCGGGGCGAAAGCTATGCCTCCATCCTGAAGTATAGGTAGTGAATATTCGGGGAGGAGCTAAGCGGTTGCGCGCGGGTTGGCGATTTCGTGCCTGGCTGCGGCGTGAGGTCGCTGACGCAATTCACGTACGGTAACCGCGGCGGTTTTCGGCTGAGCGTCAATCCAACGAACCAATTCGAGCCAGGAAACGGCCTCCTTGCGGGCAGCACGGCAGTCGTGCATATCTACTACGCCCATACCGAGTTCAGCGGCCTTCGAATAAGCGGCGTTATCGTGAAAGGTCGCCACACAAGGGACGTCGAGGCATTCCAAGAAGTGCTTCAGCTTGGCATGAGTTTCGGTATTCGGCTTCACTCGATTGGCGATCACGCCTACGGGTCGAGGCAGGTTCCGATAAGCTCGGTGAGCCAGAAGCTCCGCGATAAACCGGCCTCCCGCTCGAATATCGATGGATGAAGGCAACATGGGAACCAGGATAACGTCGCTTTGCTTGAGGAGCATTTCCAGATCCCGGTCCCTCGCGTTGGAGTGTCCATCCACGATGATGCGGTCGGTCTCCGGCGAAATACGGTTGTGGAAGGTTTGCGTCTCATACATGTTGGCCCGACGGTGACTGGCAACGATGGAAATTGGTGGTAAATTGGGGTCCCGCTGATCGCACCAGTAGGTGCTGGAGGCTTGTGGATCATTGTCCACAAGGGAAACATTCATTCCCTGACTTGCGAAAGCAACGGCTAAATTGGTTGCGATAGTGGTCTTCCCGCAACCGCCTTTGCCGTTGACAATCAATATTCGGCGGGCATTTGATTTCATTGTGCCTGGCCCTTTCGGAGAGCTCTTTTGCCAAAATTCAGTCGTCAGGGGGTCGTCGAACTCCCAAACCGCCCCCAACGGCTCTATCGCTGCGCCACAATGCCTTCTTTTTCCCTTCTGTGCCTTCGTACCTTCCCGCAGGCTTCCCCATTTGACTTCATCAGGCTTCGATACATCGCAAAATAGATGCCAACCGATTCCTGATATCCGTGTCTGCAGTTTTTTTGTAGCTACTGCGACGGGTGTGGTTTAGCTGTGGATAACTATACCACTGCGTTTTCGAATTGCACTAGCCCAAAGAGTGTTTTTTTTACAAGCAGTTAGCGCCTAAAAGACACTTATTCGATGAGCTGAGGGCAGGCTGAGAGCGGCTCAACAGCATCAACCGACCATCTCCAGCCAGGGCAAAATAGCTGCCCCGGTGGGATGCCAGAGGTTGCGAGCTTGAGTATTCCAGCGATGCACGCGTTTGCTGCGTTTCACGTCCCAGAGTTCAACCGCTCGATTCACATAACCGAGGAGTAGCCATTGCTCATCGGCGTTCGGCAGCGAAAAGGGCAACTAAGTCCCTGCCCGCCACTGCATTACCGTGAAGATGATGATGATGATGAAGCCGAGCAACGCCCAGAGTGCGATGGAGAGGCCGAGCACTGGAATAACTTCAGCGCAATCACCGGTACCGCTCGTCATGGCAATGAGCAGGTCGCTCAAGGGGAACCTATCAAGCATGTAGGCCATATCAGGACCGCAAGTTGGGACCCGATCGGCTGGCAGGTTTTGTAGCCATAGTTGGCGAATCGCAAAGCCTCCACCGATCGAGGCCGAGGCTATCCCGAGTAGAGGGTAGATTCCCCAGCGCGGATTGTGCAGCAAGCTTGCGTACGCCCAGACTCCGGCAATAAAAAACCAGATTCTTTGCATCAGGCATAGGGGACAGGGATCCATCGCGAAAGCATGTTCCATCACCAGGGCGCCGGTCAGAGCCAGGCCAGTGAAGAACACTATTGTGACGGCCCAGGATTCGCTCGTTGCGTGATTCAAGTCATGGATAAGCGTGTTACTCATTGTATGTTCACAACCACTTTGCCGATGGCTCGACGTTCGCTCAAGCAACGTAACGCATCGGCGTATTGTTCTAATGGATAGACCTTTCCGACCAGCGGGTCGATCTTGCCTTGTTCGAAGAGCTCGAGAATCTCCTGAAAATTCGCTGCTGACTCGCCGGCACTGCGGGCCGACCAGGCACCATAAAATACCCCGACAACCTGGCAGCTCTTCAATAAAACGAGGTTGATGGGTAATTTGGGAATGTCACCCGCGGCAAAACCGATCACCAGCACGCGTCCATACCAGTTGATGCAGCGCATACACTGATCGAATAGAGCCCCACCGACGGGGTCGTAGATTACGTCAGCCCCCTTGCCACCGGTCAGCTCTTTGACCTTGTCTTTGAGCTTCCCGTCACTGTAGTTGATGAGTTCGTCGGCACCGGCCTTCTTCGCTGCCTGTAACTTTTCGGTGGAGCTGGCCGCAGCAATTACCCGGGCGCCCATGACTTTGCCGAGTTCTACGGCGGAAATGCCCACCCCGCCGCCAGCGCCCAGCACGAGCAAGTTTTCACCGGGCTTGAGAGATGCGCGTTGTTTCAGTGCGTAATACGACGTTCCATAGGTGGTGCTGATGCCCGCTGCCTGTTCGAAACTCAACCGTTCGGGTTTGGCGCGCAAGGCCTGTTCAGCAACCGTGATTTGTTCGGCAAATCCCCCGTAACCGACACTTGCGAATACCGAATCTCCGACTCGGAAACGACTAACCTCATCGCCGGTTGCGGCAATGGTGCCAGAAATTTCTCCCCCGGGGGAGAATGGGAATGGCGGCTGACTCTGGTATTTGCCTTCTAACATGAGCACGTCGGGGAAGTTGAGGGCGCTCGAGTGGATGTTTATGAGAACTTCGTTGCGAGCCGGCACGGGTGCGGTAATTTGCTCTAAAACGAGGCTTTCCGGTGGCCCGAAGGCTTTGCACAGAACTGCTTTCATACTTTGGGCTCTTTCCCCTTGCTGGGTGGGAAGACGAAGGTACTGGCCCCTCCGCCAGCGTCGACTATGCTAACAAAATGCAGACCGGTAGAAAAAGCCGCCCGGATAAGCCGCCGATATCCGCTACGTTGCGTTGCAACCTGCCTTCATAGCCAACTTTGGCGTCATCGAACAAGGTCACCTGAAGTATGTCAAAGCAGAAATTTCCATTCGTGTATCAAGCCAGCAAGCGGAGATGGCAGCGCGCTACCACCTGCCGGCGTTGCGCAATAGTAGTCTGGTGCTTCTGCTCTCGCGCCAGGATGAGGTCACCGTAACCACCGGCAGTGGCCGTGAAGCAATTCGCGAGGAGGCGCTGATGGAGTTACGGGCTGTTCTGAAAGCCGAAGAAGGGCAACCCGACATCGACGATCTCATGTTCACGAATTTTGTCGTTCGGCAATGAGCCAACTCTGGGCGTGTTCTATCATGTCGGGGAAGTAGTCGAGGAAATCCTCTTCGAGACGTAGCAGTTCGCTGCGAGCGGTCAACGCTAGCTGTTCGTTCAAGACCTCGCGCTTGAGGCGCCGGGTGATCGAGAAAAGCGCCCTTTCCACCACTGGCCAGTTTCGATAGCCTGCAAGCAGATCATGGGTGCGCATGTAGCCGAAGAAGCGGCGCGCACTCTCGGGCAACCATTGCATCTCCCGGTCGATGAGTTGGTAGGTTCTTTGCGTGAAACGTTCGATCGGTTCGTCGTGGAAAGACGACCAATGTCGTGCGAGGCAATGATCGGCGAGCACGTCGACGAAAATAGGTGCGCCGCGCCGTAAATCCCCCGGGAAGCGGCGGCAACTTGCCCGGATCCCCGGGTGCTGGTTACTGTAGGCGTCTACCCGTCGGTGCATGCGAACACCCATTGCAAGGCTCACAGGTAACTCGTCGGGTACTGGACCTTTGATGAAATCGCCGAGAAAGCCGCCGACGATCAACCCGGGTTCGGTTTCCAGGCATGCGCATTCTCCAATCAGACAATGGGCCAGGAAGTTCACTCGAGAGCCAGATAACTTTCCAGAAACGTTGGAAAATCAACGCGGTCGGCGGCTTCGATCTCGCGTTGGGTTTCAATGGACTGACGCGACAGCGTTTCGAAAAGTGCGAGCTTGTCCGGCTCCAGGGTTCGATCGTCAAAGTACGCTTTATGTGCCAGTGACTGGTTCATGGCGAATCTGAAAAACGGCACACGGTGCTTGGCCATCGATGCCAGTACCTGGGCAGAGGGGGTATGCTCCGGGTAAGCGACCTTGGTTTTCTGCTCCTGCAGAGCCCGTTGATAGAGGTTGGTATGCTGGGGCTCCCGGGTTTCCTGAGAATTATGGTGAGCCTCATCGAGGAGTGTGGCCAGCGGTTCGAGATTCTTGAGAATCTCGTTTGCCCACCGCAGCTTTTTCACGGTTCCTGAAGGTGATTCCAGATCGAGGGATGGGTCGCGTCCGCTGGCGACAATACTTAGTTGGTTACGACCCATCCGCTCGGATTCGGCCTGGCTGTCCTCTGGGCTATCCACAATCAGGCAGTACAACAGAAACAGATCGAGGAAACGGATCTGAGTCTCGTCGATACCAACAGGAAGAAACGGGTTCAAGTCGAGGCAGCGCACTTCCACGTACTCCACGCCGCGGTCGCGCAATGCGTTGAGTGGCCGTTCGCCGCTCCTGATTGGCCGTTTCGGGCGAATGGTTCCGTAGAACTCGTTTTCGATCTGTAGCAGCGAAGAGTTGAGTTGACGATACTCGCCGTCAACCTCTACTCCGCCCGATTCATACGGAGCGAACGGTTTGGTCAAAGCCTCATGCATGGACTCGGCATACTGGGCCAAACTGTTATAGGAGATGTGCAGACTGCTTTGAGCATCGCTTTGATAACCCAGTCGACCCATTCGTAACGAAGTTGCGTCAGGCAGGTAAAGAGAGCCTTCGTCCAGCATGTCGAGTTGATGGTCTACGTTTTTTACGAATGACTTGCAGATGGCAGGTGACGCACCGAACAAATAGATCAGCAGCCACGAATGGTGGCGAAAGTTGCGGATGAGTCCGAAATAAGCATTGGTGCGGAATTCCTGGTCGGGTTTGCCCCCACGACTCCTGGCAAACACCTGCCAGAATGCATCCTGCACCGAGAAGTTGTAGTGGATGCCCGAGATGGTCTGCATGAGCCGTCCGTAACGATTACCGAGACCCAACCGATAAACCGTTTTAGCTTTGGCGATGTTCGAACTACCGTAGCGCCCGACGGGAATCGTCTCATCAGCACCGAGGATGCACGGCATGCTCGTCGTCCACAGCAGCTCGTCACCGATCCCCTGGTAGACAAAGCGGTGTACCTCCTCGAGTTGGGTAATGCAGGCTTCAGGCGTGCCGTGGACGTCTGTGATCAGCTCGAGTTGCGCCTCACTGAAATCGGTTGTGATGTGGGGATGGGTCAAGGCAGACCCAAGGGCCTCAGGGTGAGGCTCGAGGGACAGCGCGCCGTCGCTTGTCACCCGCAGGCTTTCTTTCTCGATGCCTCGCTGGATGTTGCCGATGGCGGGAAGATCTCGGCCGAGGGCCGCCAGAATCCCTGCCGAGATCTGCGTTACGAAGTCACCCACAATACGGTCTCCGGCATCGAGCTAGTTCTGATCCAGACACGGACCCGCGTCGACGACCGCCTGATCGACGTCAAAGCGGTTGAAATTTTCCCTGAACTTGTTGATGAGATTCTTTTCGGCATCGTCGTACGCCGCCTGATCGCTCCAGGTATTGCGCGGGTTCAACAAACGGTCGTCAACGCCCGGTATCGACTTTGGTATGTCTATGTTGAGGCCGGTGAGATGTTCGGTTTCAATGTTGTTGAGCGCGCCTGACTGAATGGCGTGAATGATGGCGCGGGTTGTCGGAATCGCAAATCTTTCTCCTACCCCATAACCCCCGCCGGTCCAGCCGGTGTTGACCAGATACACCTGGGAACCGAAATCCTCAATGCGCCTGATCAGGAGGTTGGCGTATACCCCCGCGGGCCGCGGGAAAAAAGCTGCCCCGAAACAGGTTGAGAAAGTTGCGCTGTATGCTTCGGTGGATCCAACGACCGTGGAGCCTACTTGCGCGGTGTAACCTGACAGAAAATGATAGGCGGCGGCTTCTTTTGACAATATCGCGACGGGCGGTAATACCCCGCTGACATCGCAGGTGAGGAAGATAACCTGGTTCGGCTCCCCGCCGCGGTTTTCCGGAACCTTCGCCTCGATATTGTCGCGCGGGTAGCAGGCTCTGGTGTTTTCGGTAAGACTCGAATCCGTGTAATCGGGGATCCGGGATTGCGGGTCGATAACCACGTTTTCCACGATCGCACCAAACGATATTGCATCCCAGATCATCGGTTCGTTTTCGCGGGAGAGGTCGATGCATTTGGCGTAGCAGCCCCCCTCAAAGTTGAACACGGTGCCCTTGCCCCACCCGTGCTCGTCGTCGCCGATCAGCAACCGATCCGGATCCGCGGAGAGCGTGGTTTTGCCGGTGCCGGAAAGGCCAAAAAAGAGAGTTACGTCGCCTTCGCTGCTCATGTTGGCCGAGCAATGCATGGGTAAGACGTCCTTTTCCGGCAAGAGAAAATTGAGCACGGCAAACATCGATTTTTTCATCTCGCCCGCATACAACATGCCTGCAAGTAACACTCGGCGCTGGGCGAAGTTGATCATCACGGTGGCGTCGCTGTTCGTCCCGTCACGTGCCGGTTCGCAGATGAACCCCGGGGCGTTGACCACCCGCCAGATTTCTTTGTTGTGCGAGTTGTAGTGTTCCGGGGTTATGAACAGCGCCCGGCCAAACAACGTATGCCAAGCCAACTCGGTCGTGACTTCAATCGGCAGATAGTGTTCCGGATTAGCGCCAACGTGGAGATTGGACTGGAAGGACTCCTGGTCTTCCAGATAGACATGGACGCGATCCCACAACGCATCGAAAATTTCAGGAGTTATCGGCTGGTTAATTTCGCCCCAGTCGATGGAATCAGATGTCGACGGCTCATCGACAAGGTAGCGATCCTTCGGTGAACGGCCCGTTCGTTTGCCGGTTTGTACAACGATCGATCCGTTGCTCGCAAGCTTGCCTTCACCGCGTAGTAAGGACAGCTCGGCGAGTATGGGAACAGAAAGATCGATATAGGTTGTTTTTCTTTTAGTGGAGTCGATATCGACGGCCATTCTCGTATGTGTCTTTCCTCAGAACGGCTAATTATGCCAGAGGGATCTTGCTTGGCCTATCGAGATTGAAAAGGATTGTAAGTGAAAGGAAACCCAATGAATTTGCAGGTTGTGAGCCCGTTATGAAAAATTAGCTTCGAGGCCCCACTAATCGCAGGTTTACTGACAGATTTAACTGACTAAACGACCCGGTTTCTCGGTGGCAACCGCGTTGAGATGAGCGTAAAGACCAACAAGAGAAACCCTGCCTCTTGATGCTGCTCCCCAAGCGTGGCTACGCTCGGATCTAACACCCCTCAGCAGCCGTCACCCAACCTGTTGGCTATCTTGTTTCAGCTTTTTCAGCTCGCGGCGATCGCGCTTGGTCGGCCGCGTACTGGGGACTGTAAGTCCCGCTCGCTCCATCTTCCGCCTGGATCGATCCACTTCCCGTAACTCGATGCTTTCGTCACTTTCTTGGTATAGAGTTTGCGCGATGGTTGCGCTGCCGCGGCGATCTGCAAGGCCGGTCACGGTAATCGTCTGGGACGTGTCGCCGCGCCGAATCGTGAGCTCACAACCGATGCCGATTTCCCTGGCAGCCTTGGGACGCACCTTAAGCAACTGCACCTTGCCTCCCTCGATGGCTCGCTTGGCCTGTGCCCGGGTCTTGAAGAACCGGGCGGCCCATAGCCAGCGATCGAGCCTGACGGAAGTGAATTCAGCCATCAGGCAAGATCTCGCAGAAATCGTTGAACGCAGGATAATTGAGTTCGTGCCTTGCCGGTCTTTGAGAATCTGGCTGGTTGATGGTGAGGAGGTGGCGTATGCCGAACCCGGCGGCGGCATCGAGAACGTTGGTGTTGTCGTCGATGAGCAGGGTACGCGATGGATCGTACGGATGTTCTTCCATCAGTCGCTGCCAGAAGCGGGCGGATTCTTTCGGTGTGCCGTAATCGTGGCAGGAAATTGTCGCTTCCAACAGGCTCGTTACGTCGCAGTGAGCGTTTTTGATCTTCAGGCTGTCACGGTGTGCGTTGGTGACCAACAGACCCCGCTTGGGTGTGGTGTGTAACCAATTCAGGAAAACCAGGGCATTCGGGCGATAGCGAATAAGGGCGGCGAGTTCGTGGTGTAACGCGATGATGTCTATTCCGGTAAATTCGGCCCAGTAATCGAGGCAGTAGAAAGACAACTCGCCGCGACGCGTGAGCATATGTGCGAAGAGGTATTTTGCGGCATCATCCACCGACATGCCATGGATGTCGCTAAAACGTTCCGGTAGCAGGCTGTTCCAGAGCGTGTTGTCGTAGTGAAGATCGAGCAGCGTGCCGTCCATGTCGAGCAGCACCGTGTCTACACAATTCCAGGTAATCATCGAATTGAGCTCATGAGGTGTTGATTAGGTGCCTATCAGGCACTGCGTATAATAACCGCTGGATCTTCTGAAAGGAGAATGCCTTGGGAGTGCCGGAAGTGTTGGCGGTCAGAACCGTTGCGAAGTCTCGATTTTTCCGCATTGAGGAGTTGCATCTGCGTTTTGCCAGCGGCGAAGAGCGCACCTATGAACGTTTGCCTGGCGGGGGTAGAGCCGCCGTGATCGTGGTTCCGGTCAGCGACGATGGGAACATCTTGCTGATCCGCGAGTACGCCGCGGGTTTTCACGAGTTGCAGTTGACGCTCGTAAAAGGTGCTGCCGAGGGAGACGAATCCCTGGAAGAGACAGCCAATCGGGAATTGAAGGAAGAAATTGGCATGGGTGCACGGCAGCTGCAATTCATCAAACGGCTCAGCTTGGCTCCCGGGCACATGGGTTTTACGATCAATGTTGTGCTGGCTCGGGATTTGTATCCCGAAAGCCTTCCTGGCGACGAACCCGAACCGCCCGAGGTGGTCCCCTGGCCGGTAGCGAAGCTTGACGAACTCATTACTTCGGATGAATTCAACGAAGCAAGAGCAATCGCGGCCCTCACTCTCGTTCGACCTTTTCTATGATCACCTGGATTCGAGGTGTTTGAGGAGCAGCCATGGATGCCGAACTGACCCGTCAACTCATCAGGCTTGTCGAACGTGCAGGAGACGCCATTCTCGAGATTTATCAGACCGACTTCTCGGTAGATTTCAAGGCCGACGACTCCCCCCTCACCCAGGCCGATCTGGCCGCCCACAGAATCATCGCAGCGGAGCTTGCCGAGCTGACTCCACAGGTGCCGTTATTGTCGGAGGAATCAAGTCCTCCTTCCTTTGAGGAGCGCAAGCGTTGGTCTCGATACTGGTTGGTGGATCCGTTGGATGGCACGAAGGAGTTCGTGAATAGAAACGGTGAGTTCACGGTAAATATTGCCCTCATAGATGGTCATCGCTCGGTATTCGGGGTCGTGGGTGTTCCGGTCCAGGGATTGGTATATACCGGCGATCTCGAACGGGGTGAAGCGCACCGTTACCGGGGTGGTGAACGTGAAACGCTCAACGGTCGGGCGATGGGGGATGATCAGCCGCTGGTGATTGTCGCCAGTCGAAGCCATGGAGGTGAACGGTTAGAGGCGTATGTCGACGCCCTCGGTGAGATTTACCCGGAAGTAATCCGTACCCCGGTTGGCAGCTCGTTGAAACTTTGTATTCTGGCTGAGGGTCGTGCCGACCTGTATCCACGTCTCGGGCCTACTTCGGAGTGGGATATCGCCGCGGCCCATGCGGTTCTCGCCTCGGCCGGAGGAGATCTCTGGGCCGTGGACGGCTCGGTTCTTACCTACAACAACAAAAAATCGTTCCTCAACCCTGAGTTTTTCGCGGTTGCCGATGGCGGCTATCCATGGCGCGAGCGTTTGCCTGCCGTTGCATAGCGGCTCCCGGCTCTGACATACTCGCCGGTCTTTTTTTCTCGACCCTGATGGAGCAGTGATGGCAGCACAGAAACCAACCCGGGCGTTACCGAAACCAACGCCGGAAACGGAACACTTCTGGGAAGGCACAAAGGCACGGGAGTTGCGTTTGCAACGCTGCGACGAGTGCGATCATGTCTATTTTCCGCCTCGGCCGTTCTGTCCGCGATGCAGTTCACGCACAGTATCGGTATTTCGCGCCAGCGGTAAGGGAACGCTGGCGAGTTACGTGATCAATGAGCGGCCACACCCGGCGTTTGAAGGACCCTACTCCATTGCGCTGGTCGACCTTGAAGAAGGTCCGCGGATGATGTCGAACATCGTCGGTTGTGCGCAAACTCCCGAATCTCTGGTGCTCGATATGCCGCTGCAGGTGACGTTCGAAGTTCAGAACGATGAAATCACCCTGCCGATGTTTGAACCGGTGGGGGCAAACGATGCGTAAGCAGGCTGTGGCGATCGTCGGTGCCGCGGAAACCACCGAACTTGGAAAAATTCCCCGGATGAGCCAACTGCAGCTGCATGCCGATGCGGCACTGAATACCTTGACTGACGCCGGGTTGAAAGTTTCCGATATCGATGGCGTGGCTACGGCAGGAGAATCGCCGACTGGGGTTGCCCACTACCTGGGTATCACTCCGAAGTGGGTAGATGGCACATCGGTGGGCGGTTGCTCGTTCATGATCCACGTTCGCCACGCCGTTGCCGCAATTGCTAGCGGACTCTGCACAACGGTACTCATTACCCACGGTGAGAGCGGTCGCTCACAGATAGGCCGTGGAGGTTTCCGTAGTGCGGCGGCCTCGCTTTCCGGGCAGTTCGAAGCCCCCTATGGTCCGATGGGACCGTCGACGCTTTTCACGCTGCCGGTGCTGCGTTACATGAAAGACTACGGTCTGACCCATGAACAACTGGCCATGGTGGCGGTGGTTCAGCGACAGTGGGCTGGTTTGAACCCACGGGCAAGCTATCGCGATCCCATTACGGTCGAGGACGTATTGAACTCGAGGATGATCGCCTACCCCTTTCATCTGTTGGAGTGCTGCCTGGTGACCGATGGTGGCGGAGCGCTCATTCTTACCTCGGCTGAGCGAGCGGGAGATTTCCCCAAACCCGCCGTACACATCTGGGGCTCCGGAGAAAGTGTCGAGACACCCATGATCAGCCAGATGGAAGACCTCTGTAGTTCCAGGGCATTTGCGGTGGCGGGACCGGCTGCCATGGCGGATGCGGGGATCAGCCACGCCGATGTCGACCACATGATGGTCTACGATGCGTTCGCACACCTGCCTATATACGGGTTGGCAGATTTGGGGTTCTGTGAGCGTGGAGAAGCGGGTGCCTTTATCGCCGAGGGCCACACCGCACCCGGTGGCCGGTTACCCTTGAACACGAATGGCGGGGGGCTCTCCTATATGCACTCGGGCATGTATGGCATGTATGCGTTACAGGAGAGTGTACGCCAGCTACGCCACATCGCTCCGGCGCAGGTGCCCGATGCAGAAATTTCCCTGTGTCTTGGCGTTGGGGGGATGTTCGGTGCCAGTGGCTGCATCGTACTCGGCCGGCAGGCAAAGGATTAGGTCACTCAGGGTTGAGTTTCTGGCTTAGGGGTTCGAAGTGAATACCAGAAGGTGCAGATCGGCTTAAGGGAGGTTGGCCTCACTAGCCGGGCCGATGTCCGTGCGTTCGCCCTGCCGAGGAGAAGTACACTGTATGTACATACAGCTCCGGCTAGTGAGGTCGACTAGGATACAGAAAAAAAATCAGAATAAAACCCTATCTGAGACGCCAAAATTATCTACAGGTCAAATAGCCAATCACATCAACGCGTTAGCTTTTTCGATTCCATATTTCCTTCACTTTCTGGTCTGACAGCGTCAGTTATTTACAAACCTTTACAACCTAATTGCACCAAATGTTTGCCGGAATTATCCCGGCAGGGTAATAGTAGACCGTGGCAGTTGTTCAATGACTCCCCAGAAGTCAAGCAGGCAAACCACCCGGGGTGAGCGGAATGTTCCAAGTTGTGACACCGTTCACACGTTGTGCGAGATCGTTCACACGGTGTGTTAGATCGTTCACGCATTGGGAGCCCACATGCGGGGAGATGACCATGAACGGGCAAGACGAGCGCTACGCTAACGAGACGGCTGCCAGGCTGATTGCTTACCTGGGCCCGTATTTGTTCTGGGGGGCCGTTGGGGTGATTTGCACTTCCATCTGGCTGCTTCGCTAATGCGACCGAACAGGCCTCAATGCTAGCTGCTTTCCGCGTCCTTGTTAGCGAATTCGCGTTTCATCAGCCACTTCAGTGCCTGGTCGTAGTCTTCGAACAATTCGGAGTGATTCAAAGTACAGGACAGCCGGTAGATTCCGGCACACAGCTCGGCATTGAGATCGGGATCCACAACGACGGCGACGCTTGCGTTTGTGCTGGGTCCGTATCGATGAGTGACGAAGTCTGAAAAGGGTCCCAAAGCCGAGTCCTCGATCTCGAGTTGCATACCTTGCAGATCGATGAGCTGCGCAAGCCCGGAGCTGAATTGCGTGTCCGCAAGAAGACGTTTGCAGAAGAAGACGCTTGCAGAAGAAGACGTTTGCAGAAGAAGACGCTTGCAGAACTCGAATATTTCCACCAGGCAACCTGACCTTCTATTCGGACCGCGATAAGTCCTTGATCACCAGCGCAATTGCCCGCGGCGTTGTTGGCAATCAAGGTGGCATCGCTAAGCAGTGGCCTGAACCACCCTCTTCAGCCGTCGTAAAACAGGCCAGGATGTAGTCCTAGAAGTCTACGCTCACGATCACTCTCAATGCGTTCCTGAGCTTCCCGGGAGACATGATTCACGACGCTTGTGGGACGAATACGCTGGGCGATGTCGCGCCGGCCATAATGAACCTGAAGGAAAAACCGCCCGGTATCTTCGCTGTTGCTCGGTAAGCGCCGGTGCCACAGATCCGAAACGAACATGGCGACATCACCCGCTTTGGCAACGATGGGGACAACCCCCCGACCGTTGCAGGTCAGATCGACATCCTGATGGCGATCGCGTGGTGGTGGCTGCCCAGACTTGTGGCTACCTGGGATGACGCCTGTCGTACCGTTCGCCAGGCCACAGTCTTTGAGATAGATGTGCGCACCGATGGCGAAAATCGGATAGGGGATGCGCTCGTCCCAGGGTACATCTGCCGCGCGGGGAATATGAGGACCGGCATCGATGTGCCAGAAGCCGCCTCCATGAGTGTTGCTCTCACGGGGTGGATTTTTCCAGCAGGTGTTGGCGATGACGTGACAATCCTCGCCCAGCAGAGGCTCGATGGTGTCTAGAATTACCGGGTGTGCGATGGCTTTTTGCGATAACGGACTACGGTTGAACATCTCGTAGCGAAAATCTTCATCGTCATCGGGATCACGAACAGTCACGGCTCGACCATCGGCAGGATAGTCTCGATAAACCTGCTCGATCTCATCGCTCAGGGTCTGAACCTCAGTGGGGTTCAGCACGCCTGGCAACAGCGTATGACCCTCTGCCTGCAGTTCAGCACTCGAGGGTGGCGCCTCGTCGCGAGTCAGCAGATAGCCGCCAACGCGTCTCAACATTGTACGATCACCTCGGTGGTTCCCTAGGTAGTGTCCATCCATAAACACGCAAATTCTAGTCAAATATCCCAATCGATTCTGCTGCGATTTTGTTCTGTGCCGCTCAGTGGGTACAAAAACTGTCGCGAAGGCGTTAAATAGTGCTT
>JACZXA010000034.1 GCA_022571865.1 Pseudomonadota bacterium
CGGGGACAACGAGCGCTATTCTCGATTCCGCAGGGCGGCATCCTACAGGGGGATGCGGTAGATATCGTCCCGCATCCCAACGCGTCGGATGACTAAATCATCGACGTTTGGATCAAAGGTGTTGATGATTCGGTACTTCCCTAGCCTTCGCTTATAGAAACCGGAGAGTTTCCCTTTCAGGGAGTGATGGTCAATCGCGGCGCGATGCTCCCACAGCCACTCGACTTTGTCTTTCACGCGTTTCGCATCGACCTGTCGAACACCCGTAAGTGCATCAGCGTGGAACCGGAGGCCCATCCCGATTCACAGACCAAATCTCTTCCACGCTTCGCTGGGAGAGAGAAGCCGGTCATGTGGGGTTTCAAGAGTGTTAAGTAACGCCTCCTCGACTTCTGGGCGCACTACACGCTCGACAAAACGCTCGACGACGTTCCTGGATGGGAAACGCAAAACGAGTTGACGGTGGCGAAACTGGTTGCCATGTCTGCCCTGGAACGCACGGAGTCGCTCGGCGTACACTTTCGGGATGACGGAGTGTCTGACAAAGCCGCGGCCTCGTACCACGTCGTTGTGACACGCAGCGAGGGAGGAACGCAAGCCAACCGAATGGCGAACGGCGAATCGCAAGAGCCCCCTCCTTAATGGATGGCCCGTGGCTTTAGCCGTGGGGGACACGAAACGGAAAAGCGTTCGTATCCCCCACCTATGAAGAGGTGGGCCACCCAGCCCTTTCCGGAACCCTTGGAAGCGTTCGTTGACCATGGCCGGCCCAGAAGACATGATTAGCCGGCCGAAGGCGTTTCAGGCGATACGCCCGATAAATGTCTTCAGCTTTTTGGGAACCCTCGCAGTGGCCCGGCGTCCAATTCCAAGGCAGCGGCTGAATTCGCATGGCCCAGCAGGCTTGGATCCGTTGGAGGACGCACAACTCATCAAGAGAATCCAAGCCGGGCAGACCGAAGCCTACGGCGAGCTGGTCCATAAGTACCAGGACCGGGTGTTCAACGCCTGCTGGCGAATCTGTGGCCATCTCGAGGATGCCCGCGATGTGACACAGGAGGCCTTCCTGAAGGCGTTCGAGGGTCTCAGCGACTTTCGGCGGGAGAGTGGCTTCTACACGTGGATCTTTCGCATTGCGGTGAACCTGGCGCTGACCCACCGACGGGATACGGCCCGGCGGCACGTGGTTTCTTTGGATCAAGCCAGCGGCGTGGCCTCGGGGCAGGCCCGGACGCTGGCCAGGCGAGCCGCTCATCACCCGAACGAGGATCCAGCCGATTCCGCCGGTGCTGCTGAGCTGCATGGTTGCGTGGCCCGCGCGGTACAGGAGCTCGAAGACGAGTACCGAGCCGTGATTGTGCTGCGCGATATCGAAGGATTGGATTATCGTACGGTTGCGGAGATCCTCGGGATTCCGCCGGGGACGGTGAAATCTCGTTTACACCGTGCCCGGATGACGCTGTGTGAAGCGATCCGACCGGCGCTGGCGCGCGAACGATAGGTAGATCAGCCGTATGTCAAAAATGGATCGCAAACAACTCGGCGAACGGTTGTCGGCCTATATCGATGGAGAACTCGACGCGGGGCAGGCAGCCGGTGTCGAGCGCTTGCTGCGCGAAAACGAGGCGGCGCGACACCTGCTGTCGCGCACTGGTTTCGGCGGCACTCCGGAGGAGATCGAGGCCCTGGCGCGCATGGAAAAGCAATGGCACGAAAGCTTTGCCGTGGCGTGCTGGCGCAAGTACACGGAGTTGGCAGGCTCGATGGACCCGGCGTCGATCGAGCGTGACATCAAGCAGGTGATCGCCGATTACCGGCACCGCCAGAATGGCAAACGGGATGACGAGGCAGTGAACCAGGCAGATTCCCGACAACCAGATCGCGGCGCGATCCAGGCGGCGGAGGCCAAAAGGTTCAAAGTCGACCGCCAGAACTTCGCCCGTTGCCAATGGATCAGAGTGCTCGGATGCGAGTGGCTGCGTCCGAACCGGTGACGTTCGGGATGTGATTGAGGAAGTGTTGATTGCTACTACCTGACGATGAGGTGGGTCGAGTTTTCAAGATAACATTTTGCCCACGATGGTGTCAGTAGTGGGCGGGTGGTCCTCAGGGAGGCGTTTCCTTTCTAATGTGCATTCTGGCACGCTTGGGGAAGGGAGGGTGACATGCATACATTTGCCGATCCGCTCAGGCGAGCCATACAAATAGCGCCGAATAAGATCGCCGTGATCGACCAGGGCCATTCCTTTAGTTTTGTCGAACTTTACGACCGTTGTTGCGCCCTGGTTGGGGCGCTTAAGGTGCTCGGGATAAAGCGAGGTGATCGAGTGGCTATTCTTGCTGGAAACTCCCATCGGTACCTGGAAACCTACCTGGGTGTGCCTGCAGGTGGGTTCATCGTGGTGCCTTTGAACACGCGTCATGCGCAGCCGGAGCTCAAATATACATTGGAGGATTCTGGCGCCAGGGTTTTGATAACCGATCGAGACCCCGGAGCGCTTGCGGACGTGGTGGAACACATCATCGGTATCCCGGAACCCTACGAATCGCTTTTGGCCGATGTTACCGAATCGACGCCTGGTGATGAACCGGGAGAGGACGATCTCGCCGGTCTTTTCTACACTGGAGGCACCACGGGTCTTGCAAAAGGAGTAATGCTCAGCCACCGCAACCTGATCGCCAATACCTTCAATTGGCTGACCGCGGTTCCACAGAGTGCGGACGATATCTTTCTAGTCATGGCACCGATGTTCCATGCCGCTGGCTCCAATGGCATCCTCGGGTGCATTTGGATGACCAGTTGTCAGGTGATGCTTGGAGCGTTCGATCCCGCTGAAGCACTGGACCTGATTGAACGACATCGCGTTACCGAATCTCTCGGAGTACCCACCATGCTCGCCGCCATGGCGGAGGAGCAACATGCCAACCCACGCGACACAAGCTCGCTGCGGTTGATGGCTCATGGCGGATCACCGATCGCAACTGAGGTGATAAAACGTACCAGAAGCGCGTTCCCAACTGCCGGGCTTGTCGAAGTGTATGGCGCCACTGAGTTATCTCCGCTCGCGACGATTCTCGTCGATGAAGAACTTCTCATAGACGATCCGCGGGCGCGTTCCTGTGGCCAGCCCGTGCTTGGCAATGAAATCCGCATCTGCGATGAAGGCGGCGAGGAAGTCGCTCGCGGTGAAGTGGGTGAGGTGGTTGTTCGGGGCACGAACGTCATGGTGGGGTATTGGGACAAACCAGAGCAGACGCAGGCGGTGCTGAAGAATGGCCGCTATTGGACGGGCGATCTTGGCTACATGGATGAAGACGGGTATGTCTTCCTGGTTGATCGCAGTAAAGACATGATCGTCTCCGGAGGAGAGAACGTCTATTCCACGGAAGTTGAGGAAGTCCTGTACCAGCACCCGGCCGTGTTGGAAGCCGCTGCATTTGGCGTGCCCGATGAAAAATGGGGCGAAGCCGTACACGCGGTTGTGGTACCTCGCCCGGAATTCCACAACGTGGACCCGGAGGAGATCATCAGCTTCTGCCGTGAGCGTATTGCCGGGTACAAGGTGCCCAAGTGCATCGACATCCGTGACGATCCGTTGCCGAAATCGGGTCCGGGCAAGGTGCTGAAACGCGAACTCAGGGCACCTTTCTGGGATGGGCAGGACAGGTCTGTGAATTAGCCGCCGAAACTAGCGCTCAGCCCGGTTTCTTGCAACCAGACCTTCACCTCCAGGCGCTCGTCCTCCGGCAACGACCGCGCGATTCGATCCACCACCATTTGCCGTGAACGCTCGGGATACGGTCGTGACAGGTAACTGACCTCCTCACCGTAAGTTTTCACATGAAAAGCTTTCGCGCCCGCTTCCCGTGCTGCCTTGTTTCCGAGCACATAAGGCTGATAAGTACCGACCATCTCCTCCAGAACAAACCGGGCAAAGCTCGTTGGCTCCTCAAACCGTGATAGCTCTCCGTTGCCGTCCCAGGTGTCAGCGGCCTCTTCACACCAGGTAACGACGCGCGGGTAACGGGAAGTCACTCGCTTTGGATCGGGATCCATGTGGGTGTGGGCACGCAAGCCGCCTAAAACAATGCAGTCGACGGCGGTTGGCCTGGAACCGAGTGCATAGGGTGTTTCCATGAGTTGTTGTTCGAGCGCCTCGAGAATACGCACGTATTCGGCTTCCGCTTGCTGTTGCTGGTGTTCGGAATCGGTGCCGGTGGCGCGGCACGCACGCGGACCCCAGGCGCGTACGCGCGCGGCAGCTTCGGCGTTCCCGCGCGCCATGCGTAACGAGGCGAATTCCGCGCTTGCGGGATAATGCCAGCGATAGTGAACCATGGTTCGGGCTATCCATTCATCGAAGTATTCTTCGACGATATGGGTAAGCACGCCGAGCTTGCCGGGTGGGAACATCCTGCGATCGGGGAATCGACCGTCCAGCATCATCAACAGCGGGGTGGTGTCTGCAACCATCCAGTTTTCGGGCGTGAGCAGCACGGGGACCTGATGGGTACCTGAGCGTTGTTCGATTTCGGCGGCGTTGTCGGGTGACTTTGATTGGATGCTAAAATCGGCACCGTAGAAAATCATCGCGGCTTCGAGCTTGCGGGTGAAGTAGCTCAGCTCTCCGCCATATATGGTGTAAGGCTGGGTCATGACGCTAACCTTTGCGTCTGGACGTCATTGTATCCCTGTGGCGTTTTCCTGTGTTGAGCGAGGGAGGGGAAACCAATGTTAGAAGAGTTTCGTGAAGAGGTCAGGGGCTGGTTGGCCGATAATTGCCCGGAAAACGTTATGCGGCAGGGCGAGGGGCTAGCCAAAACAGATTTCAGCCGCTGGTTCGATGCCTGTTACGAACGTGGCTGGACGGTGCCTGACTGGCCGAAAGAGTATGGAGGCGCTGCGCTCAGCCGGGAAGAGCGCAAGGTATTGCGAGAGGAAATGAGAATCGCAAATGCCCCAACACCGTTGACCGGTATGGGCGTAACGATGATAGGACCCACACTTCTCGAGTACGGAACCGATGCGCAGAAGGCCGAACATCTGCCGAAGATCGCGAGCGGCGAAGTTCGCTGGTGCCAGGGTTATTCGGAACCCGGTGCGGGAAGTGACCTCGCCTCGTTACAGACCCGCGCCGAAGATCACGGCGATTATTATCTCATTAACGGTTCCAAGATATGGACCTCCGGCGCGGACCATGCTGACTGGATATTCTGTCTCGTTCGAACCGATCCTAAAGCACCAAAACACGAGGGAATCAGTTTTGTCCTGTTCTCCATGGATGATCCGGGCGTCACGGTAAAACCGATCACGTTGATTGCAGGTAGCTCACCGTTCTGTCAGTGCTTTTTTGATGATGTCAAAGCGCTCAAGTCCAATCTGGTTGGGCAGGAAAATCGCGGCTGGACGATTGCCAAACGTTTACTGCAGCATGAGTGCTCGTCGATTTCGAGCCCCGATGGGTTTGGTGCTGGGCGTGAATCGCTCTCTGCTCTTGCTTTGCGATATTCGGGAAACGTCGATGGTCGTATTGCCGATAGTCAGTTGCGCCGGGAAGTGACGACCATAAACATGGACACCGAAGCATTCGGGTTGACCCTTCGCCGCGCAACAGAGGAAAACCGTTCGGAAGGTACGCCGACTTTCGCTACCTCGATGTTCAAGTACTACAACACCGAATTGCTCTCCCGTAAGTCCGAGGCTTCCATTCGCCTCATGGGAACTCAGGGTGTCGGCTGGGACGGCGCCGAATTCAGCGAAGAGGAGAAAGCGACCACGAGATTCTGGTTGTTTGGCAAAGCTCTGACCATCGCCGGCGGCAGTTCCGAAGTACAGCTGAACATCATCGCCAAACGGGTACTCGGTTTGCCAGACTAGCGGCAGTTTGAAAAAACTGACTGGGAGGACCCTGTGGAGTATTTGTTTTCCGATCTCAAAGTGATTGACGCGGCGTCGTTTCTTGCCGGGCCGGGTGCGGCGACCGTGCTGGCCGATTTCGGTGCCGACGTTGTCAAGGTAGAGCCAACGGGCGGTGATGGCTACCGAAGGTTGGCAGGCAACTACGTCGTCGACTACAACTGGCTGCTCACTTCGAGGAACAAACGCAGTATCGGGCTCGACATAACCTCGGTAGAGGGCCGCGAAGTGTTGCAGAAACTCATCCTCGAGGCGGATGTGCTGCTCGTGAATTTTCGCGCGGATCAGATGAAACGCTTCAAGCTGGAATATGAAACTCTCAAAAAGGTGAACCCCCGGTTGATTTACGCGCACATGACCGGGTACGGCACGGAAGGGGAGGAAGCCGATCGCCGGGCGTTTGACGCAACCGCGTGGTGGGCGCGTTCAGGCCTCATGGACCAGGTACGTGACAAGGGACAGGCACCGGTCGTGGGGTCGCCGGGGTTTGGTGATCATGCTACCGCCATGTCGATGTTCGGTGCGATCATGATGGGACTTTATCGACGGGAGAAGACCGGGGAGGGAAGCTACGTGACGACGTCGCTTGCCGCCAATGGTGTGTGGGCCAATGGTATGCAATTGCAAGGCGTTGTTGCGGGGTTCGATCTCGGTCGATTGCGCCAGGAGAAAGGTTGGTTGAATCCGTTCTCCTCGGTCTACGAAACGAGCGATGGACGGTTTGTCATATTTGCGATTGTCGATCCAGTGAAGGAGTGGAAAAACCTTTGCATCGCGCTGGACCGTTTGGACTGGATTACCGATGAGCGGTTCAGTGACTTGCGCACCATGATGAAAAACCGGCGTGAGCTGAAAGCCATGATGCAGGACATCATCGGCGAGCTCGAGTTGAGTGAACTCGTGCACCGGTTGGACAGCCACGATGTGACTTTTGGGGTTGTTCAACAAGGCCCGGAGGTAGTCGCGGATCCGCAATTGATCGCAAACGAGATTATCGTGCCCACGGGTTCAGACGATCCGTTGTACCAATGGACGGTGGCCAGCCCGATCAAGCTCAAAGAAGCACAAAAGAAACAGCCGATCCGCGCGCCGGATATCGGTCAACACAGCCGCGAAGTTCTTACCGAGCTGGGGTTTGCAGAACACGAAATCAACCGGCTCATCGACCAGGGTGTCGTCAGGGAGTCAGATACTTGATTTTCGTGTCTCGAGCGGTTGGAAAACGACCGCTAGGGAGTCGCCGTCGACTTAAGGCTTGCAGATGCAAGCCGTTTTGCGGGATGTTCGTACCCTGACCCGGAGCAGATCGACATCACCCTCCATATCGAAATACTTGACAGACTCCACAGGCGCATCATCCTCGCGTGACCACGATTCGGAGAACGCGTGCATGTGTGTTTCTCCATTTTCATTCATGGTCAGCATGCGCAGCGTGTAACTGCCGCTCGAAGCCGCACAGTCCTTATTCACGATTCTTGCTTTGATCCGAATTTTGTCGTTCATCTGGGTAGATGAAATGGTTACGTCGGCATCGCACGCATTCGGCGGCTCGAGGGATTGAGCCGGCAGCTTCATCGTGTGTTTGATCTCGATTGCGCCATCCGAAGTGAGGATTTGCTGGTGGTTGCCGGTCTGGGTTTTCGCTTGACAGGAAGGGCCGTCGGCTTCAGGCGTACACTCTCGTTCACTGGCCATCGCGTAGCAACTCACCAGGATGGCGAGTACGCCGAACAGATAGTTACGATTGTCCAAATCTCGACCGCGGGTGAGGTTGTGTTGCGAGTCTACTGCTTTCTACGCAAACTAAGTATCAATCAGAATTGCCAACTGGGATAAACTACCGAAAATGCGCCCAGGTAAAGCCCAACGCTGGCCAACGCTGACGGCGGGTGACAACATCGGAGCGTTCGGCTGTTTCCCGCGTACTGCTTGAAGGAGTTCCATGACGTTACCCAAGATTACCCTCACGCGGCGATGGCCGGAAGCGGTTGAAGATCAGTTGCGCCGGACCTACAACCTGGATTCGAACGAATCTGACCAACCAATGAATCCGGAGCAACTCGGGGCGGCGTTAGCCCGGTCGGATGCAGTGTGTCCCACCGTTTCAGACCGCATTGATGCTGAGTTACTCAATGGTGCAGATATCCAGGCGCGGATCATCGCAAGTTATGGGGTGGGATTCGATCATATCGATCTTGCTGCGGCAAAAAAACGTGGCATCGTCGTTACCAACACACCCGAAGTGCTTACCGATTGCACCGCGGATCTCGCGATGACGTTATTACTCGGCATCGCGCGGCGCGCCGGTGAGGGCGAGCGCCACGTTCGTGCAAAGGCATGGGTTGGTTGGCACCCGACTCATATGATGGGAGCAAAAATCACGGGTAAAACGCTCGGGCTTGTGGGGTTGGGGCGAATCGGCCTCGCCGTCGCCAGACGCGCCCACTTCGGTTTCGGCATGCGGGTAATCTATTTTGATCCCGCGCCGCCACCGGCAGACGTCGTGCAGGCGGTTGGTGCCGAAGCGCGCGACTCACTCAAGTCGTTGCTGAGGGAAGCCGATTTTGTTTCGTTACATTGCCCTTCCAACGAAGCGACCCATCACCTCATGAATGCGGAACGTTTTGAGCTGATGCGCGACTCCGCGTTTCTGATCAACACCTCACGGGGAGACGTGGTGGACTGCGACGCATTGGTGGATGCGTTGGGAAACAAGCAGATTGCCGGAGCGGGTCTCGACGTGTACGAGGGGGAACCGACGGTACCTGAGGCGTTAACCGATCTTGAAAACGTGATGCTGTTACCGCACCTCGGCAGCGCAACTCTGGAGACACGCATCGCCATGGGTATGCGGGTTGCGGAAAATCTTGAAGCCTTTTTTGCGGGTGGCGAACCGCGTGACCGGGTTGGGTGAGAAGCTAAGAAACAGAAAACCGACGTTTTTTTACCCTATGTGGTTGTCCTAACTGGCATACATCAGGATTTCGAGCCTGCCTTCGCGCAGGAGCATGCTACGACTGAAACTGAAACAGCCCATGATGTCTCTGAGGTCCGCATATCCGTGGGGATAACAAGTTGGCAGACGCACGTTACTGTTGCGAACAACCACCTCATCGATCTTCTTGATGCCGAACTGTTGGTTCATCACTGGAGATCGCCTGCTGAACCTGCCATAACAGTGCGCTCGCGTTTCATCGTGGATGTACGGGGTTATCGCGAGGTTGAAGGCACGCAGCATTTCGACGTCGAGAAAATTCAGAAAGTCCCAGAACAGGCAGATGTCGAACCGCGTCTCGGTCGGATAGGTCAACAGCTCTCCGAAATCGACCTTCCCGTCATCCGGGTCTTTTTCAGCAGACAGATCTGACAACAGGTCGGCAAAAAACAATCGGCACTTGAACTGAGAAAAAAAATCGACGGTTTCCGGTACCGCAGGGCCGACGTCGAATACCGTGAGGCCTTTGCTGCTGTCAAGCTCAGCAAAAAGCAGCGGAAGCAGATCGCTCTGCTCCACCACTTTTTGTTCCCTGGTCATCGGCGTCGAACCAGACGCCTTGGGACTACTTCGTTGCAGTGTTAGCCGATACGCCATCGGATGGCTGGTCGCCGACTGGTTTGGGTTTGCTTGGCGATTTGAGCGACGTTCTCGGGGTCTCGTGGGTTGTGGCTTCGCCTGGATCCATGTCGATGCTGCCTTTAAATTTAGCGCCATCTTCGAGTGTCACACGGGGTGCGACAATGTTGCCCTGCACCTTACCGGTTTTTGAGATCGTCACCTTCTCGAGCCCCGTGATATCGCCTTTGACCGTGCCATCGATTTTCACGATGCGGGCGGTGACGTTGGCGGTCACCTGGCCGGACGGACCGATTGTGAGGTCTTTGGAACGCACCTCGACGGTGCCGTCCACCTTCCCCTCGATGATGAGATTCTCATCGCCGATGATGTTGCCTTCTATTTGTATTTTGGTTCCGATCACCGCGCTTGTTTTCGTGGCTGATTCGATTGCTGCCCGTGGATCCTCTCGCTGGACGCTAAGTGCGCTCGAGTCACCCTCGTTGTCTTTACGCTTGTCGAACATCGCTCTACCTCTCGCTATTGCACAACAGTTCCCCGTTATTGTATCGGTTTTACGGCCTGTGTTAACGCCCTAGTAATCAGGTCTTCTAAGGCAGTTGAAACTTGCACGGATTATTCATGAAGAAGCGTAGCGAGGTTGGGGTCGAAGGCAATTCGCAAGCGAATTGCCAGAGTAGTAAAAAGCCGGGCCTCGCAGGCAGGGTGCGCGGACTGTAGGGCGCGGGTCCCGTCGGGACGGGCGCGTGCATCGACCGCACGCGCAGTCTGCGGTGCAAACTGCCAGAGAGCCCAGAAGGAGCACGCCCGCCTGCGAGGCCCGACGTTTTGCCGCTATCGGCGACCGCAGTAGTTTGTTCATGAATAATCCAGGCTAGAGGTCTGGCGTCGTACCGAGGCGTTGGACAAGCCCGTCTTTCAGGATTCGGTAGTTTTTGTTCCCCGGTTCGATCTGCCTGAGCTTCTCAGCGTACTTGACAGCCTCAGCGAATCGTTCGAGATCTCGGGTGATGGTTGCCAGCGCAAACAGCAAGTCGGTGTTCTGCGGCCACTGCGCGTGTGCTTCTTCGAGCAGTTCCAGCGCCTGCCGAGTACGGCCGTTACCGTTTAATACAAGTGCCAATGCGTAGCTGTAATCGGGTTGGTCCGGTGCGAGCAGACGGGCTTGTGCGAACTGCCCCAGTGCCCGGTCTGTCTCATCGTTGCGGACCAGCCACAGCGCGAATGCGTAATGTACGCCCGCATCTTCCGGCGCACTCACGATTGCCCGCTGGAGCAAGTCGCGTCCCTGCAGGTCTCGACCGTTTGCGCGGTACAGGTCCGCGAGGTTGACCATTGCCGGAACCCAATCAGGCTCGATCGTCAGTGCCTTGTTGAAGGCAGATTCTGCATCACCAAAGGTGCCGAGTGCCGCATGCGCCATGGCGGCACGGGTATGCGCTTCCGGACGATCTCCGTTGAATGCCAGGACTTCGAGATAGTCGCTTAGTAGCGGTCTCAAGATGGCGCGGTGACTTGTATTGGAAGCTGAACGGAGCAGCGTGCGAAACGCCTGGTGGCGAATGGTCCTGTGCTCGTCAAAAAGCAAGGCGTTGCCCAGGCGCCAACGGGAATCTTCCGTCAACCCGGCCAACCCGCGCAAAGATCCGTAGCGAACCAGCGGGTCCGGGTCGGCCAATCCGTCTTGCAACGCATCCAGGGTATAACCTCGATTGTATGGCGCGAGTCGGGCGGCTGCCGTCGCTCGAACCATTGTTGGCTGCGTTATGTCCATAACGAGCCTCGCGAGTTCCGGTTCGGCGCGGATTAAACCGCGACTTGCCGCAGCGAATGATTGTGCAAAGTGGTCGGCTCGCTTCTCTCCATGGCGCAGCCGGATCTGCTGGGCCGCCCAGTCGGCAGTGCGGTCTGTGTGACACTGGTTGCAGGCGTTGGGTACGTCGAGTTCGACCGTCAGATCGGGTCGGGGTATGCGGAAGCTGTGATCCCGGCGCGGGTCGACTTCCATATACACGGTGGCTGGCATATGGCAGTTGACGCATTGGGCACCGGTTGAACCCTCGGCGTGAAAGTGATGCTCGAAGCGCTCGTAGTCTTTACCACCGGCTGTGGGAAAATCCGCTCTGCGTTGCAGTTGGTGACAGGTTGTACAGACAGCGTTGCCGGTAAGGCTAAGTTGAGCACTGTGAGGGTCATGACAATCGGCGCAGCGAACTCCCCGTGAATGCATCTTGCTCTGCAGGAACGATCCGTAGACGTACACCTCCTCGCGGATTTGCCCGTCCGGGTAGTAGAGTCCGCTATCCAGAAGTGCCGGGGCGTAGTGGTCGAAGAACGAATGCTCAGGCTGGAACCCGTCAGCCAGCTGGGATCGACGCGAATGGCAGGGTGCGCACACGTTGATCTGCGCGCCTTGCGGTCGGATATCCGTTAGTCCAGCGGGTGCAAGTTCCCCAATTTTTGCCAGGGCAACATGTTCCGATCCTGGTCCGTGGCACGCTTCGCAGCCAACACTCAGCTCGGCGAAGGTCGTGGCGTAACTATCGGTATCTACGACGTAGTTTTTTTTCACAGCCGTCGAGTGACAGTCCGCGCACATGTCATTCCAGTTATACGCCCGGCCACGCCAATGGAGCGTATCGGCCGAGGAAATCGCTTCCCCGGGCCGCAGGTCGAACCATCGTTGCCCGCCCTGGTCTTCGGGTCGGGTATCCCAGGCGAGTGTAAAGGCTTGCAACCGACCGTCTCCAGTGTCGAGCAGGTACTGTTGCAACGGTTGAATGCCAAAGGCGTATTTGACCGCAAACTCTGTTTGGTGATCGTCGCCGAGTGAGGTCGAGATAATCAGACCGCCCGCGATGCCCTCTTGCGATATGAACACGGATGAACCGTTAGGCGTCGTGAATGCGGCGTTTGCAAAGTCACCGGCTACGTTGGTCGGCGTTGCTTCGCGCATTGCCAGTTGGTGGTGGGAGTCCTGCCACTTGTCAGCCTGGTCTTCATGACAAGCCCGGCAGGCAGCGGATCCGATGTAGCTTTTTGTTGTCGGCTCGATGGTGGTAGCCGCTCTGGGATCAGCCGATTCACCGCACGCGTAGAGCAGCGATGTTGCCACGATCAAGAGGAGGGTGGACTTCATGCTCGGATTGATCGGTGTCACTCGTCCCAGGGATGAGCCCTTACCATAACGCTTGTGACCGAGAGTACAATGCGCGCGTAGAACCGAGGGGCTTAACCCATGCAACTGACCGATAGGGATCTCCTGAGAACCCAAGCCTATGTAAACGGGGAGTGGATCGACGGTGACGGTGGCGAGACAACTTCGGTCCTCAATCCAGCGAATGGAAGTTCGATTGCAGAAGTGGCCAGGTGCGGAACCGCGGAGACCCACCGTGCGATCGCGGCGGCGGCCATTGCACAGGTGGAGTGGCGTGCGCGTACCGCAAAGGACAGAGCACAGTTTCTGCGCCGATGGTTCGATTTGATCATGCTCCATCAACAGGATCTTGCCGTCATCATGACGCTCGAGCAGGGTAAACCCCTTGCGGAGGCGCGTGGTGAGATTGCTTATGGTGCGAACTTTGTCGAATGGTTTGCCGAGGAAGCCAAGCGGGTATACGGAGACACAATTCCAGGCCCTTCCACCGATACCCGCATCGTGTGTATCAAACAACCTGTCGGGGTCGTTGCGTGTATTACCCCATGGAACTTTCCCAATGCGATGCTCACTCGCAAGATTGCTCCCGCGCTGGCGACCGGCTGCACCGTTGTTTGCAAACCTGCCAACGCAACGCCGCTCTCAGCACTTGCGCTGGTTGAGCTTGCCAGTCGAGCCGGTATTCCACCTGGCGTCATCAACATCGTCATGGGCAAGACGAACGAGATTGGCGCCGAACTCACTGGTAATCCACTTGTTCGCAAACTCACGTTTACCGGTTCGACTGAAGTAGGCAAACAACTCATCCAGGCTTGTGCCGGTACGGTGAAACGTACCTCCATGGAGCTTGGGGGCAATGCCCCGTTCATCGTTTTTGACGATGCGGATCTGGATTCGGCGGTGAGCGGCGCGATGGCATCGAAGTACCGCAATGCGGGGCAAACGTGTGTGTGTTCGAATCGAATGTTGGTGCAGTCAGGAATATACGATGCGTTTGCTGCGAAGCTCATTGAGGCGGTTTCTGAACTCAAGCTTGGCGACGGCACGGAGGAGGGAACCACTATCGGTCCACTCATCGACCTGAAAGCGGCAAACTCGGTGCTCAGCATGATAGACGACGCCCTAAGCAATGGTGCAACGCTGGTTGCCGGTGGCAAACGTGCGGCCAATGGAGAGTGTTTTGTGGAGCCAACGGTGCTCACCGATGTTACGCCGTCAATGCGGGTCTTTCGTGAAGAGATTTTTGGACCGGTTGCGCCGCTCATCCCGTTTGCAACCGAAGCGGAAGCGATCGAACTTGCCAACGATAGCGAGTTCGGACTTGCCGCCTATTTCTATACGCGCGATATCGGTCGGATATGGCGGGTGGCAGAAGGTCTCGAATACGGCATCGTCGGTATCAACGAAGGCATCGTCTCCAACGAGATGGCGCCTTTTGGCGGCATGAAGGAATCCGGTGGGGGCCGTGAGGGCTCCAAGTACGGTATGGATGAATACCTGGAGATCAAGTATCTCTGCATGGGTGGCATCGACACTTAGCGATGCCGCGATAGTTTGCGTTGCAGAGGGAACTCGATGATCGCCGGAGTCGTCAGACAAAGACGAACGGTTCTCAAGGTCTAGCCCGAATATTGCACGAGTACGGCGCATATGATGGTTAACATTTTGAAATTATTATAAATTTTCACTATTTCGAATATGTTTGAAGTGTCACCGAGGCGCCTCCACAATTTTTGGCTGGATCTCGTGGCCGCCAAGCCGCCAGATGTTCAGCGCGTTCGCTATGCGAACGCGGACCTGTTTGCGCAAGCGCAAACAGGTCCGCGCTTCCGTAGCTACGGCTACGCTTTCGGTCACGAGCCGTCATGACGACCACGATCTCTCACCCAAAACTCTGCGTCCTCGTGCAATATCCGGGCTAGTCGTCGCGGCTCGCGAGCGGGACTTCAACCATGATGGATTTGTGGCATTTCGCCGTTATCACCCTCGTGACCCGTTTGGGATTGTTGATGATCCTGTAAAACCCTTCGAGGTAGGATATGGCACTCTTCTTTTTACGCTCAGGCAGATAGGGCGACGTCTGAAACAGGTCGAGAATGGCCGCTCTCTCATGGTTGAACAACTCTATGTTGTCATCGAGGAAGTCGTTGTTCCGGCAATAGCCTCGATAGCGGCGATCCCGAATGGTCTTGAGCCCCATTTCAGTGGCGGGTTTCGCGTACCTCGCGTTCACGAGTCCAGAGAGATCAAAATCGTACGGAATGGATAACAAACTGTCGCCTTCCTGAAAAAGTTTGTAGTTGTGGCAACACTCATCGGTTTTGGTCGAGGTGGCCGACCAATCCACGTTGCCGATCAGTAGTTGGAACAAACTCGCCTGGTTGAGATGAGAACTCTCGAGAACGACCGCAGAGGTCTGATCAATTTCCAGGTGTCTGGCACCTAACCGGTTTGCCAGCCGTTTTTTGTGTTCGATAAAAAACCCGAGGCTGGTTCGTGACTTGCCGGAGTCGGTATCGGTGTAGGCGATTCTTGCCAGACGGACGTTGAAACTCCGCGGAGTGATCTGGTTGAGTATTCGGTAAGCCAGATATTCGAGCACCAGATAGGATTCATAGTTGCTATTGTAGGGATCACACTGCGTAACCAGTTTAAGTCGCTTCTGGTTCTCAAAAATTGTCCCCTCGACCTGGTTGTCGTTGTCGAACAGAATTCTGAGCGGTGGTGTTTTGCAGATCATCGGTTGCCGGCGGTATTTCCCCCGTACCGAGACCTGGACATCTAGCTTGATCCCATGAGCATCAACTCCGTAGCCGATGCTGGAGGGGTAGCGAATCGAGGTGTCGCGATTCCTGTTGAGCGTTTTTATCGGCGCGTGGAGCGTCAGTTCGAGCAACTCGTGTGTGTCGAACAACGGGTCGTTCCCAACAGCCGGCATAGATTGTGACAACGCGATCCCCGCGATGCACACGAGCCGAATCGGTGCATGCCAAGCCCAAAGGCCAGGCCTGACAGGCGACTGGAACGATTTTGGATTACCTGTGGGCAGTCTTAGTCTCCTTCACCGACCCCGCGGGCAAACTGTGCGTCGTGAATTGCGTTCAGTACATCGATTACTTCCTTGCGATACCTAGAACCTGCCTTGATCTCGTCACCCAGTTCCAGATGTCGATCAGTGGCGGTCTCATAAGCTGGCCATTCCGGAAGACCGTCGATATTGGGATCTCCGGTAGTGGCAAACTGAACCCAGTATTGAATCATCGCGCTCGCGAGTTCCTTGTCCGTCTCCTGTTGCTGCATCGGGTTCAGATTGTCGAAGGCATACCCGATTTCCAGACCGTGATGGGCGCCAAGGGCGGCCGCGACGGTCGACTTGCGGGTGAAATGATATTGAAAGGCACTCGATGACACTTTGTCCATCCCGGCCAACATGCCGCGGGCGCCACGGACAAACCAGGTATCGGTAATGAGCTGGTTTTTCGCGGCATTGAGCTGGCTCACATCAGCCGCCGGATAAAGCTCGAGGATCTTATCAGCATGCTCGCCGTATGAAACACGCATGGCTTCTGCAAAGGCCTCAGGGGTATTGAAGGGCAGAAAGCCCAAAAATATTGTGCCTTCGTCGTGGTTCGTTCCTACCATCAGGGCAACGTCCTGTTGTTCGCCGCGAGCAAAGATGTTTTCCGACAGATCCGGCATGAACCAGCCGTCGACGGTCACTGCAACAGCATAGTTGCTCGTTTTCTGGAGAATCTCGTCGGAACTGACCGCGCGCAACGCCTGCAGCACATCGCTATTGGATTCACCGCCAAGTATTGTCGCCGCCCATTGTCGTCCTAAATTTTCGGCACTTGCGACTGTGGGAAGCGCCTCGTTGAGCATCGCGAAATTGGTATCCGTCACCCAGGGACTTTGAGCGATTGCGCGGTGGAAGAGTCCGCCGGACAGAGGTGACGCCACAAGTGCGTTAACGCTCGTGCCACCGGCAGACTCGCCAAAAATCGTAACGTTGTGCGGATCGCCGCCGAACTGTTCGATGTTGTTCTGGACCCACTTCAATGCTTCGAGTTGGTCGAGAAAACCGTAGTTCCCCGAAACGCCACGTTCGGATTCTTCAGATAACGCCCGATGGGCGAGATAACCCAGTGGTCCCAAACGGTAATTGATCGATACCAACACCACGTCACGCTCCGCAAAATGCGTTCCGTCGTAACCTCGCTGGTGACCCCAGCCGAGGGTGAGCCCGCCGCCGTGTATCCATACCATGACCGGTAGTTTCGCTGCACCGTCCTGGGCTTGCGTCCAGACGTTGAGATAGAGGCAGTCTTCGCTGATGGGGGACATCGTTTCGCCCATCATCTGGGCAAGTTGCGGCCCCTGCGGGCAGGCGGAACTGAACTCCGTAGCAGCACGCACACCCTCCCAATTTTCGACGGGCTGGGGTGATTTCCATCTGAGCTCGCCCACCGGGGGTGCCGCGAAGGGGATGCCGCGATAGACGCGAACGCTGGAGGTCTCATTGACGGTTTCGCCCTCAATCAACCCTGAATCGAGTTTGATGGGGGCCGCACCGGCTGAGAACGTCGCCAACGCGAAGAAGGAACTGATAAAAGTGATGGCTGCGTGTCTTTTTTGGCGGGATCTGAACATGGCTATTTCCTGCTGACGAGTGGAACGTGTTTGTCGGACTGAATCCGCTACAGAGCGAACCAGAATACCTTCAAGGCTGCTGCGCTACCATCTCGGATTCGTACCATCACGGAAAACAAGACAGTGAATACCGATGCCTTGGCTGACGGACCCTCAATGAGCATCAGAAAAGTCCTATGAGGTCCGGATGGCATTAAGGTATCAGGATGACATCTACCTTTAGCCCTCTCGGTTGACGCATTACATTGGTGTCAAGTCTACATCCAGGACCGATCGGTGGATTCGGCTTCGTATAGACAGTAGTTGATCACGCTGCGAACCACCTGGTCTGGGAGGAAAGGCACAGATACTCTGCTGGATGCAACAGCGATGCTGATAGAACTCAAGTCCTTTCTCTTCATCAGGGGTGTCTGGGTACGCCCGACTTCCTGCACCTTGAATGCAGGAATCAGAATATGATCCACTCCGAAGATGCCTTTGCGTACCACGACAAGTCCATCGTCGACCGCGAGCCCCCAGCGTTTGCAACTCATATACTCCAGGAAAACGTGCATTGCCAATACCGGCAGGAAGGCAGATGGCCAGAAGAAACCAAGCGGCATCGCCAATGAAAAGCCGAGACCGATCACGAAGTAACAAACCGTCGTGATTGTCGCAAGTTTTATGAAGTAGCGGTGGCTTATCGGGGTAAATTCGAGCTGCGCCAGACGTTGGGCCGAGAGCGCTTCGTTCGTTAGCAGGTCGGTGTGATGAGTCTCGACCGACGGCACGAGAATCTGTTTATCTCCTCCCATACCAACGGGTTGCCCGCCGCTGTACGAGATCTGTTCGAACACGACATTCATTCTCCCAAGTATCATGTCGAGCCAATCCCGCTTTACCCGCACCGCCTGGATACGTGATTTTTTCATGTTGATTTCGTGATGTGTCAGCAGCCCGCGACGCACCATGAAAGCGTCGTCGGAAGTGTGCAGTTCGAATTTGTAGTAAGAAAAAATCGACCCGAGGACAGAAAGACCGCCAACGATCATGATTGCCATCATCAACGCGCTGAACCCGAGGACCACTAACGCAATCGTCGTTTGGTCGGACACGAGGCTGCCAAGATCGAGCCCCAGGCTTGCGATGTACAGGTTGATGTCGTCGGCGGCTTGGCCGTATACCGCACCGAGTGCGCCTAATATGATCCATGCCCGGTTATTGGTGAGCCCGTGAAGAACCAGGTCCGGCAGGCTTCTGGTCAGGTTGAGTTTCCAAGTGTGAGTCGAAGCAGCTTCCCCACTCTTACCGGATTTCGCAGGTACCCGTTGGTCGGTGTTCCCAGCTACGTTTGATAATCTGTTGTGCCTGTGGATCTGCTCGCGTATTTGCTCTCCCTGTTCCTGATTGAGTGCAGCCAACAAGACTTCTTCGGATGCGGAGCCTGCACCGTCTATTTTTACCGTTACGAGTCCCAACGGCCGAAAGTAAAATGGATGCTCCAAGTTGACATTCTGAATACGATGAAACGGCAGATTGAGCTGCTTTTTCGAAAAGACCCCTTCTCTGACCTGAACGCTGGCGTTCTGAATCAGGTAGGAAAAATAGAGATACCGCAACGTTGCCGACACCACCACCAGGGTCAACACTCCAGCGAAAACGGCGATCGTTATCGCCGCGCTATCTGTCTGGTACAGGCCATAAACCACAGGCACCAGAGCGTAGGCATTGCTGACCAGCTGCATGATGGTACGTGCTGCGAAGTGGAGAATTGCCCAGGGTGACAACCGAACATACTCTGCGCTCACGTGTTTGGTCAGGGTATTGTCCAAATTCAGACCCGTTCGGTTTGGAGCACATAACGTCGCATCCGGGCCGCAGTGATCAGCCGAAGCCCTGGAATCGTAAACGTCGCCCCGCTGGTTCCGGCGCTGAATAGACTGATGCTGGCGAGACCTAGCCGTTTTTCCAGGGGGCCACGCTTCAATTCCACGTGCTGGATGCGTCTGATGGGCTGAATGACTTCTTTGCGCCAGAACAATCCCGATTTCACCACCAGATCGTGATCGCGGATCGAATATTTGATCGCACGAGTTGCCTTGAATAGATACAGCGGCAAGATCGTCATGAAAAACAGTACCGCGCCCCAGATGGGCATTGCCTGTTCCTGCAGCGGTGGTGGAATATCTGCCAACAACGAGATGGTGATACCGATGCCGGCGATTACCCCCTCGACGACCAGCGCGACACAACACACGAGGCGCGCATACGATGGGTCGATGTCGTTGAATTCGATATTCTCGAATGTTGGCAGATCACAAAGAGCCACCTCAATATTGGTAAACGCCATCAAAGAACCTTGGATTACTGCACAGCACAGTCTATCAGTTATCCCGCCAGGCGCCCTCGCGGGGCGATTCCTTGATATGCTCTCACACAAATTCTTCTCAACAAGAAATATCGGGAGGTTTGAAGATGGCTCCAGTTCCTAAGGGAGGTACGATCGCGGTGACTGGTAGCGCCGGTTTCATCGGAGGCTGGGTTGTGCGGCTTCTGCTGGACAAGGGTTATCGGGTACGAGCATGCGTCCGTGACGAGAATGATCCGGCAAGGACCACATTTCTCAAAGAGATGCCGGGGTACGCATCAGGGAGGCTGACTCTCCACGCGGCTGATCTGGACAATGCCGGGAGTTTCGATGAGATATTCAAGGGATGCGACGGTGTCTGCCATGTCTCCCATGTGAGCAATTATGATGACCACGACTATGTGAAAATGGTGTGCGACCACATCATCGAAAGCGTCGACACCTCGGGCTCAGTCAGCCGTGTCGTGGTCACGTCCAGCATCGCGGCGGTCATTTCTGAAATGGATTTGCAGGAGCTCGTGAGGCGCCCTGTTTGTGACGAAGATCGATACCCGGATGAACAGAATCCGAAAAGAACGATAGCAAGAGGGCAGGGCTACTCGATGGGCAAGCTCATCGCCCAGCGGGCTTTTTCCGAAGCTGGAGAGCGGAGCGGCAACTGGGATGCGATCACCTGCTGCCCGGCCGACAACGTCGGCCCCATCCAGTCTGCACATCAGAAAGACATGGGACCCTGGCAGCACAACATCGAGATGATGCTGTTGGGCAAGTATTACCAGAACGGGGTCTACAGGCCCTGGATGACAGTGGACGTTCGCGATGATGCAGCAAGCCACATCGGGCTGCTGGAGAGCGAACTTGTGAACAATGGCGAACGCTACATCGCCTGGTCGACAGACACCCGCAACGTCGAAGATATCTGTGCCAGCATCGACAGGTTGCTGCCTGAACTGGGTCATGATGCACCGGAGGTGACTGACCCGTTTCCGGAACGGATACAGGCGCGGGAAGCCGAAATGCGCGCCATCTGGGCGGGTTGTGAGCTGCGAAACGATCGAATTCGCTCGGTCACCTCGGTCACTTTCCGGCCTTTGGATGATTCGGTGCGCGACTGCGTGGAGTCACTGCTTATAATCGCACAAGTGCAGCCCAAGTTGAGAGACGGGTATACATCCAGGTTGTAGTGCTTTGGGGTGAGGTGTGACCCTGATACCTTGTGATAGGGTATGCGGGTCAAAGAGGAGGAAACAGAGATGGCGGAAACCGCCAAAGTAGACGTTTACCACGACACCTTGCCACCGGAGCAGATCTCGGAGGAGTTGGCACCGGTAATCGCGGAACTGGGTCTCGAGAACAACTGCCGTGAACTGGTCGAGCAAGGCTGGACGGTGGTGGAACGTGCGGCATCGATGGAATTCAACGATCGGTTGCGCGAGAAGATCATCGAGCTTTCGGGTGCTGCGGCTGACACGGAAGGCGGCGGCGCCAACATGTTGCTGGCCAAGGATCCGGTGTTTGTCGAAGCCGTGCTAAATGAAAAACTGCTGGCGCTGGCAGAGTTTTCGGTTGGTCGCGGCTTCCTCATCAGCCAGGTGGCAGCAAGCGTTCGACCCAAGGGGGCTGCGAGTATTGGTTTGCACGCCGATCACAACTGGCTGCCGGCTCCGTTTCCGGTACACAACATGCTGCTCACCGGTTGTTGGGTGTGTGATGAGTACACCAAAGCCGGTGGATCGACGTTGGTGATTCCTGGCAGTAACAAGTTGCACCGCCATCCCGATGCTGACGAGGTGAAGGAAAAGCCCGACGCGATTGCCATCGAGTGTGCGGCCGGGTCGGTGGTCTTGTGGGACGGTAACGTCTGGCACGCTAATTGGCCGCGGACCACCGAAGGGCAACGCGTTGTGTGCCATATTACCTACACGCGGCTGATGATGCGCACGGTCGAAGACTATCGGGCTCACGCAGACGATCTGGTTGCCGAACATGGCGACAAAATGGCACAACTGCTGGGCCAGCAGGATTTCCTCGAAGGTCCACGGGGTGCCGATTATTCGAAGCTCATCCAGACGTTCAATAACGCCAAGCGGTAGAGCGCCTGGGGGTGGATGTTCGAGGCATTCGCTTTGCGGCCTGAGGAAACAACGTTGATGTACGCACGACTGGGGGTTCTCTATTTATCCGCTCTGGTAACCGTTTTCCTATCGCCGTCGACGCTTGCGGGAAAAGCCGATGGAGAGTGGAGACACCACGGCAGCGATCACAAATCCAGCAAGTATTCGGCGTTGAGCCAGATCGACGCAACGAACTTCTCACAACTCGAAGTGGCATGGCGCTGGAAGTCTGCCGATTTCCGAATCCCCGAGGCGTCACTGTTTTACACGGGAGACTACCGCGCTACCCTGTTGATGATCGGTGGGCGGGTTTATACCGCCACGTCCCATGGTCAGGTTGTGGCACTCGATGCTGGAACGGGTACGGAGATCTGGATAGTCGATCCGAAGAGTTATGAGGCCGGCAGGCCGAACATGAACCCGCTGCAAACACGGGGTATCGAGTATTGGACAGACGGTGAGAATGAACGTCTGTTCGTCGCGACGATCGGCAAACAGCTGGTATCGATCGACATCGCGACGGGTCGCCTCGACCCCGAATTTGGCACCAAAGGAATCGTCGATCTTTCCCACGATCTGGGCCCGGGTGACTTCGACATCGAGAACATCACACACGGAGCACCCCCAATCGTCGTTGGCAACACCGTCATCGTTGGTTCGAAGATATTCGATTACACCCTGAACAACAGCAGCCCGCCCGGTCACGTGCGGGCATACGATGTGCGTACGGGGAAATTCAAGTGGCGCTTTCACACCATCCCGCGTCCTGGAGAGGAGTTCAACGAAACCTGGGAAAACGGTGCCTGGAAAAAGGCGGGTAACACCAATGTCTGGTCGATGATGGCTGCCGACGACGAGCTGGGATACGTCTACCTGCCTACGTCGACGCCAACGAACGACTACTGGGGTGGCATGCGCCACGGCGACAACGTTTACGCGGAGAGTCTACTGTGCCTCGATGCAGAAACTGGCAGGCGCGTCTGGCACTTTCAGACCGTTCATCACGGTGTTTGGGACTACGATGTTGCCTCTGCACCCAATTTGATCGACATCGAGGTCGACGGTGAGCTGATCAAGGCGGTGGCGCAAGTCTCTAAAACCGGATTTACCTATGTATTCGATCGCGCCACGGGTGAACCCGTGTGGCCGATCGAGGAGCGCGAAGTTCCGCAGAGCAGCGTACCAGGCGAGAAGACTTCCGCCACTCAGCCACACCCCACGAAACCGCCTCCCTTCGAGCGTCACGGTATCAGCGAAGACGATCTGATCGACTTTACCCCCGAACTCAGAGCCGAGGCGGTGGAGATTGCGAAGCAATACTTGCTGGGTCCGATCTTTACGCCACCGATCGTCAAAGGTGAAGGAGGAAAGCGCGGCACCATGGTTGTACCGGGTGCAGGCGGCGGAGCGAATTTCCCTGGCGCGTCGGTGGACCCTGAAACCGGCATCCTCTACGTCGAGTCGCAGACTCGACCGATCGGAATGGCGCTGGTGGCGCCGAAACCGGGTACTTCGGATTGGGAATATGTCATCGCATATCAACCCGGCGCGGGTCCCCGTGGACTCCCACTGCTCAAACCGCCATACCGGCGGATCACCGCGATCGATCTCAACAAGGGAGAACACGTGTGGCAGATTCCCTTTGGAAGCGGACCAACGGATCACCCTGCGATAAAACACCTCGAGCTGGATTCGCTCGGTAGCCCTTATACAGATGTTGTGGCCGAAGGGGGAATACTGATTACCGAAACGCTCCTGATTACCTACCTCTCCAAGACAGATGAGCTTGGTGTGAAAACACCCGGTTCGTTCCTTCGTGCTTATGACAAGGCGAACGGTGAATTGCTCGCAGAGGTGGCAGTTGATCAGCGACTACACGGAGCACCGATAACCTACCTGCACAAAGGGCGACAATTTATAGCGGTTGCCGCTGGTTCGAGTACGGCGGATGCCGAGTTGGTTGCTTTTGCGTTGCCAGCGGCGCGATAGCGTCATATGCCTTCACCGTGCTGATTTGTCGAAGTTCCAGGCGGGTATTCACGACTGTCGCGAGCGCGGTACACTCCGGGTAGTCGTCTTGGGGCTTCGATATGGCGGAACAGCAGGTTGAGGGCCGCGTCAGCGAACTGACCATCGTCAACTACTCGGCGATGTACATGCCTGTTTCCATGGTGCTGTTACCGCTTGGTGTTTATGTCCTTCCCTATTATGTCGAGCTCGGCATCAGCCTTTACACCATGTCGGCAATCATCTTCGCCGCCCGCTTGTCGGACGCTTTCACCGATCCACTGATCGGCGTTCTGAGTGATAAAACCAAGAGCCGATGGGGTCGGCGCAAGCCGTGGATTGCCGCTGGTGCACCCCTGCTCATGTTGTCGCTGTACATGCTTTTTGTGCCACCCACCGATGTTTCAGCGTGGTATTTCGGCTTCTGGATCGTGACGCTTTATCTAGCGTTCACGATTGTGGATCTACCCTACTTTGCGTGGGGCGCCGAGCTCTCGCCGCTGTACGAACAGCGCACGATAATAACCGCGCGGCGTGAACAGTTTCATTTTTTGGGAACCATCTCCTTCAATCTATTGCCGATTGCGGCCGCTACCGCGATCTTTTTTTCCCGTGCGGACTTCAGTTCGGTGACGGAAGTATTTCAGAACTTCGCGGTGGAGTTCACCAGCATCATGGAGGAACGCGCGAGTCATATTGATGTAATCCTTTCATGGCTGGCAAATTTTGTGCTCGTATTGATCCCTGTCACGTTTGTGATGGCGTTGCTGTTCGTTCCCGAACCTGCTCAGAAAGTCATCCCACGGCGCAAACCCACCTTCATTGCCAGCCTCAGAGTCGTCCGACGTAACGGTCCCTATATTCGATTGCTCGTGTGTTACACCGTGAGCGTGTTGGGTGCGGGAATGACCGCCGTTCTTTCGTATTTTTTCGTCAAACATGTGATTGGGGCGGGTGAACTTTATCCAATCTACCTGCTGGTGTATTACGCCAGTTCGATACTCGGTTTGCCGCTGTGGACGCAGCTCTCGAAGCGTATCGGCAAACATCGCGCGTACCGGGTGGCGATATTCTGGTTTGCGTTCTGGGCGTCGTGGATTCCATTCATTCCATCGGGCCAGTTCGGTTTATTCCTGGTCATCATGTGCTTCAAGGGCTCTGCGATTGGGGCGCTGCTTGCTATCCCTGCGGCAATGGCAGCGGATGCTGTGGACATCGATTCGGCGCGAACCGGTGAACAACGTGCCGGGCTGTATTTCTCGGTATGGGGGTTCCTCAAGAAAGGCGCCAACGCGTTAGGTGGTGCAATCGGGCTGGCCGCGGTTGCCTTTTTCGGCTTTGATGCGCTTGCCGATCCAGCGCTTGCCGGTACTGCGGAAGGTAACTCTAGCAGTTCCTTGCTCATGCTTGCGGTACTTTACTCGATTGTTCCTGCAGCTTTCAAGTTTATCGCGTTGCCGTTTATCTGGAACTACCCGCTCACGGAGGAACGCCAGATTCGGATCCGTGCGCGGCTCGATCGCCGCGGTGTGACCGTCAAGGCCCAGAACGCGGCTGCCGAAGGGACCTGACAAAAAACTCCCTGGTCTCGCTGATCGAGGTAATACCGCTTCAATAACAAGGCGCGGGTGAAGATCGAGTCTCATTGTTGGCAAAGTGCCATGGAACGATCGCGCCATGTACCGTGAATCTCTTATTTTTGTAAGCGTTGTCCTGTTATTCGGCTGCGGTCAATCCGCTGATTTTGCCAGACCTTCAGGCCCGGGCACCGACTGGCCTGCCTATGGATCGTTACCGGGCGGCAGCCACTATTCCGAGGCCGATGAGATTACGCCGGAAAATGTCGAGTTTCTGGAACTCGCCTGGGTTCACAATTCTGGTGATTTTCGCGAGGGGCAGACCGACCCCGAAAACCCACTTGGCGGCGTTGCCCAGAGTGCGTTCCAGGCGACGCCTATTCTCGTCGATGACATGTTGTATTACTGTAGTCCGTTCAACCGGGTTTTTGCCTTGAATCCGGCTACTGGCGAAGAGATCTGGATGTTCGACGCCGAGGTTGATGTTGGCAGCGAGGCGCTTGCTCAGTGTCGCGGAGTCAGCAGTTGGAAGGATGATCGACAAACGGAAGGTCTGTGTGCCCATCGCATCATTACCGGAACGCTGGATGCCCGATTGATTGCGCTGGATGCGAAAACCGGCAAACGCTGTCCCGATTTCGGTCGTTTGGGCGAAGTCGATCTCACCATCGGCTTGACCGAACATGGGGCACAGGAATATTCGGTAACGAGCCCGCCCGCAATTCTTGGTGATCTCGTCATAACGGGTGCCTTTGTGCTCGATAGCGCCAGGCGTGATGTTCCCGCAGGTATCGTACGCGCATACGATGTTCGAACTGGCGCTTTCCGGTGGGGCTGGAATCCGGTACCGCCCGGTACCGATCCGGTCAACAGCGATGGTGAGTACGTGTCTGGAACAACCAACGTATGGTCCATCATCTCGGTGGATGAAGATCTTGGCCTCGTGTACGTCCCCACCGGCAACTCATCCCCGGACTATTACGGCGGCGATCGCGGCGGAAATCAGGATTATTACTCGAGTTCGATCGTCGCTTTGGTGGGCGAGACGGGGGAAATATTCTGGCATTACCAGACGGTGCATCACGACATCTGGGATTACGACGTTCCTTCGCAACCGACGCTGGTCGACCTCGAGATTGATGGCAAAGCGGTCCCCGCCCTGGTGCAGACCACCAAGATGGGAATAACTTTCGTGCTCGACCGGGTAACCGGCGAGCCGGCGTTTCCTGACGACGAACGACCTGTGCCGCAGACGGGGGCAGTGGAGGGCGAGTATCTGTCCCCCACTCAACCATTTCCCACAAAACCGGCGCCAGTTCATCGCCTGGGTGTTACGCCCGACGACGCGTGGGGGTTCACTTTCTGGGACGAAGGTGTTTGCCGCGACAAGTTGAATGAGCTTGTTACCGGGCCCATCTACACACCGCCATCGGCAATAGGTACCGTTGTTTATCCTTCGCCGCTAGGTGGCAACAACTGGGGGACTCCAGCGGTGGATCTGGAACGCAAGATCATGGTGGTGAACACCAATCACCTTCCCTTCCTGATACGGGTGGCACCTCAAGCGGACTGCACATCTGAAAACACGACTTTCCCGCAGCGGGGGTCCCCGTATTGCATGCAGGGTGGCATCGTCAACTCACCGTTGGGCGCACCCTGTACCGCACCACCGTGGGCAACGTTAACGGCGGTAGATCTGGAAACTGGCGAGCACCTCTGGCAGCGTCCGCTTGGCACCTTCGAGGATATGCTACCGTGGCCATTCTCCATGATAGAAGGCAGTATCACGTTAGGTGGTCCTGCGGTAACGAAAACCGGTTTGATTTTCATTGGTGCAACGGTCGACCACTATCTTCGAGCCTACGACATCCGAACCGGAGAGGAACTCTGGAAGGGGCGGCTGCCGACCACGGCCAATTCTATTCCGATGACGTACCGGTTGGGAGACGATGGCCCGCAGTTTGTCGTGACAGCAGCGGGGGGACATTGGAGTGCATTGTCTCCACCCGGGGATCATTTAATGGCGTTCAGCTTGCCTCGGTAAGAGACTGTGATTGTCTGCCGGTATAATTTTTTTCTGGAACAGGTGCGTCTGGCGCCTCGGGGGATTCAAATGCGGTTTAAATTAGTGGTGGCGAGTGTTCTGGCGATGTTGGTAGCAGGGTGCGGAGGTACTGAGGCGCCGTCCGAAAAGGCATCTGTACAAGAGGAGAAAATCGTGATGGAAGAGTCACTGGTGGATGGTGTCACCTTTCGATTCATTGAAACAAACGGCATTCGAATGCGCATCGCAGCAATGGGCGATGAAGGTCCCATTGTATTGTTTGTTCACGGATGGCCGGAGTCCTGGTTTTCTTGGCGGCATCAGATACCGGCGATTGCCAATGCAGGGTATCGCGTGGTGGTACCCGAAATGCGTGGCTATGGCAAAACCGACGCGCCCGAGTCGGTTGATGACTATGACATCGTACATCTTGCCGCAGATATGGTTGGCGTATTGGATGCAGTCGGCGTGAAAAAGGGTGAGGAAAAGGCGACCATCGTTGGTCATGACTGG
>JACZXA010000217.1 GCA_022571865.1 Pseudomonadota bacterium
AACACTTACATGACCAGGGGGTCAAGATGAGGATGTCGTGGTGATGAAAGCGATCGTCGTTGTAGAGAAGAAGCTGGTCTGGCAAGAGGCTGCCGAACCCGAACTGGGCGTTGGCGAGGTTCGTATCAAGGTGCATGCGAGCGCGGTCAATCGTGCGGATCTCATGCAACGTCAGGGTGTTTATCCCCCACCTCCTGGTGCGAGTGACATATTGGGTCTCGAGTGTGCGGGTGAGGTAATCGAGGTGGGTGAAGGGGTAACCCGTGTGGCTATGGGGGACGCGGTTTGTGCGTTGCTTGCAGGTGGTGGCTATGCGGAGCAGGTTGTCGTTCCGGCGGGGCAGGTGTTACCCGTTCCCGAAGGGCTGACGATGCTCGAAGCGGCGGCGATTCCCGAGGTTTTCGCTACGGCTTATCTGAATCTCTATATTGAGGCAGGTCTCAAAACCGGCGAGCGCGTATTGCTTCATGCGGGTGCCAGCGGAGTTGGCACCGCCGCCATCCAGCTGTGTGCGACTACTCACAACCCCTGTTTCGTGACGGCGGGCAGTAGCGAGAAGATTGCGCGTTGCCAGGCGCTTGGTGCTGATGGAGGCTGGAATCGGCACGAGGGAAGTTTTCAGGCTTCGGTCATGGAATGGTCTGGTGGCACTGGCGTGGATGTCATCCTCGATCCGGTCGGGGCAGGTTATCTCGCGGACAATCTCATCAGTTTGAACACCGATGGGCGGCTCGTCGTCATCGGCTTGATGGGCGGCATGGAAACCTCTCTCAACCTTGGGCTCATGATGATGAAGCGGTTGCGCATTATTGGCTCGACGCTGCGGGCCAGACCGATTGCCGCCAAGGCCACGGTTATGGATGCGTTGCGTAAGCAGGTCTGGCCGTGCCTCGAAGCCGGCACGATCAAACCTATCGTGGAAAAGGTCATTCCCATCGCACAGGCCGAAGCCGCTCACGCCCTTATCGGCGGCAACGAAACCTTCGGTAAGGTGCTGTTACAAATCGTTTAACGCCTCCAGTTGGGCGTTCAGGGTCGCGAGTGCCGCGCGAGCATCGTCGGCTTTTGTTCGTTCTTTAGCGACCACGTCCGCGGGCGCTTTCGCGACGAAGTTCTCATTGTCGAGTTTGCCTTCCAGACGTTTGAGTTCCTGTTCCTTTTTTTCGACCTCTTTACCGAGTCGTTTTCGTTCCGCTTGAACGTCAATGAGACCGCCGAGTGGCACCATCACCTTCAGTTCGCCAACCAGAGCCAGGGCATTGGGCGGAGGTTGCTCGTCGTCTTCCAGCCATTGAATGTCGGCAATTTTCGCCAGACGCTTGAGGAGCGTTTCGGTACTTGCCGATAACTGCCGGTCGGATTCAGAACCGCCTTGAAAAACCACGTTCACCGCTTGGCCGGGATTGATGTTGGCTTCACCACGAATGTTCCGTACACCAACGACAACGTCTTTCAGCCAGGCTATTGCCGCATCGGCATCGGTGTCCGCTGGGATTTCATCGGCTTGGGGATAGGGTTGCAGCATGATCGTCGGATGGCTGTTGCCGAGCAGGGGTGCCACTTCGCGCCAGATGGTTTCGGTGATGAACGGGATGACCGGATGTGCCGCGCGCAACAGGATGTCGAGTACGCCTAATAGTGTCTGCCGTGCTCCACGAACGACCCTTGGGTCGACGCTTTCGTCCCACAATACGGGTTTGGTCAATTCGATGTACCAATCACAATATTCATGCCAGGCAAATTCGTAGACCGCGTTGGCATAAAGGTCGAATCGGTAAGTATTCAGGGCCCGTTCGGAATCCTTCATCAGGTGATGGCTACGCGAGAGAATCCACCGGTCTGCAAGGCTCAACTCAACCTCACCTTCGAGTTCGGCATCCTGACAGTTCATGAGGACGAATCTGGCGGCGTTCCACAGCTTGTTACAAAATTTTCGATAGCCTTCGATGCGATTGAGATTGAAGCGTAGATTTCGCCCGGGACTCGCGAGCGCGCAATAGGTGAAGCGCATCGCATCGGTTCCATATGAAGGCACCCCATTCGGAAACTCTTTGCGTATCGCTTTCTCGATAGCGGGCGCCATCTCGGGTTGGGTGAGATTGGTGGTGCGTTTGGCGATCAGGTCCTCGAGGGTGATGCCATCGACGAGATCCAACGGGTCGAGCCCGTTACCCTTGGTTTTGGACAACTTCTGACCTTCGGCGTCTCTGACCATTCCGGTGATGTAGACCTGCCTGAAGGGAATTTCTCCCGTGAACTTCAGGCTCATCATGATCATCCGGGCTACCCAGAAGAAAATGATATCGTGTCCGGTAACGAGCACGTCGGTAGGATGATATTGAGAAAGTTCCTCGGTTTGCTCTGGCCAGCCGAGGGTGGCGAAGCTCCACAGCGATGAAGAAAACCAGGTATCCAGGACATCGGGATCCTGAGTGAGTACGGTCTCGTCGCCGAGGCCGTACTTCGTGCGGACTTCCGTTTCGTTGTGAGCGACATAGATATTCCCAGCCTCGTCGTAGTAGGCGGGGATACGGTGTCCCCACCACAACTGGCGTGATATGCACCAGTCTTCGATGTTGCGCATCCAGGAGAAGTACACGTTCTCATATTGTTTGGGCACAAATTCTATCGAACCATTCTCTACCGCTTCGATGGCCGGCCCCGCTAACGGCTGAATCTTCACGTACCATTGATCCGTGAGCCAGGGTTCGATGATGGCGTCGGAACGATCGCCCCGCGGCACCGTCAGTCGGTGATCTTCGACCCCATCGAGCAAACCCAGCGTATCGAGATCGGCAACGATCAGTTTTCGTGCCTCGAATCGATCCAGGCCCTGATAAGCCTCAGGCGCGTTTTCGTTGATGCTGGCAGAAGCGGTGAAAATATTGATGAGTTCGAGCTCATGGCGAGCACCGATTTGATTGTCGTTGAAATCGTGAGCCGGGGTGATTTTCACACACCCCGTACCGAACTCCCGATCTACGTGAGTGTCCGCGATGATGGGGATTTCCCGATCGACGAGTGGCAGGATAACGCTCTGCCCCACCAGGTCCAGGTACCGCTCATCCTCTGGATGTACGGCAACCGCGGTATCACCCAACATGGTCTCCGGACGGGTTGTCGCAACAACCAGATAACCTTTCCCGTCACGTGTTTTTGTGCCGTTGCCAAGCGGATACCTGAAGTGCCAGAGGTGGCCGGATTCTTCGTTGTTGTTCACCTCGAGATCTGAGATTGCCGTGCCAAGTTGCGGATCCCAATTCACTAATCGTTGCCCGCGGTAGATCAACCCCTCGTCGTATAAACGGATGAACACGTCAAGTACGGCCCTTGAAAATCCCTCGTCCAGGGTGAAACGGTCACGGTTCCAATCGAGTGATGAACCCATGCGTCTGAGCTGTTGAGAGATGATATTCCCGGAATGTTCTTTCCATTCCCACACCTTCTCGATGAAAGCTTCCCGGCCGATGTCGTGGCGGTTCTTGCCCTCGGCGTGCAACTGTCGCTCGACGAGCATTTGCGTTGAAATTCCGGCGTGATCGGTACCCATCTGCCACAGGGTCCGCGAACCTTTCATTCGCTGGTAGCGAATGAGCGTATCCATCAGCGTATGCTGAAAGGCATGCCCCATGTGCAGGCTGCCGGTTACGTTCGGTGGAGGAATGACAATGCAATAACCGGAACCGTTTCCCTCCGGCGCAAAATAGTCCGCTTTCTCCCACTCCTCATACAAGGATTGTTCGATAGCGTGGGGGTCGAACCTACTCTCCATCGGCTCCCTCGGAATTCTGGCTGTCAGATAGGCGTTTGATGGTACTTGCGATTTCCTGTGAAAGCGCTTCGAGTATAGTGCTTTGCAGTTCTTCAGCCTGCCTGACGATCACCGTTTGCAGCCAGGCGTGAACCGTTTCATCAATGCGAACCTTGAGCGCATCAACGAGTTCGTCTGTGAGCGTGGGGGTCCAGGCCAGGCGCTGTTGTGCTATGGATTCAACCGCCTGCTCGAGGATTTTTGCGGTGGAAGTACTCCAGTCTTCGGTCAGTAATGCCTCGAACAGACCGTCGCCGAGAACCGTCGGCGAAGCGGATTTTTCCTCCTCACTCAAAGACGGGGTCTCGATCATGTCGTCGAGCAGTGGTACCTGGACGTCATCTTGCGCAGCTTCGGGCGGTATGGGCTTAGCGGCTGCGCTCCGGGGTTTCTTCTTGCTCATGGGTGTTTCGCTCAGGAGCCGATGAATAGCTTCGAGATCCGTGAGCAGAGTCTTGCGCGCCTCCGTGTGCTTCTTCTTGCTCATGACGCTTCCCAATCGTCGAGATGGTGATCGAACAGCGGGTAACCACGATCCCGGTAGAACTGATATCGCTCCCGGCCGCGGCTTGTCGTTTCGCTACGACGATTTCCGCCACGCGATCGAAACGCCCGAAGAAGGTTGGAATATGATCGCTCAGGTTGATGAGAACACCGTCATGCCCCTCCGGCTGGTCCCAACCGATGACAATTGGTGCGCCCGCCGCGGCTTCGTCATCAGCTCGCGCGTGGGGCATGAATCGCTGTTCCGGGTATGCCCATAACAGATCATCGAAATCCTTGGCGCACTGTTCGGTTGTCGTGTGCAGGTACACCCGATTGCCTGAGTCCACAGCCTTGCAGGCCAACCGGCAGGCGAAACGTTGCATCGCGCTGAGGTCAACGTCCTGGAGGATGTAAAAATCCACTCGGGTCATACCTGTTGCGCCAGGTAGCGAAACAACAATGCCACCGGCCGTCCCGTCGCGCCCTTTTTCGCGCCACCATGGTATGCACTACCGGCGATGTCCATATGTGCCCATGCCGGGTTTTTGGTGAACCGGGAAAGAAAACAAGCCGCCTTGATCGCACTCCCGTCGCGTCCGGCGACGTTGGCCACGTCGGCAAAATTGCTGTGCAGGCTTGCTTGGTATTCTTCCCATAGCGGTAGGCGCCAAGCTCGATCCCCCGTCCACTCCCCCGCCTCCAGGAGTTCGTTCGCCAACCCGTCGTTGTTACTGAAAACGGCGGAAGCGAAACTTCCAAGCGCGACCACACAGGCGCCCGTCAGCGTGGCAACGTCGATGATGACGCGAGGTTTGAAACGTTCCGCATAAGAGAGCGCATCGCAAAGAACGAGTCGACCTTCCGCGTCGGTGTTGAGGATCTCCACTGTCTGTCCGGAGTAGGTGCGAACAATGTCCCCGGGGCGGGTTGCGTTGCCACCCGGCATGTTTTCCGCGGCTGCAAGAATGGTGACGAGATTGATCGGTAGCTTGGCTTCAGCCACGGCGCGGGTAGCGCCGAGCACCGTTGCAGCCCCGCACATGTCGAACTTCATCTCGTCCATCGCGGCCGGGGTTTTCAGACTGATGCCGCCGGTATCGAAGGTAATGCCTTTGCCTATCAGCAGGAATGGCGCATCTTTCGGTTTGCCGCCTTTGTAATTGACGATAATCATCTTACCCGGAGTTCGGCTTGCCTGGGAAACCGCCAGGAACGCGCCCATGCCGAGTTCCCGCATACGCTTTTCATCGAGTGCTGTGACTCTCATCTTGGGTAACCGACCGAGCTTTCGAGCCTCAGAGAGGAGATAGGTGGGGTTACAGACGTTAGCGGGCTGATTGCCGAGATCACGTGCCAGATCCAGACCCGACTTGAGGGCTTGAGCAAACTTGACGGCCCTTTGCACACTCGCTCTTGAACGCGCCGGTGCATGCATGTGCAGGATTCGCAACGTCAGCTTGTTGTTGACCTGGTCACGAGACTTGTGTTCGTTGAACTCATAAATAGCCGTTGAGAGTTCAAACAGAGCGCTTGCCGCCTTCCAGTACGAGTCTCGATTCCGCACTTTCGTTGCTGTCAATGTCCAGATGGCGTTGGGGGTGGGTACGGACTTGAGCGTAGCCACTGCCGCTGAGGTCATTTTGCGAAACTGGGTTTCAGATTGTTCTGCATCGGCCCCGCCAACGACGACGATGCGTTTGATCGATAAGGACTTCGGGAAACGAACAATGAGTGTTTGTCCAACGTTATCGGTGAAGTCGATAGTGGCCGCTTCCAGCAGTGCGCCCTGCTTCAGTGCCCGGGCGACCTGGCGCGCCGTTTGCAGCCCGGCTACGAGTGCCCCGGTAGGGAGTTTCGCCAGGGTGCCTGTCTTCGTTGAATACTTCATAATCGCAGTCGGTGTTTTTCAGGCGCGCAATTCTAATTTAAAACAAGGACCTGGCATATGGTGGTGGCTGCGCGCTACGTAAATAAAGAACTGATTCAAGTATTTGGCATGGTGATGCTCATATTGCTCGTTGTCGCAGTGGGCGGCCGGTTCATCGGATACCTGCAGGATGCCGCGCTTGGCAAATATTCCGCTGACGTATTGTTTTCTCTCATGGCGTTGCGCCTGCCTGGATACCTGCAACTGCTATTGCCTTTTTCTTATTACATCGCGCTGTTGCTGACCCTTGGACGCCTGTTTGCAGACCAGGAGATGGTGGTTCTACAGAGTGGGGGATTGAGTCCGGGGCGGTTGTTGAGGTGGCTGTCGCTCCCGACCCTCGTCGTTGCCGGAACGGTTGCCTGGCTTTCGCTGGAGGTAACGCCCAACAGCCATGCGAATCTCGCGGCCTTCATACTGGAACAGAGGGTCAATCAGAATTTTACTTCGGTGTCGCCTGGGACGTTCCACAGTTATTCACAGGGTAATCGGGTGACTTATTCCGAACAGGTGAGCGAGGATCGCCGCGAACTGAATCGGGTGTTCATCGCGGAAAAAAAGGCCGATGGCGGTGAGATTACCGTGTGGGCGGAGAAGGGCAGCCAATACGTGGATCTCGAAACCGGCAGCCGGTTTCTCGTATTGGAGAACGGCAAGCGGTATGAGGGAAAAGCAGGTGAATTGAACTACCGGGTGGTGGAATTCAAGAAACTCGTTCAAAGGTTGGCTTTCGAAGAGGTGGCGGCGTCGAGAGCAAAAGTTGAATCGAAAACGACCGAGACCCTACTCAATACACCCGATATCGCGGCGCAAGCGGAACTACATTGGCGGATCGGGTTGCCACTGTTTGCGATCATCGCCAGCATGATTGGAGTGGGTTTTTCGAGGGTCAAGCCGCGCCAGGGGCGGTTTGCCAAGTTGGTTCCAGGGCTTGGCATTTTCATGGCTTACTATCTGTTTCTGGTAGCTTGTCAGAATGCGGTGCGGGAGGGTACGGTTCCAGGTGTTCTGGTTTTCTGGGTCGTACACTTTTTGTTTCTGCTGCTGGCAATCGTACTGATCAGGCGAATTGCGCGTCCGGTGAAGGTCTAGGGAAACTCTGATTAATTATCATTTGCTCAGAGTTTCTCGCGCTTACCAGGGCAAGGGGGCCAATCTTCGATTGGCCAAAGCGCAATCGAAGATTGCGCCTCGCCGCAGGTAATATCGAGCATATTGGCAAGAGGTGCAACGCTGCCATGGTGAGCGCGAGAAACTACCGAAGGGCGCGTTCTGCGGGGCTTCTGGCTGCGTTGAACTTCTTGACAATGGAGACGACCATTCCCAGCAAAGTCCGCGTACGCAATCTTCGATTG
>JACZXA010000218.1 GCA_022571865.1 Pseudomonadota bacterium
GACGTCCGTGGGACGGTGGGCCACGACGTCATGACGCTCACCGGCGTGCTCCCCGACGATGGGGGTATAGAAAGATCCCGCGGAAATTATTGCGGTTCCCGCCAGGTCGAGGCTATGGCTCTTCTTGGTCTTCTGGGTATGGAAGCGTCGGCGCTGCGGACCAGCCTCTGCTGGGCGAATCTTTATACGAACAGATGATCTTTCCTTCGGTTGATACAACTGTGCCACCTCGATATATGCACGCTCTAACAACTGCTTTTTGCGGATGGTCTTCGTCTTCTTTTGATGTACTGATGACTGCTGTAAAGGACGCATCGTCCGATTGAGAGGCTTTTCGAGTACCTAGCCACCGATCTAGGATTTCAGTCGAAACATTTCGCCGGGAGCCGTGATGAGGAACCTGGAACACTTTTAATCCTGGTAGCGTTACGCCTTGTTCAGTCCGACCACGATCCAGAAACCGACCGTTCTCGAATTTGCTCTCAGGGCTTAGGTGATACTGCGCGAGTACTTCAGCATACGTCTTGAGCTGCGCGGGACCGAAACGACGTCACATCATCGCGACCGAATTCGTATTAATTGGCAAGGAAGCGAATATGGTAGGTGAGAGCGGGGAGGCCGATCCGATCGTTGCGGCCGTAGAAGAGTTCAAAGATCAGTAACAGTATATTGTCGCGGGTGGCAAAGTTGTCGGCGGAAGCCGCTGATTGATTGCGAAATCTCGAAAGCGGACTGGTGCGGTGCACAACGCGACTTCCGTTTAGTGCCCATTGCCGCCATCATCAGATTCACTGGAGTTCTCACTTACGGATGTTTTTTGAAGTAGTTTCGAGTAGACGCACTACGCTTATACGGGGGCAAATGCAGACACTCCCGCCTATCACCTACCCGTTGGATCGAGATTATTCAGGTATGTCTGAGTGTGCGTTACCTTGGAATCCAGCAAATCGAGCATGCCGTCAAATCGGGGATCGTCACGAATTGGGTCCCACCACGCGGCTGTCCTTAGGCTATCAATCAACAATCTATTGTGATCTTCGATTGCGGCTTCAATTGCCATGAAGGTGCTATCGATGTCTTCCAGAGCAAGATAACCCACAGCAAGGGCGTACGTGCTGACAGATTCACCTTGTAAATCGTTCAAAATTCGCTCAGCCCTCTCCTTTTCTCCAATCGTTGCAAAATGAGATATGTAGAACTCAGGCCTTACGCTGCCATCCAAGTCCCATGCTTCTTCCAGTAAGGTTTTTGCTTTTTCGATTCTTTCCAATTCGATGAGTGCAGCCGCTTGAATTCGCAGATTAGCTGCTCTTACCGGACCGCCTAACACCAGATTCAATCCGTCCGCCGAAACCTTCAGCGACCGCTCGTAGTCTCCGAGAACAGTGAGAAGCCAGGCGTAGGTGTTCAGAAAACTAGCTTGTTCTTCTCCTGCATCGAGCGCGGATGCCGTAGCCATTAACCTCGATGCTTCTCCAACTCTACCTTCGCGCAAGGCGATTCTGGCAAGACCAACGTGAAACGACGGGTTCTCAGTCGGGAACCTATCTAAACCTCGCTTAAATGATGCTTCTGCGTTTGCGTAGTCCAGATCCAGATAGAGGTAGATCTGTCCAATCTGCAGCTCGGCATAAGACGAGTCGGGTTCCAACTCCATTGCTCTAGTGAGCGCTGCATGAGCGGCAAAAGAGGATTCTTGAAGTGGCATTCTCCCGCCAACACGTTGCAGGTAGACATTCGCCAGCATTCGATACGCCCAGGCAAAACTTGGATCGACGGCTACGGTTTTCTTCAGATACTCCTCGCGTAGTGCCCAGTCACCTCCTTCCCCAAGGTTCATCAGCCGTGACTGATTCTCTGCGTTCATAAAATGTTCTTCGGCTTTAAGGTCCGGGCAACGCGGGGACACAACCGCGCAGGCCACTATGAAAATCGCGGGGATTCTTTTTTGGATATCAAAGAACAGCTCACTTTCCGCGATATGAGCGATATTTTGCGCGACACCCTGCTGCATCTCGAATCTATCGGCGAAAGCTCGTTCATACGGTCTCGACCAGACGCCAAAATTGTCTTCGACGCGAACAAGCTGCGTGGTGATGCGAAGCCGGTCTCCCATGCGTTGGACACTGCCTCCGAGGACGTAGGCGACATTCAACTTCTCAGCAATGACCGAGAGGTCTTCACCTCGATCTGCGAACTGAAACGACGCCGCGCCGGATGCAACATCTAGTTGTTTCACATACATATTGTAGCGTCGCACGACTACGCTTTGAGCCAAGCTGTCCAAAATATCCTCGGACAACCCTCTGGCAAACAATCTGGTTTCCTCATCCGTGCCCACATTAGTAAACGGGAGAACTGCGATTGAGGGCAGCGCGATCCACTCTCTATATTGGATATACACCCATGCAGCTCCGATCAATATCGTCAACACCAACCCAAGTCCCGTGTAGTGCCACCAACGTAACCGTCGATGAACAGGCGATGAGACCGGTTGGGATGGTGTACTCGCGGATTGACCCAGCGCATTCAGAAGGTGTTGCCTATAGTTTGTGTTTTGGTCTCGATGCAGCGCCTGGACGCGGTTGAGACCCACCTTCAGATCGGAAGTTAGCTCAACTTCTTCGAGATAGACCGGCACAACATCTTTGTCTTCGTCTAGAGCAAGATTGATCTCGCGATTGCAATGGTTCGATTTGAGCGAACGTTCCGAGATGTAGAAGAGGACACGGCTAGCCCCAAGTAAGGAGTCACCGATGGCAGCCCGCCAGTTCTTCCCTGCCGAGATACCTTCGTCGTACCAGAGGTTTGTGCCCTGCTTGTGCAGCCACGCTATCTCGGGATAGACGACATCGCTATCCTCGTGCGAATAACACACAAAGATATAGGACTCATCACCCTCGTAGGCGGCAAACGGTTTTTCCAAAGGAAGCTCCCCAAAACCGAAGGGAGAATCTCAGTTACAGGTTACTGCGTCAAATGGCTGAAATTGGCCGCGAACCGCCTCGTGCAGTGCACAACTCCGCGTCCGCTTTGGGGTGAGGCGGCAGGCATGTAAACCCTTCACCCCTAAGCTGAGTTTCTAGGTGCTGTAAATAGTGCACACTAACTTCCCAAGTCATTGAACTGCTTAGAGAAATAATTTCCGCGGGATTTATATATCCCCTCCTGAGTTAATTCGCTATACTGTATATCCATACAGTATACTGAATAATGTCTAAGGAAGGCCGCTCATGAATGCGCTCGTTACGCCGTTTTGTCCCCTCGACGATTTGGAACACGACCTCATTGCAAGCTGGCGGGAAGTGTCGCAGGCGACCTATCGGTTTCTGGTGTTGTTGCGTGAGTTTGATCTTCGCCAGGGTTGGAAAGAATGGGGGTCGGCCGATTGTGCCGACTGGTTGAACCTCAAATGCGGCATTACCCGCAATACCGCCCAGGAGAAGGTGCGGGTGGCCCGCGCGCTGTGGACGTTGCCTCAGATTCAAGAAGCGTTTGAGCGGGGGGATCTGTCGTATTCCAAGGTCAGAGCGTTGACACGCGTTGCCAGTGAGATCAACGAAACGAATCTGCTCGACTATGCCTTGGGTGCAACGGCGGCCCAACTGGAGAATTACTGCCGTCGGTTGCGCAATGGTGGAGCGGATTCCACGGCCGATGCCAACAGAGTTCACGGGGGTCGATCTCTATCCCGACACTTTCGTGAGGATGGAAGCGGCACGTTGACGGTGGAGTTATCCAAAGAAGAACTCGAACTGGTATTGAAAGCCCTCGAGCAGGTGGCTCGTAGTCTGCCTGACATGCACGATGTGGAGGAGCAGAGTCTATTTACCCGGGGAGCCGATGCCTTGGTGCAGATGGCTAAAGACTCGTTGGCCGGTACCTCAACTCAGGGAACCGCCATGTCGAGTGCCGATCACACCCAGGTGGTCATACACGTGGATGCTTCGGCACTGCTATCTGAATCAAGACGAGGAGAGTTGGGCGGTGAATCGGATCTTCCCATCGAATCGGTACGGAGGCTGTGTTGTGACGGCAGGGTGATTTCGATCCAGAGCGATGCTCAGGGTGAACGGCTCAACGTAGGTCGAAAACAACGGACCGTTCCCACTGCCATCCGACGGGCGTTATTCGCCCGGGATCATAGTTGCACCTTTCCCGGTTGCACGCATGAACGATGGATCGATGCCCATCACATTCAACACTGGGCGGATGGGGGTGAGACCTCACTGGATAACCTCATCCTACTGTGCAGCCACCATCACCGTCTGGTTCACGAGGGTGGGTTCACCGTTGCAACAAGACGAGACGGCAGTCGTTATTTCGCGCGGCCCGATGGGCGGCCGGTGGAGGTTGGCGTGTCGACTGTCAACCCAACCGGTGACACCCGCGAAATAGACAACACCTTGGAATCGGATAACATCCACGAAACGGATAACATCCAAGAAGCAGCAGATCAGCCGAGTAACGAAGTGAGGGAATCCATCGCCCCGTACCTCGTCCACTCAGTGGGTTCACTTTCCGCGGAAAGTGGCGGGCATGATTGCCGCGCCAGAACCGGAAGCTGAGCCAGCTGACGAGGTGAGGGAATCCATCACCCGTACCTCGCGCAGTAATCGGCTTCACTTTCCGCGGAAAGTGGTGAGTGTGGACGGTCTTGGTATGGTGCGTGTCGAGCCCTCATCCAGGCTGGTAGGGTTTCGCCGCACCGGGGGGAGGATTCGACATGCATAAAAACCGATACGTTGTATTGTTAGTGCTGGTGTTTGCTGATCCGGGAATTCAGGCGGCTGAGGTCAAAGTGCGTGTAGAGAGATTGCTGGATGCTCCGATCATTTCCGCGGCAACGCACTCGAGCATTGGTGAAAACATTCAGGGTCCCTCGCTGATTCGAATACCCGATTGGATCGATTCACCTCTGGGTGCTTATTACCTGTATTTCGCAGACCACAAAGGCGCCTACATTCGGCTCGCGTACGCAGACCGACTCGAAGGTCCGTGGTCGGTACATCCACCCGGAAGTCTGCAGATTGCCGATTCTCACTTTCCGACAGAACCACCGGAAGCACCGGCGGGGGCGCTAGAGCGCATCCAGGCAAGGAGGGAAGCAAACCCTGATCAACGCCGGCTCCCCCATGATCTATTGAAAGAACTAACGGCGCCACATATCGCTTCTCCCGATGTTCATGTTAATGCCGAGGCGCAATCCATCGTAATGTACTTTCATGGTCTGGAAGGATTCGCCAGCCAGGTGACGCGCGTGGCGGTGTCTTCCGATGGCATTGACTTTCGCGCACGATCCGAGATTCTCGGTAAAACCTATATGCGAGTGTTTGCCTATCGAGGAACTCGCTATGCGATGACGATGCCGGGCCAGTTCTATCGTAGTGAGGATGGGCTGAGTAGCTTTGAGGCGGGGCCGAGGCTGTTCAATGACAATATGCGCCACGCGGCCATGTTGGTTCGTGGTGACACGCTGTTTGTTTTCTGGACGCAAGTCGGTGACGTGCCGGAACGTATCCTGCTCAGCACTGTCGATTTGTCGGGCGACTGGCTTAATTGGGAACAGAGCGAACCCAGCGAAGTTTTACGTCCGGAAAAAATCTGGGAGGGTGCGGATGCGCGGCTTACGCCATCGATGAGAAGCGTTGCATATGGGCACGTCAACCAACTGCGGGACCCGGCAATATACCAAGAAGGCGACCGCACGTATCTGCTCTATGCGGTTGCAGGAGAAAGCGGTATCGCGATAGCGGAAGTATTCTTCGAGGAATGATTCGCTCGGTTGAACGCGTCACCTGAATGAGGCTATTTCAAATCGACACCTATCGGGCAGTGGTCGGAGCCTGTTTCCTCGGGCCAGATGAAAGCATCGCTCACTCGTTTGTTTGCCGACGGTGACGCGAGAACATAGTCGATCCGCCAACCTACGTTGTTGGTGCGCGCATCTCCCCACTGCCGCCACCAGGTGTAATGACCTGCCTGCCCAGCATGACGGGTTCGAAAGGTGTCCACCCATCCGGCGTCCATCCAGCGGGTCATCTCTTCACGCTCTTCGGGGAGAAATCCGCTCGACTTCCGATTTGTCTGCGGGCGCGCGAGATCCAGGGCTTCGTGTGCGGTGTTGTAATCACCCATCACGAAAACGGGTCCCCGGCGCCGCAGTTGTTGAATTCGATCGAATACCGCCGCATAAAAGTCCAGTTTGTAGGGGACGCGGGAATTATCGCGTTCTTTGCCACTACCCTTGGGGAAGTACACGCTTGCGATGGCCGTTCGACCAAAGTGCGCGATGATGAAGCGACCTTCAACATCCAACCGTGGCTCATTGAGCAGCGATTCGATGCGATCCGGTGCTTGCCGCGCATAGATGGCGACGCCACTGTAGCCAGGCCGCTCGGCAGGGGCGAAACAGGCATGCCAGCCTTTTGGCGTGCGGGTCTGGCTATCCAGTTGATGAGGAAAAGCCCGCACCTCCTGCAAGCCGACTACGTCCGCGGAGGAACGTTGCAGAAATTGCAGAAACCCCTTCTTGACGCAGGCGCGTAAACCGTTGACGTTCCAGCTGATGATCCGCATGACACTATTGTGGCGAAATTCGACGGCTCAAAGCAATTCGCTTCCCCAACCATCCTGAGGCTGAGCACAGGTCCGTGACGAGGATCACGGGTCCGTGACGAGGATCACAGGTCCGTGACGAGGATCACCGCCCGGAGTACGCTAGCGCCGCTCGGGGGGATTTATGCAGAGGGCCACAGCTGAATTCAGGGTCGTGTTTATTACCGCACTGGCCGGTCTTCTATGCCTTGTCAGTTCGACCTCATATGCCGAATCACCTCGATGGGCAGTTGACGAAACCGATCTGGCCGAAGGAAAGAAGTTGTTTCGCGTGCACTGTGCCCGGTGCCACGGTATGCAAGGAAAGGGTGGCGAGGGTGCGAACCTGAACCGCGCAAAGCTCAGATACGTATCCGGCGATGAGACGTTGATCGAAATCATATCGAGCGGGATTCCCGGAACGGGCATGCCGGCCACCCGTAGTCCGGGTGTGAAAGGGATCGAACAGATTGCTGGATATGTCAGATCACTGGGACAGTTACCTGCCGAGACTCCCCCGGGGAATGCTGAACTCGGACGGGTTGTGTACGAAACGAAAGGCGGTTGCTCGGCGTGCCACATCATCAACGGTACCGGTCGAGGAATTGGACCCGAACTGAGTGATGTTGGGCAACGCCGAGGCCTCGAGTACCTTGAGGAATCGCTGGTGGCTCCCGGTGCAACACAACCCAGCAGCCAGGGTTATGCTGGTTTTCTCGCTGTTCGCTTGAAGACTGCCTCGGGTTTCGTCGAAGGAATGCGGATCAACGAAGACGCCTTCTCCATTCAGATTCGTGATCTCAATGGAACGATTCACTCGTTCTATAAACGCGAGATCGAGCAGTTGGACAAGATATTCGGACATAGCCTGATGCCTGAATATCGAGTTGTGTTGACCGCAGGCGAGTTGGCGGATGTCGTGTCGTACTTGATGAGCCTCAA
>JACZXA010000219.1 GCA_022571865.1 Pseudomonadota bacterium
GCTTCGGAAACTAAAATTGAGGGTGTTTCCAGACAGCCCGAGTTGGTCGTTTCTCCGTTTCTTGCGAAAAACCGAAAACAAAAACCCCAACACGGTGGCGACCGCCGCCGCAATCCCGATATAAACGGCAAATTCTGTAACGAATTCTTCCACGATGGCTTCGGCGAATCCGGGACTTCAGTTGGGAGGTGAAAAACCTTCCCCGGTTTACTTTTTTCTTGTTAAAACCTACCACGTTTCTCCCTGGTGAAAATGACCGGGGTTAGCCTCCGGTGCCGCCGATTCCCCATAGCCAAACCTCCCGCTTTGGAGTATCCAGAACCCCTTGGGGGGCGCTGTCGGGGCCTCGGAAAACCCGGCGGAAAGTGAGGCGGAATGTCCAAGGTGTGGAACCCGGGGGCGAAACCGGAGACGGTGCGGGAATTCTTGCGGGACTGGTGCGTGCGCTTCGGGTGGAGTGGTAAGGATGCCCTGTTCGGCGCCTACGAAATGTATTGCCGGGCCATGAAAAAGAAGGATTTGACCCTCGGCGAGTTCGTTCACGAGATGGAGCAGCTCGGATTCAAGACCCAGGAGCACCACGGGAGCCAGATGTGGGACGGGGTGGGTCTGCGCTATATGCAGGATACCGTCATCCGGCGGGGGTTCGGCGGGCGGGAGCTGGAGGACTGAGCCGCTAACATCCGGAAAAAAATTGCGGGGAAAGACATGCGAGGCTCGCCGCATTTCGGCCCCTCGCGCTCGCGTTTCAATGCCCCGCCCCTGACGGATAGTCCTCCCAACCGGTAGCCCTATGACCCGCATCGCCCTGCTGAACGATTACCAGAAGGTGGCGCTCCGCTGCGCCGATTGGGGCTCCCTGCCCGCCGACTGCAAGGTGGAAGTGTTCCACGATCACCCGTGGGAGGAGGCGGAAATCGCCGCGCGGCTGGCCCCGTTCGACATCGTGATGGCCGTCGTTGTGTTCAGTCTGGTACTCATCTTTCTCGTCGGTGCATTTGGTAGCTCTGCATCCCGGCGTGATGCTACGAACGCGGATCTTGCAGAAGGGTTCGATACTGCTACACGTAGCGAGAATTTGGCGAACGTTTCCAACAGCAAGGTGGGTGGTCTGTTGGGTTTTTTCGAGTATCGCTATCAACTGCGCACCACACATCGACTGAACCACCGAATTCGCTCGACCCTGTTCAGTCGACTGCTCGAGTTACCAATGACCCACTTTTCCGACGCGAGCGTAGGAGACTCGGTCTATCGGGTCCTATATGACTCGCCCTCGATCTCCAGGATCTGTTACGAACTCTGGGTTGTTCCAATCCTCGCGCTATATACGATTGCGGTCGTCATTTCGATCATGACGTACAGTTACTCGGTGGTGCCAAGTGTCGTATGGGCATCTTGGGCCATACTACCGGCGGGACTCGTTTTCACACTCTTTGTAGCCGGCTTTGCGCGCAAGCGTTCCGGCGAAAGTCGCGAAGCGGGTGCTGCGACAACCGCCACGGTCGAAGAAAGCATGAGCAACATCGTTGCCGTGCAGAGCCTTGGCGCCAACAAGCGCGCTCAAGAGCGCTTCGAGCATGACAGCGCCGAATCATTCAAGCGCTATCGGGCTTATTATCTGGTTGTTATAGCGGTGATTCTATTCCAGGCCATGATCGGCTTGGCCATGATTCTGGTGGTGTTTTTCGATGTCTCGGAAGCGATCATCAACGGCCGGATGAGCGCCGGTGATTACGCGGTGCTTTTTGCTTACTTCGTGTTACTCATCGCTGAAACCGGGGCGTTGGGAACGCTGTGGTTCTATCTGCAAGACAATGTTGCGGCGATGCACCGAGTGTTCCAGATCATCGATTCGCCGCCCGATGCGGCAGCCCACGGTGATCGAGTGTTGCCTGGGATACTGCGTGGCTTGGAGCTTGAAAAAGCCAGCTATACATACCCCGACGGTACCCGGGCGCTTTCAGAGGTCAGCTGTGAGGGCCACATCGGTGAGATCATCGCTTTTGCGGGTTCAACCGGTGCGGGCAAGAGTACGCTGGCGTATCTGATTCCGGGTTTCCTCACCGCTGAGAGCGGGCGCGTGCTGATCGATGGCGAAGACATCCGAGCTTTCAGCATCGCGTCGTTGCGTCGCAACGTCGCGTTCGTCTTCCAGGAAGCTATTGTGTTCGACGATACGGTCGAGAACAACATCCGCCTCGGTAATCCCGATGCATCAATGGCAGAAATAGAAACCGCGGCACGCACCGCCGGTGCGCTGGAATTCATCGAACGGTTACCCCTTGGCTTTCAAACGCGTGTCGGTCAAGCGGGCGGCACGTTGTCGGTTGGCCAGAAACAGCGGTTATCCATCGCACGTGGTCTCGTGAGTCCCGCGCGTATTCTGATTCTGGATGAGCCGACGGCATCGCTCGACCCCGAAACCGAGAACGCGCTCGTTGCAGCGCTCCGCGCGGAACGCGAACGACGATTGCTCATCGTCATCGCGCACCGTCTCTCGACGATTCGCACCGCGGACCGCATCTACTTCATGGACGAAGGACGTGTGATCGAGACAGGCAGCCATGATGACTTGATGCAGCTGCCCGAAGGTGCCTACCGGCGGTTCGTCGAGTTGCAGCTCGGCGACGCGGCGTAGCTAGCTGGTGCCGTGCATAATCGTTGATCTTTCGCACACGTGAAACGTCTGGTGCAAGTCAACTCGCACGCGAAACGTCAACGATTATGCACGGCACCAAACACGCGCGAGAATTAACTAACTTCGGCTGGCTCGCTGGTTGCCTTTGCCATTTCGGACATACGCTCGGCAATGAGTTTCTTATTCTCGGGGCTCATGTACTTCATCATCTTCGCGATGTCCGGCCCACTCTCGTTCCAACCCATCATGTCATCCGCCCCGACCAGACGGGCGAACTCGGGTGGGTTGCGATCCAGCATCTCCTGGGTCACACCCTGCTTATATTGTTCTTGGGTTTTTATCCGCTTGTGACACATGTAAGTGGTCACGTTCAACCTCAGCCCGTCGGTCTTCTTCGGGTAGGCACCGTGCCAGGTGTTGCCATGCCAAGCGATCAACGAGCCTTTCGGTGCCTCGACGGGGACCGCATCTTTGATGCCTTCGCCCGGGTTTGGACCGCGGGCGTAACGATGGCTGCCGGGTACCATGGCGATACAGCCGTTTTCTTCCGTATAATCGGTGAGGCAATAGGCGGCATTAGAGATGTCGGAGCAAGTGGGCAAGCGGCCATCACGATCTGGTGGAGAGTCGGTGTGTAGGCCCAGACTTCCGCCCATCAGCCCGTCTCCCTTCCACTTGACGAACGATACCAGGCTCGAGAGTTGTTGTTGACCGTGTAAGAGGTAACAGCCAATCGTATAGAGCGTCGGATTCATCAGCCATTCCTCGAAGATCGGGTCCGCCATCAGCAGGTAATACAATAAGTACTGCGACCCTGTCTGGGGCTGAGCCTTGTATGTGCCAACGCTGCCGTTTTCATCAAGCTTCAGCTCTACCCCGGACCGCTCCTTGGCGATGCGCAATACCGTTTCGGTTATCCGCTCTAAGAATCCATCGGGTGCCGCGACCTTTTCTGGTGGGATCACGGTGAAGCCGTAGGTGTCCAGGTCCAGGATATGCTGCTCGAGCTCGAGCTCCTTGATGCGTTTGTAGATGGGGTTGATCGTCTCTGTTGACTTAAACTCACCAAATTGCATATCCGTTCCCGCTTTCTTGTCTTGATAGATGGTTAGAGGCTACTATATTTATCTATGATGCACAACGCTCTCGTCTGAGCAGTCGGTACGACCGCTTCTACGCCAATCTCGAGCGACGATTGTGGCGTTTGAGTTGCTGTTGAAACTGATCCCTGACGGTGTCTACGACCCGTAACAACGCGGCCGCTAAATTGGCCTTGCCACCCTCGTTGAGCCACTCTCGAGCGGTGTGCTGGTTACCACCCCACAACATGCAGGCAATCAACATGGGAAGTGGATCGTTTTGCATATCGACACCCATGTCTTCGGCTAACCCGTGCGCAAGTACCTCTTCGTAGCGGTACCAGTATTCGAGAGTGCTCGTAGATACGGTTGGATACGACGCAAAACTGGCGACCTTCCGCTTGTAACTGGCGTTACCTTTTCGAGTTAGTTCCAAAGCGTTCAGCTCGACCCAGTCTCGCCATGCACTTAATGCATCACACTCTCGCGCCGCAAAAAATTGTTCGAAGTTAAAGAGACTGTCGTGCCAGAGCGCGGCGGCGAGTTCGGCTTTGGTTGGAAAGTGTTTGTACAGTGTCTGCACGTGAAGACCGGCTCTCTCCGCAACGGAATCGAGCGTGGTTTCTTCATAACCTTTGTTCGCGAAGAGATCTGACGCGGCGTCCAGGAGTGCATTACGACTTTGCTTTTTGCGTTTTTCACGCAATGGATACTGAATTGTCATGTGCTCAAGTATACAGGCATTCCTTCCGGTCTTGCAGTGCGTCCGTTGACTTGGTGGATAGGGTTTACGCTAGTCGAGCGAGGAAACGTTTGCATGAGTGAGTTTTTCCTTACGCCGCTCTAGCTCGGCAACGATCTCTCTGTGACGGCGGTAGTTGATCCTGTAACGAAGATAAAAACCCAGTGCGGCAAGCGAGAATATCGAAGTCGCCGGTCCAGCAATCAGTCCAAGATCCCAGACGATCTCAGCGGGGATCGACCCGCGGGTGGCGTTCGCGGGAAAATCGATCAAGCTCAACAGAATTCCACCGAAAAGCGTACCGAAGGCCGCGGTTGCTTTGGTCGAGAAGGCACGAACCGAGTACAGAACACCTTCGCGGCGAATGCCGGTGTCGAGTTCATGTTCGTCTGCGATGTCTGCCAGCATAGAATTTATGGTGGCGCCGATGATAGGTGCAGCCAAAGCGCCAACTGTAGATGCGGCGAGAAAAATTGGCAGGATCCACGCGGAATCGTTGTCTGGGAACCAGGAAACGTCCAGTAACCTCAGGCAGATGGGCGTGTTGATCGCGATGATCCAGCACGCTAGCGGTATCATCAGGCAAAATCGTTTATCCAAAAGTCGGGTGAGTATCGGGATTAAAAAGAACGCAACGGGAAACGCGAAGAGACCGACGTAGGCCAGGTAAAACAGTTGCTCTGTCCGGAAACCCCAGAAATGGATACCCATGAACGGCGTGAACGCCGCCTCCACGCCCGCAACCACCGAAGCTAGTAACATTCCGATAAACACGGCACGGAACGAGGGGTTTTTCAACACTTCCCAGATTTCGGTAAACAGCGTGCTGAATCTGACTTTTGCTCGCTCCTGGGCGTCGCGAAGGTAGGGGATTTCTTTTCGAGTGCCAGCGACACACAGGAGAATGGAGACGACCATCGCAACCGCAAAGGTCTGGCTCATCGCTGGATAGCCGTCTGGATTTAGAAATCCGGGATCGTAAATGCCTTCGACGGTTGGGAAGTAGTAGCCGGTGATGAGACCGTATGCAACCGCAACCGACATCGTGCCGACCAAGGCGCTATAAGCAAACAACGTCGAACGTTGGTAGTATTCCTTCGCCATCTCCGCACCCAATGCCAGATGCGGGATGTGGTAGAACGTGTAGCTTGCACGAACCAGCACGCCGAACGTCATCAGCCAGAGAAATCCTTCGAGATCCGACATACCTTCGGGGGGCGAGAACAGCAGCACGAAGCTGACCGCAAGCGGTAGCGCGGAGGCGAGCAGCATGGGATGGCGCCGACCCCAGCGTGTGCGTATGTGGTCCGACCAGGCGCCAACCATCGGATCGGTCACGGCATCCATGATCACGGAGATCGCAATGGCCAACCCAACCAGCGCGGCTTCGACCCCAACGACCTGCTGATAGTAGAAAAGCAGCAGTACGCCCCACGCCATGTTCTTGCACGCACCGGCGGCTTCTCCGATGCCGTAGAAGAGCATCGTGGTCACGCTCAACCGCCGCGGTTCAGTCACCGAGAGATATTCGCTGGTGGTGCCAAAAAAACAGGTTCAGTTCAGTTCGTAATCGTGGCTGCAGCTCTTGTCAGCTTGTTGCGGCCAGCTTTGGCACTGCTTGAGTCTGAGTGAGATAGGAAACCTGTCGTCGAAGCCGAGTAGCTCGCGCATCATCTCGGGGTCGTCGCAGTCGTCCCACGGTTCGTCCCGCATCGTGATCATGGTGTTTTCCTGTGGCAACACCGAATGGTGACGGTAGTAGGAGACCGCCTTGAGGCGTAACCCTGGAGTCTGCTTCCGTAATCCCCCTGCCATTTAACGAATGAGTTGGTGCTGCTCAGCCGTCTCGCCTTGGCACCGCCCGGTATGCGGCCCATCAGGTGATCGATCAGCGCATCGACCACCGGGTTGACGGCGATATCCCTAAAACATCGGTCCAATTGGAGTAACTGCTGAATGAGCATCTGGGTGGGCGGCGGCGCATTATCACCGGCCAGCCCACCTGTTGGCATCTCCGGCCAGGTAAGCTCACCCGTTGGACCTTCTTCGATCGAGATTGGACAACCGCCGGTCATCTCGGTAAATCGAGCGAGAAGTACTTCCGTGCATCGATCCAGAAACTCCGGCGTCACCCCGGTCACGTCCGGTGGCACGATCGTCAGGCCGTCGGTTTCGAGCTCCAGCACGTAACGCTCAAGTCCTCGGGTCTTGATCTCGTCGCTTAAGCGGTGTGCTGCAGTTTCCATTTTGCTCCCCTAACGACCGTTCATGTAATACGAAAAATCGAGGCCAATCGTGCGGGGTCGGCCAAAGCGAAAGCCCACCTCGTTATGCTCGTATATGACCTTCTCGTCGTGGGCGTTGTCGACGAACAACGCAACACGCCAGTTGTTCTCGGGGTCCGTTACGATGAACTTCACGTTCAGCAGATGGTAACCGGGTGTTTCCAATTCGTTGGACGCCCGGTTGAAGGAGTCGGCGACACGATACCAGTCGACGTTCGCTCTACCCTGCCATCCGTTGAACAGGGGCACCTCATAACTCAGTGATGCGTTATAGCTATATTTCGGCGCGTTCGCGAGTCGGTTACCCGCCGTGATCGGGAAAGTGAACTGTCCCGCCGCCGTGGTTTCGATCTCAGCCTCGTCGTTGTAGTCCCCGCCGACGGTCAGGTACAACCGGTCGGTTATCGCGATGTTCGCTTGGAGCTCGACCCCCTGGGAGTGGGCCTCACTATTGTTGCCGTTGAACGCAACGTCACCACCAACGCACGGAGAGGCGCAATCGACTTCGCTCAAGATGTAGGTGTCTTGCCAATCCAGGTAGTAGATCGAGCCGACAAGCGTCATGCGGCCGCCAAAGAGCGTCGTCTTGACGCCGAGGTCGTAGCTGAATACCTCGTCGCCATCGGTGACACTGAACTGATTGTATTGTGCCAGCCACTCCTGCCCGCTCAGCTGACCGGTTGCGGGATCGCCGAGGAAGGGCATACCGGCCGCTTCCGCGGCTAAAATCGCGTTACGTTCGTTGATGATGCCGACATTGACGAG
>JACZXA010000035.1 GCA_022571865.1 Pseudomonadota bacterium
ACTGGTTGTGGTATCGCGATTACTATAGAGGTATATAGAGGCAGTGCTGGACACCGCGTCCGTCCTTAGGCGCGGTATTACCAGGTTTTTTCCCAACACAAGCCCAGGCTCACTTCATGGATCGTGACGTTCTTGTATCCGGTGAAGATCTGATAGTTGAGTCTCGAGTCGTAGTCGTTCCTGCCGTAGGTGGCCAGCGCATCGAAATAAAACGTGTTTTCGGTGAAATAGGTGAGGAATACCGAACCGTTCCAGCTTTCGATGTCGAGCCCGCCCTTGGAGCCGTGATAGTCGGTGTCGACCACACCATATCCTGCGGCGGCACCGATAATGAAATTCTGTTTGATTCGATAGTCGAGTCCGACCGTAAAACCATACAGATCGAAATCGAATCCGGATTCGAAAAGGGATGCGTCTTTCTCTCCAGTGCTGATCTTTCCATCGATGAAGAACCCCCATTTACCCCAGGGGTCGTCGGAACTCGCGCCGCCTCCGAACAGTTTATTCACGAATTCGGTGAGCTCCCGGCCCGAGATCTGAACGCCATTGATCTCGATATTGAGTCCCGCCAGGTCGATACCGGTGGCGCCGCCGCGCAACGCTGAAAACCGCTGCGACAGGTTCACATGCTGTATTGCCGTGAGCCTCAGCGCGTTGATGGGTGCTGCAAATAATTCGTCCGGGTTGATCGCATCGAGGGCGCTCGCAACCTGAGCGTCTGTTGTACCCACCCCACGAATTGATTTGCAGACGCCGTCCAGATCTTGTTGCCCCGCCGTTGTGCCGCCGTCTGCCTGATCGAGTCTGGGGCATAGGTTGTCGAAGAAGGTTGCCAGCGAGCGCTGATTAGGCGTTAACGTGGATATGTCGGAGACGTTGCGCGTTGTGTCGTTGGAACTGATTGTCACCGTGACTGGGTTGTTGGCGCCGAGTGTTGCTTGTCCAGTGAGGTTGAACAAACTCACCGTGAAGTCTTCGTCGGCCTCATCTGTCGTGTCGTTGGTAATGTCGACGGAGATAGTCTGATCGGTGAGATCGCCGTCTGTCCAGGTCAAGGTCCCGGCGGCACTCGTATAGTCTGCGCTTTGCGTTGCGGTTCCGTCCGCAGTTACGAAGTCGACCGTGATCGGACCCGTGGAATTACCCATACGTGACACGGTCAACGTCAGCGTACCGACGTCTTCGGTGGTCGTCACGGAGGCTGTCGTGAACTGGACGCCTGCGTTGGTGTCGTCATCGAAGATCGTCAACGTTTCGGTTACCGCCGGTGCACCTGGATTGTTGGGGTTTCTCAGGGCAAGAATCAACGTCTCGTCACCTTCGACCAGTCCATCATCCAGAATCCCAAGAGAGATTGTCTGGTCGGCGTTGTCGCCATCGGCCCAAGTCAAGGTTGTGGCTATCGCCGTGTAGTCCAACCCGGCGGTCGCTGTGCCATCTGCGCTCGCGACATCGATTTGCATTACACCGGAATTGCCGTTTACACGACTCAGCGTGATCAAAGTTACCCCGGCCCCTTCTGCCGCCGTCAGAGGCGGATTGGCAAACACGATATTGCCGGGTGGGTTCTCATCATCGGTAATGATGACTGTCATGGTGGGTGTCAGGATATTTGGAGCGAAGGGAACACCATCGTCGATAAACCCCACGGCGCCCGAGAGTGCAATCTGAAAATTTTCGCTGCCTTCTATCAGCGCGTCGTCGAGTATTGCGATGGTAATAAACTGGGTTAACGTGGTTACGTTGAACCCTAAAATACCGAGGCCAGAGGTAGCGTAATCAAGCCCAGCAGTGGCGCTTCCGTCCACGGTGTTGAAGTTCACCTGTACCGAGAACGTGTCATCAACCGTTGCTGCGCCAACGAGCGTAACACCGAGGGTCAACGTGCCGGCCGTTTCGTCCACCTCGGTGACTGTCTGGACAAAGCTGAGATCGACCGATGCGACGTCGTCATCAATTATCTGGATGCTGGCAGGTTGGGGAGGTGATACTGAGCAGCCAAAGGGTTCTGCCCCCGGAACGATGGCGGTAAAGGTCTCATCACCTTCAAAAATTACATCGTCCAGCACCGTAACGGGAAATCGTGCAGAAACCAGGTCTTCGTTATCGAGAAGCGTCAGCGAGAAAGAAAAACTCTGGGCAACATAGTCCAGCCCGTCGATGGCATCTTGGAGACCGGATGCTGGGTTGTCGATGGCATCCACATTACCGTCGACCTGGCACGCGGCCGTTCCATCACCGGACTCACGTTCCAATATGATGTCGATGAATTGTTGGCCCACGCTCTCGGCGTTGGGGGGAAGTGATTGTTCGACGCGTAACTGAAAAGAATATCCTGGTATTGAGAACGACCATAACACGACCAGCCAAACGGCTTGCGAGTATTTCATAGACCTACCTGAGTTCGGCTGGTACGAAGAAGAAATCACCCACTTCATGACCTGCTGCTTTTATTGTTTTGAATTCCGGTCGTTGATCAAAATCCACTTCTGCGGCTGCAGCCCGAACCCGATCCTGTATGCGTAAGAACAACTGAGGTCCTGGTAATAGAGTCGTGTTGGCTTCGAGTTCGTCGAGGAAAGCGTTTGCGAATACCGAATGGCCGTTACCGCTACCGTCCAGCACGGGTCGGTCGCCACCTGAGGACAACAGGAGGCGGGAACGTTTAGTCAACTTGAAGCGGAGAAAGTCCTTGTTCGAATATTGCGGACCGTCATCTCCAAGCAGCAGAAAGCTTGGTTCGGTGGACAACAAGCCGGCATAACAGGAGTCTGCGACGATCAACACCCGTTTGGCTTTGATTCTGGAAAGGTGACCGGTGACGAACTCGTTGGCGACCCAGTAGGTGTTTCTGGGAGGACGCTCTGCGTTCGAAGGCAACCAGTAGCCGACTTCAACATCACCGGTGGTCAGTCGACTGCCATGACCCGCATAAAAAATCAATAAGTTGTCATCTTCGCCCACAATGTCGTAAAGATCGTTGATCGCACGCATCACCTCGATGTTGTCGCCATCTGTGATGGTGAATACGACAAATCCGTATTTCTCTTCCAACACCCGTTTGGCACGAGCGATGTCCGAGATCGGAGTGTTCAGATCTTCCAATTCCGAATAGTGTTGGTTGCCGATGAGCAAGGCGTAGTAGCGGCCTAAATTCATGTCCTGGTACGTTTGTACCTCCCCCGGCAGAATGGGTTGTTCACGAGCGACCGCCGGGGTCGGTTCGCGAGTAACCGGGATCGCTTCGAGTTCGGCCTGGCGGGTAGTGCGTTGCTCTTCCAGTTGCGCGATCAGCGACTTCAGCGTCTCCGCCGTCGTCTGCGCATCGGTGCTTTGACGATCACCGATGTTGAGTTTCTCCTGGAGTGCGGTGAGCTGTTTTCGAAGCACGTCGATCTGAGCTTGTTTTTCGCGAACGGTTGCCTGGAGTTGTTCACGTAACACTTCGCGTTCACGTGCCGCGGCTTTCGAGAAGATGACGTTGTCTTCGGTGATACCCCAGGCCAGGCGGTACCAGTTGAGCGCCGTAAGCGCGTGCTTCTCGACACCAAGCCCTTGCTCGTAGAGCGTGCCGAGGTTGAACTGGGCGCGCGTGTTACCCTGTTCGGCAGATCTGCGATACCAGATCAACGCCGCTTCGTAATTGGGTCCCCCACCCAGACCGCGTTCGAAGATCTCACCTACATTGGCTTGTGCCTCGGCGTCTCCTGCCTCGGCGGCTGGCAGCCACACCTTGAGCGCGGATTTGTAATCGGCCCGGTCGTAGCTCGTGTATTCGCCACCGCGAATCTGGCAATCGGCGGCGGTAGTACGGATGGGACGCCGTGGTGTAAGGTAGGTACGGCGCCCGACAGAGCGAACCTGACCTGGCAACAGGCAATCGACAACGTGTAATTCGGCAACGGCAACAAATCCCTCCATGCCGCGATCGTCTTGGGTATTTTCGGCAGACACGCACGCAGGTATGGCGCTGATCGTGGACAGCGCAGCAATAATAAGTGTAATGATTCGACGCATGACCCCTCCGGACTGCATTAACAACATTAGGGTTAAGGGCTATTTATTGCTCGCGAACTATGCCCGCAACTGGCTGAGATGCAAGGCATGGTTTGTGACGCTCATCATAGCCGGCACAGGTTGCGCCTCACCGGCCGCGCGTTTCAACGACAACGCCGAGTCCCTTGGGTTGCAACTCCATGTTATGGAATCTAACGCATTTCGTCACCTACTGGTCAGCAACCGGCAATCCGGGGAGAGGCTGCATATCTATTTTGGTGGTGACGGCACGCCCTGGATTAGAGGCCGAGAAATTGCAATGGATCCCACCCCGAGGAAAGCCATCGCGCTGGGTCTGCTCGCGCTCGACCCGCAACCGGCCGTCTACGTCGGTCGGCCTTGTTATCACGAACAACCAGGCGCTTGTTCGCGAGCACTCGTTACCAGTGCCCGCTATTCAGCAACGGTGGTTGAGAGCATGGCGCAAGTTGTACGCACTCTCATAGCCGAGCGCCCTGGGCAAATGCCAATTCTCATCGGTTACAGCGGTGGTGGAGTGCTGGCGCTCCTGGTTGCAGAGCGCGTAGTCGAAGTCGGCCAGGTGGTTACCATCGCTGCCAATCTCGATATAGATGCCTGGAGTGACCATCATGGTTATCTCCCCCTGACCGGGTCTATCAACCCGGCGGAGGTTGCTTCATGGCGTTCGAATCTCAAGCAACTGCACCTTTCGGGTCGTCAGGATCACAACGTACCACTCACGACCATTCGACGGTTCGGTGTTGAATTGCCAAACGTCGAAATACGGTTTTATGATGAGTTCGATCATAGTTGTTGCTGGCAACAGATCTGGCCAGAAATTTTAAATGGACTCTGAATCCATCCTCATTTTCTGGCGGTGTCTTCGAGTCGGTCGCGTAACTTCACGAGTGACGGCAAGTAGCCGAGAAAATCATCCGTCGCCATGACCGCGTCGAGGTTTTCGTAGAGTTCTGCAATGCGTTGTGAATTCCCCGCGTCGATGGTTTTACCGGTAAGTTCCCCGAAAAACGATTCGAGCCTCTTGACGGCTTCCTGGTTGCGCGGGTGCAGTTGATACGCTTGAAGATAGAGCGACAAGGATGAGTTGATATCTCGGAACTGAAGGAGCAGGTCGCCTTCTTCCAGGAGCCTCGTGAAGTCGAGTTGTGCGGCCTCGGGTAACTCGACGAAGGGAATATCGGGAGCCGTGCGCCGCACCTCTTCGAATTGCACATAACTGATGTAGGCGGCGAAGGCGGCCGCGATCAAAACAACCGCGCCGAACGCCAACCACAACTTGGAACCCCCCTCAAAATCGCGAAGGAACTCTGCGGCGTGCTGACTTCGGTCGGACCTCGCGAATGCGAGACCTTTCTTCAAAGCATGCCATTCCCTTCGTTTTAAGCCTTTTAGAGGAGCTGGTTCGAGTTTGCGACGACGGGCCTCTGGCGCCGGAAGGTTGTCGAATGGATGGCGGCCCGATAACAGCTGATAGGCGATGATGGCTAGAGCATAAACGTCGTCCGCGGCATGCGGGTCGGCACCTTCGAACATTTCACAAGCCGCATACGATGGTGTCAGGGCACCGAGGCTACCGGCATCAAAAGCGTCCGTTTCTGAGGCTTCCATCTGCCCCGTCGGGGCGGCGCGCGCGATGCCAAAATCCAGGATCTTGGTATGTTCATCGTCGGTCAGAAAGACGTTGGCCGGCTTGAAATCGGAGTGGATGATGTTGTTGTTGTGGGCATACGCGAGGCCCAGGCTCAACCCCCTGATAATGGGCAGCGCTTGAGATCTTGGCAGCCCATCGGTGTTGGCGGCGATTACCTGATCCAGCGGATCGCCATCGAGGGCTTCCATTGTCAAGTAGACGAGTTGGCCGTCGCGATCGAAATCGTAAACCGTGGCGATGTTTGGGTGGGCGAGGGTCTGGGCTTTGCGGGCTTCCCGCTGGAGCGCCACGACCATCTGTGTGTCCCGTTGAAACTCGTCTTTCAAGATCTTGAGGGCAACGTAAGGATCGCGGTCTTGAGTCTCCTCCATACGGAGGTCTTTGGCCCGATAGACCATACCCATTCCGCCTTTGCCTATTACCGATTCCAGGACGAAGCGGTCTTTGATGACGGTGCCGAGACCCACCGCATTCGCGTGCTGAGTCCGATCGCGCGGCGCTAAGAGCGTTCGGTCGTCATCTCGTTCGGTCAATGCGGGGCACCTGTATCGGCAATGCTGAATCTGGGTAGCGTCAAGGTCGGTAATCTACACTTATTCTATGATTTCTCTATCTGAATACTCAGTTGGCGTTGCCCTGTCTAATTCGCCGGCGGGAAAAAGGACACGACCGCCACGACACAATTATTGCCCTGACCGCAAACGCGTTGGCGGGTGACAAGGAGCGATGTTTTCCTGCCCACGTTCACGATCGAGCATTACCAGATCACGCACACGCTGGTCGTCTTCGTTCACTATGAGGCCGACACTGCTGCCAATTCTCTTTTGCGCCCACCGCGATATATTCTGTTTCGGTAGACCCGTTGCCTCTGCGATCTCGGCCAGGGTAACTCGGTCCTGTTTGCACAAACGTGACATGCCCGCATAAACTGCCAGCCTCTCTCCGAGCGTCATTCGTGCGCCATGACGCTTCACCAACAGCTGAAGCATGGACTCCAGCCGGGTCAATGTGAGATAACGCAGATCGTTGGATTGTTGAGTATCCAAGACGTTGTTTACTTTCCTTGGCCTGTCCGCCAAGTGTGCCACCGCCAAAGCAAATGGAATGACAACTCAGGAAAGTAAGCTGCGAAATCGGTGGGTTCCGCACCTTTTTGGTGTGAATTAGGTGGAAGTATTTACCATGGGCGCAGTTGCTGGAGCTCGTTCGGCCTGAATGCGCTCGTAGATCTCTTCGCGATGGACATTGACGTGAGACGGAGCGTCGATGCCAATGCGGACTTGATTACCCTTTATGCTCAACACGGTCACGGAGATATCATCTCCAATCTTCAAACACTCGCCTACTTTGCGGGTCAATATCAACATGTGTCATTCCCTGCAGTCGCCGCTTCTTCTGGCGGCTGTTGAACATGACAACACCATGACTCCTGGCGGACAACGATGGTCTCAATTAGAGACTAACTAATTGAGAGCGCCAGGACGGAGTTACGAAGGAAGGTCAGGCAGCAAATTTTTGCAGATGATAATCGGCGTTTCCGAATTGGGCATCGATAACGATCATCCGTTTGAGATAGTGGCCGATACGCAACTCTTCGGTCATACCCATCCCGCCATGTAGTTGCACCGCGTTTTCCGCGATGAAGATTCCGGACTTGCCTACGAGGTGCTTGAGTGCGTGCACGGTGCGTTGCGTTGTTGCGCTGCCTTGCGCCGCTTCCATCGTGGCTCTGTACAGCAGTGATTTGCACTGCTCGTATTCCATGAACATCTCGACCATGCGGTGTTGCATTACCTGGAAATCGGCCAACGGATGACCGAATTGTTCCCGTTGCTGGGTGTACTCGACGGTATCCTTGTAGAGAATCTCCATCGCGCCAACCGCTTCGGCAGACAGTGCGAGAATTGCGTCCGTTGCTACGTTGTTGAGTATTGCGAAACCATCGTCGAGTTCGCCCAGGAGACGGTTACTGCCGACGATCACGTCTTTGAGCGTAACTTCACAAGCCTGAAGACCGTCGACCGTGGGAAAGTTTTCGCGTTTTACTCCTTCGGCATCCGCATCGATCAAGAACAACGAAATCCCGTTCTCATCGATCTGCCCGCCGCTGGTGCGAGCCGAGACGACAATCTGATCGGCCGTTCCTGCATGCAGAACCATCGATTTGTGCCCGTTGATGATAAATCCATCGTCCTTGCTTCGCGCCGTCGTGATCACGTCGTGCAGATCGAAATGGGCTTGCTCCTCTGCGTAGGCAAGGGCGAGTTGGCGAGATCCGTCGATCAGTCCGGGTAAGATTTCTGTTTTGAGTTCGGCGCAGGCACCTCGTTTTAACGCGCCGCCGCCCAGAATGACGCTGGCCAGCAGTGGTTCGAGCACGAGACCTTTGCCGAATTGTTCCATCAGCAGCATTATGTCTACGTGGCCGCCTCCGAAGCCGCCATCGGCTTCGTCAAACCCTAAACCCAGCCAGCCGAGGTCGGCCATGGTCTGCCAGTGATCCTGGCTGAAGCCGGACTTGCTTGCCGCGGATTTAGCGCGCGATTCCAGATCGTAGTTGTCCTGAATGAAACGGGCGACGCTGTCCTGCAACATCTGCTGCTCATTCGTCAATTCGAAATTCATGTGGTCGACCTCTTGAGACCCAGCACGTTCTTGGCGATCACGTCCTTCTGTACCTCGCTGGCGCCACCGTAGATGGTAAACGCGCGACTCGCGAGATAACCTCCCATACCTGCTTTCGCGAATTTATGTCCCACCCCTCGACCCCATGCTGCGGAGTAGATGCCGCCAGCCTCGACCGTCAGCTTTGCGATGCGTTGTTGAATCTCGGTGCCTTTCAGCTTCAGAATCGAAGACTCAGGCCCCGGTGCGGACCCTGCTGATGCGCTCGCGAGGCTGCGCAGTTCCGTGTACTCGCTCGCCATGAGGTCGATCTCGAGTTCGGCAACCTTGGCCCGAAAGGATGGCTCGTCCATGAGGGAGCCGTTGCCGCGCTTCACGGAGCTTGCCTGTTCTTTGAGCTTCTCGAGAGCAACGATGGATCGAGAGATACCGGCAAGGCCGGTGCGTTCGTGTTGCAGCAGACCCTTCGCATAGGTCCAGCCTTTGCCTTCCTCGCCGATTCGGTTCTCAACGGGAACTGACACGTCAGTGAAGTACACCATGTTTACGCTGTGTGCACCGCCGAGCGTAATGATCGGCTTGACCTCGATCCCTTTCTGCTTCATTGGGAACAGCAGAAACGTAATACCTTCTTGTTTTATTCCGGAGTCGTCCGTGCGCGTGAGGCAGAAGATCCAGTCGGCGATCTGAGCCATGGTGGTCCAGATCTTGGTGCCGTTTACGGTGTAGTGGGTGCCGTCTTCGGAGAGTACCGCCTTGGTTTTCAACGCGGCGAGGTCGGAACCGGCGCCAGGCTCGGAATAACCCTGGCACCAGTTCACTTTGCGGGCTCGGATATCAGGCAGAAAACGTTTTTGTTGTTCTTCGTTGCCGTAAGCCATGATGATGGGTGCGACCATGCCGATGCCGAAAGGCATGTCCCAAGGCAGAGTTGCGGTGGCTGTTTCCTGCTCCCAGATGTAGTGTTGAGTGGGCGTCCAACCGGGACCTCCGAACTCCTTCGACCACTTGGGCACATCCCAGCCGCCCATTTGGGCAGCCTTTTTGAACCATTCCAAGCGCCACACGTTGTAGTCTTCGCCAGCCTTGTAGGCGTTCTCGGCAAAAAAGCCACGTACGTCTTCGCGGAAGGCGAGATCTTCAGAGCCGAGCTCAATATCCATGATCAGTCCCCCGCGGGCAAAATGGCAAAGCGAGGGAGCTTAACCAGAATTAGAATCTTTTACTAGAACGAAATTCTAGTTACGATACTGCCTATGGTGTCGAGAACTCGCAATCGGCCTGAACGACCGGCGACGGTAGAGCGCAAAGCCAGTGTGCTCGAAGCGGCGTTAAACTGTTTTGCGGTAAATGGAGTGGATGGAACAACCATTCAGGATATTCAACGTAGCGCCAACTGCAGCATCGGCAGTCTCTATCATCATTTCGGAAGCAAGGATGGAATCGCCGAGGAACTGTTCATCGATGGGATACAGAACCTGAATCGAGGCATGTTGACGAAGCTCAGGCGCTGCAAGAACGGCGAGGAGAGCGTAAAAGCCGTGGTTGGCCAGTACTGCGACTGGTCAACCAGGAACAAAGATCTTGCTCGCTACCTGCACTCCCGGGACATCGAGTTTTCAAGCGAAGCACGCATCCGTCTAAAAGAGATTCACCGGGATTATATTGGTGCGATATACGCATGGTTTGCACCGTTCGTTGCACGGCGCGAGGTACGGGTATTGCCCGTGGATGCATACGTGCCGTTGATCAGTGGACCCATCCATGAGTACGTGCGTCGTTGGTTGTCGGGCCATCATGAAAACCCACCGGCAAAGGTCAAATCACTGTTTGCGGACGCCGCATGGAATGCGGTAAAAGGTTAGCCCCAGGACTTGCGAGGATTCAGTTCATGAGCTTCGAGACGTTGCTTTTCGATGTGACCGACGGCGTCGCCACAATCACGTTTAATCGCCCGGAAGCCGCCAACGCCATGGGTCCGGATTGCGCCAGGGAGCTATCCGAGGTGGCACTGTTGTGCGACGACGACCCGGACGTGCGGGCCATTGTAATGACGGGCGCTGGCAAGATGTTCTGCGCAGGGGGAGATCTGGGTGCCTTCGTCAGCGCTGGAGCCGGTGCAAAAAGCCTGCTGAAAAAGATGACCGGTGATCTGCATCTGGGCTTGTCGCGTCTGTCCCGGGGTGCGGCACCGGTTATTGCCGCGGTGAACGGTACAGCGGCCGGTGCGGGCTTCAGTCTGGTCATGGCCGCGGACCTTGCTATCGCAGCGGAGTCGGCAGTATTCACCATGGCCTATACCCGCGCAGGTTTGTCACCGGACGGCAGTTCTACTTATTTCATGCCCCGTAAGATAGGTGACCGGCGAACCCGGGAACTGATGTTGACCAACCGTGTGCTGAATGCGGCCGAAGCGCTCTCCTGGGGAGTTGTCAACCAGGTGGTTCCGGATGAAGAGGTGGTGACGGTTGCCACCGAGCTTGCCCGGAAACTGGCGAAAGGTCCAACGCTTGCCAACGGTGCGGTGAAAACATTGCTCAACGGCACCTTTGATCAGTCGTTGGAATCTCAGATGGAACTCGAAGCTCGCAGCATTGCTGAGCTTTCCGTGAGTGAAGATGGACAGGAGGGCATGAAAGCGTTTCTCGAAAAGCGCAAACCCGTATTCACGGGAAAATAGGTCAGTATCGATAATCTTGGGAGCCAACACGACATGGTGAGCGCAAGCGAACATCCGAAACAAACCATCGAGGTGCTGGGCCAACGGATGGCCTACGTTGAAATGGGCGAAGGACGCCCGATCGTGTTTCAACACGGTAATCCAACCTCGTCCTATCTCTGGCGCAATATCATGCCCCACGTTCAGGATCTCGGCCGATGCGTAGCACTCGACCTCATCGGTATGGGCGATTCGGCCAAGCTCGATGATTCTGGCCCGGAACGTTATACGTTTGGCGAGCACAGCCGGTACTTTTCAGCGGCGCTCGAAGCCTTGGCTATTTCCGACGACGTCGTATTTGTCATTCACGACTGGGGTTCGGCGCTCGGTTTTGACTGGGCCAACCGCCACCGCGGTGCGGTGGCCGGTATCTGTTACATGGAAGCAATCGTCACCCCGTTGACCTGGGAGATGTTTCCCGAACAGGCTCGAGGTGTGTTTCAAGGCTTTCGCTCTCCGGCGGGTGAGGAGATGGTGCTGGAGAACAACCTGTTCGTTGAGCGCGTATTGCCGGGTTCGGTATTACGTGGCTTGACGGATGATGAGATGGCCGTATACCGACGGCCATTCAACGAACCCGGGGAAGGCCGCCGTCCGACGCTCACCTGGCCGCGACAGATTCCGCTGGAAGGCGAGCCGGCCGATGTTGTGCAGATTACCGAAGATTACGCTCGATGGCTTGCCGAGGCATCGTTTCCGAAGCTGTTCATCAATGCGGAACCGGGTGCGTTGCTCGTGGGTGCACAGCGTGAATTCTGTCGAACCTGGCCGAACCAGGTTGAGGTAACCGTTAAAGGCAGCCACTTCGTTCAGGAAGACTCCCCCGATGAAATTGGTCAGGCGCTTCACGATTGGCTCGCAACTGTCTGATCGTTCTATACCGTGTCACGTGGCCGGCCGGTTACCACGAGCCCGGCCACGATTACCATCAGACCGATGACAGATGTGTAGTGGATGCGCTCGCCCAGCACGGTCCCGATCAAGATCAACGACAGGAACGGCGCGAGAAAAATCAGTTGTCCGATGCGTCCCGCGTTGCGGGTCAAGCGCAACGCGCGCTGCCAGAGAAGAAAGGTAATACCCATTTCGATCAGACCCACCCAGACGCCATAACCAGCAATCTTCCAGCTCAAAACCGGCAAACCCGGACCGAGGACACAAACGATGCCAAGCAACGGAGTCGCGAACCCGAAGCTCAACGCCATCAGAGTGAGAGGATGGGCAGTTGACCGCGTGTTCAGCAACCAGTACCCGGCCCACAACACTGTGCTTGCCAACGCTAACGCCACCCCAAACCAGTCGATTTGGGGAAGGCTGTCGATGCGACCCTGGGTAAGTAGAATCAAAACTCCGAGATAACTGAGCGCGATGCCGATCGCGGTACGGCGACCAAGGGGCTGCTTCAGCAGCGGAACAGCCAATACCGCCAGCGCGATGGCCCAGGTGTAGTTCAGTGGCTGGGCGATCTGTGCAGGCAGTCGGTCGTAGGCTTCGAACAACATCAGGTAATAGAGGAACGGATTGATCAGTCCGAACAGCAGGCTTTCTCTCACGACCCGGCGATTCAACTGCCAGTTGCCCGAGATGCTGACCGCGACAATGAAAACGATCGTCGATATCAGCGTACCGAGAAACAGCAATTGTACAGGCTCGAGCAGCGCGAGCCCCAACTTGAATCCGGTTGCGACCGTAGACCACAGGGCCACCGCGGCAAGTGCGAATATGAGTGAATTTTTTTCTTGCTTGTCCAACGCAGCGCAGTATGCCTCCGACCGCTGTGAAGTGGGAGATGATTGAGTCGCGATGCTGGAACTGGCACCCTGATGGAACCTCCGATAAATGCGCGCACCCCATGAAATGTGACGATGTTTTGCGAGCCCGAATTGCGGATAACTTGGCTACGTTTGAAGTCGTCGTTGCGAACGCCGATGAAGCTCACCGTGCGGCCGTCGCTATTACCGTCACCGATGTCGGCTACGGTCCTGATTTACCGGGGCTGACGGACCATGATGAGCGGCAGGAAACAGCCGCGCTTCTTCTCACTCGGCGCTCGGCAAAGTTGCGTAATCACCCGGGGCAATGGGCGTTTCCGGGTGGCAAACTGGAGCAGGGCGAAACGCCGGTACAGACTGCCCTCAGGGAAATGCACGAGGAGGTGAAGGTCGACCTGGATACTTCTGTCGTGCTCGGCAGACTGGATGATTTCGTGACCCGCTCGGGTTTCGTGATGACGCCGATTGTCGTCTGGGGAGGAGTGGGTCTCAACGCCGAGCCGAATCCCGATGAGGTAGCCTCCATTCACCGGATACCGCTCAGCGAATTCCTTCGCGAGGACGCCCCGCTGCTCGACGAGGTTGCAGGTAGCGAACATCCTGTGCTGCGCATGCCGGTGGGAACCGATTACATTGCGGCACCGACGGCGGCTTTGATCTACCAGTTTCGGGAGGTGTGTTTGTTGGGAAGGCATACTCGTGTTGCCCACTACGAGCAGCCGGAGTTTGCCTGGCGCTAGACGTAACCCTGACGTGACAGTAATCCACTACGCAGCGCGTTAACGGTTCTCGTTGAATATGCTCCCATAGCTGGCTGCGCGCGAAAACTACGCGAGCACTACTTACCTAGGATTTTGCCCGTTCTAACACGTCAACGCCCGGGCGTTACCCTACATCCGGGTTAATCATCGAGGTCGACGTCCTCCACATCGAGGCAGTGAAGCGCTTCGTGCCAGTCTCTGAAGACGCGAACCTCGTGACCGAGTTCCGTGGCGAGGGTTTCGTAGATCCGACTCAGTCCAAACGTGAGTTCGACAGGTGCAACGATTGCCGCCTTATCGGCGAGCATTCGGCCTTGATTGTTTAAAGCTTTCCGGAAGCCATGTTCGGTAAGGTCGATGTGGTCTACGCCTTGTAGATCAGAAAGCACTCTAGGCATCATGTATTGACCTGTCCCATATTCAACGATCGTGGGTTACCGTGATTGTCGAGTACAACAACGTGGCAGAGCCACATTGAATAGGGACAGGTAATGAGAGAGTTTAGCGAACAAGTGTTGGCGGCTGAAACATCTAATTTGGTCAGCGGAGCGCGGGTAGTAGATGTGCTGGAAGAGATGAAACACGACCACTACGAGGGCTTTGTGGGCCTGGATGTGCACAAAGACACGATTGCGGTGGCAATCGCCTACCGCGGACGTGCCAAGCCAACCTATCTGAAGGAGATCAAGAATACGCCGTCTGCAATAGTGAAGCTGGTCGGTCAGCTGAGTGAGCACGGTGAAGCGTTGCTGTTTTGCTATGAGGCAGGGCCGTGTGGCTACGTCGTCTGGCGTCAGATCCTGGATCTGGGGCAGGATTGTGAGGTGGTGGCACCACCAGGCAGCGAACAGATCAAGACGGATCGCCGTGATGCGTTGCGCTTGTCGCGGTTGTTACGGGCGGGTGAACTGAGATGCGTCTGGGTACCGGATGTTGAACAGGAAGCGATGCGCGATCTGGCTCGCTGTCGCTCGGACTTCAAAGGTCAGCAACACAAGGCCCGACAACAACTCAACGCCTTTGTACTGCGCCAGGGACATCATTGGAACGGTAAGTCGCGCTGGACGTTGGCCCATTATGCCTGGTTGGAATCGTTACAGTTTGCGCATGACTGGCAAGTACTGGTGCGAAATGAGTATCTTGAGGCGGTTCGCGAAGCCAATGCGCGCGTTGAACAGATGACACAAGAACTGAGTCGAGCTCTACCGGCGTGGTCACTGGCGCCGGTGGTGCAATCGCTGATGGCACTACGGGGTGTAGATCAGTTAGCGGCGATCACGATTCTATCGGAGCTGGGGGACATCACTCGATTCGACTCACCCAAACAGCTGATGGGGTTTCTTGGATTGGTGCCCAGTCTTCACAGTTCAGGCAATCGTCGCCGGCAGGGTTCGATTACGTTGGCGGGCAATCGTCATGCACGTCGGATTCTGATCGAGTCGGCATGGACCTATCGCTTTGCAGCACGGCAGACGCCACACCTCAAACGTAAAGCGAAGAACGCATCTGAGGAGAGCAAACGAATCGCCTGGCGAGCACAGAAACGGCTTTGTGGCCGTTATCGTGCGCTCACCGAAGCGGGCAAGAATCAGAAGATCGTGTGCGTCGCGATCGCACGCGAACTGATCGGCTTCATCTGGGACATCGTGCGTCAGGAGATGCCGAAAGTGAGGGTGGCGTAAAAGAAGGGGTGCAGCAAGCATCGAACGAAGGGTAATCAATCTCAACAAAGAGGAGAGAAGATGGGTACATGGATCAGGGCATTGCAGCCGGTGCGGAGAACCCTCGACCGGGCTAAACCGGCGCTGCTGAGATAATCCCCGCTACGGGTACTCTCGGCAGTGATCCTTGATTCTAGACAGCAGGCCAGCTCCGCGACGTAAGTGAAGCCAGGTAGGTAACCAATCCACGTATATCAGCATGATCCACCGTCGCAATCGCTGTAGTGTCCTGTTCCATGTATCAATTTAATAGAGTGAAAAAGAAAAGACTGCAAACAAAATATTGACAGGTCAAAACATATCAGCCCGGATATTGCACGAGTACGGCGCATATGGTGGTTAACGTTTTAAAATTATTAGAGATTTTCTATATTTCGAATAGGTTCGAAGTGTGTTGATGGGCCTCCCCAGTTTTTGGCTGGATCTCGCGAACGCGGGCCTGTTTGCGCAAGCGCAAACAGGCCCTCAATTCCGTAGCTACGGCTACGCTTTCGGTCACGAGCCGTCATGACGACCACGATCTCTCAGCCAAAACTCTGCCTCCTCGGGCAATATCCGGGCCAGCGTTGAAGGTGGACAGGTTTTATCGAACTGGCGGTATCGCGCTTGCACTTGCCGTTCTAGTTGCTGCCTGCGGCGGCGGGGCGCCAATTACTTCCAAGAACGACGAAGCGGAATCGACCAGGCTGCCAAACATACTCTGGCTGGTCGCCGAAGACTTGAGCCCCATCATTGCCGCGTATGGCGATACCACAGTCGAAACACCCAATCTTTCTCGATTGGCCGCCGAGGGTATTCGCTACACCAACGCCTTTTCAGTTTCGGGTGTTTGTGCACCGAGCCGATTTGCCCTGGCTACCGGCGTTTATCCGACGAGTGCGGGTGGGCATCACATGCGCACGCAATACGTACGGTCTCACCTGGACGCGGTGGGACTCAAACTCTATGAGGTCGTACCGCCTCCGGCCGTGATGATGATGAGTGAGGTACTGCGGCGTCACGGCTATTACACGACCAACAATAGCAAGCAGGACTACCAGTTCGCGCCAACGTTGACCGCATGGGATGACAGCAGTGTGACTGCAAGTTGGCGCAATCGAAAGGTAAGCGACGATAGACCGTTCTTCTCGATTCTGAACTTCGACATTACCCATGAAGGACAGGTGTGGGCAAAAGTGCCGTCGCTGCGCCTGCTGCGTTATCACCAATTGTTCAAGGACGAACCCCACCCACGGTATTTCGAGCCCGGTTTCGGCCCGGAGGGATCTTTTCCCAACCATGTGCCTGATGATTTGAAGGTGCCGGTGCCACCCTACCTTCCGGATACCGAACTGGTTCGCAGAGACCTGAGACGGGTGTATTCCAACATCGTAGAACTCGATCTCCAGATTGGCGTTGTGCTGAATGCGTTAGAAGCTGATGGTTTGCTCGACGATACGATTATCGTGTTCTATGGCGATCATGGCGGCCCGTTGCCGAGACAGAAACGATTGTTGTACGACTCAGGTCTACGTGTCCCTCTGATCATTCGGTTTCCCGATGGCCGTGGCGCGGGGCCGTCAGCGAGGAGCTTGTCAGCTTTGTTGATTTTGCGCCGACGATGTTTTCGCTGGCGGGAATCGAACCCCCGTCGTATCTGGAGGGGCAGGCGTTCCTGGGGGAATACCGAGAGGCACCGCGCAGGTACATCCATGCCGCTGCCGACAGGTTGGATGAACACTACGACATGATTCGAGCCGTCCGCGACGAACGTTTCAAATACTTGCGCAACTTCAGACCAGAGCAGGGCTATTACCTGCCGGTCAGGTACCGGGAACAGATGGCTTCGATGCAGGAGTTACTGCGGTTGCGCGACGTTGATGGTTTGAACGAGGAACAGGCCCAGTGGTTTCGTGACACGAAGCCACACGATGAACTGTTCGATACATGGAACGATCCTCATGAGTTGCTCAACCTCGCGCACGAGCCTGAATATGCCGGTAAGCTCGAAGAACTCAAGCGTGAACTCGATCGATGGATGCGCGCAACGAACGACAAAGGGACGATGGAGGAAGGGGAGTTGATCGAATTTTTCTGGCCGGGGTGGAACCAGCCAACAACACTCCCACCAGCAGGGGATAGTCGTTCGGGCGGAATCGTTCTTTCCTCGGAGACGGAAGGTGCGTCCATTGGATATCAGCTGTTCGATGGGGGCGGGCGTGAAAGCCTGGAAACGCGGCAGGCAAACCAGGCAAACGGTGTATGGCGCGTGTACACCGAGCCGGTGCCATTGTCGCCAGGGCAAAGCCTTCGAGCCGTCGCTCATCGAATTGGGTATGCCCCAAGCGAGGTAATCGAAGTACATGCGGCCCACTGACGTGCATATTCCCTGCGCGGGATGTGGTCTACGCCGGTAGTATCATGCTTGAATCGGCTTGTCTGAGATCAGCGGGGAACGAGCGATGGTAGAGGTAGCGTTAATCGTCGGTGGAGGTCCGGGGGTAAGCGCCAGTTGCGCCAGGCTCTTTGCCCAACAAGGCATGAGCGTGGCGGTTGCCGCTCGAAATCCCGGTAAACGCGCGCTCACGAAGCTGGCGCAAGACCATGGAGTGAGCGTTTATGAATGTGATGCCGCCGAACCTGATTCGGTGGCCCGACTGTTTCAAACGGTGACCCGAGATCTTGGAAGCCCGAAACTTGTCGTTCACAACATCGACGGAAGAACCCAGCACATCTTTCGCAAAGAGATCACCGAAGCAGACCCGGAACTGGTACTCGACACGATAAAAAACTCCGCCTACAGCGCCTTTCTCGTGGGTCAACAGGCAGCAATATCGATGCTTGCGAATAGCCCGGACGAGCAAGGTCATCGCGGCACCATTATCTTTACCAACGCGAGCGCGGCATTAAAGGGTTATGCGAAGAGTGGCGCATTTGCCATCGCCTCTCACGGCAAATCGGGTCTGGCCCAGAGCATGGCCCGAGAACTCATGCCCCAAGGTATTCATGTCGCACATGTGCCAATCGATGCCGCCATCGGGTGGACCCAGGAAGACGGCACGCGGGCGCATCGTTTAGCGGGAACGACGGTTGATGACAACATGGCGGATCCGGACCAGATCGCCCAAACTTACCTGCACCTTCACCGGCAACATCGCTCTACCTGGGTTTTTGAAGTCGTGGTTCGGCCCTGGGTAGAGAACTGGTAACTCGCAACGAGCAGTGTTCAAGAGGCTAACGATATGACGCAGGCACACTTCGGCGTAACACTTCCCCAGATCAAACGCCCCTGGGTCGCGGCGGCCGATGCGGCGCGGAGGTTTGAATCGCTGGGATTCGATTCGCTCTGGGTATGTGACCACTTCTACGGTCCGCTGTCTCCACAACTGCCGATTCTGGAAGCCTGGACCATGGTCTCGGCGGTTGCGGCAATTACCGAACGCGTGGAGATCGGCACCCTGGTGACTCCAGCAGGCATGCGTAATGCCGCGCAACTGGGCAAGATGATCGCCACGGTAGACAACATCGCCGGTGGGCGAATCATCGCCGGCCTCGGCGCGGGCTGGATGCCTCGGGAATTTACGGATTTTGCCGTACCCTTTCTCTCGATAGGGGAACGGCTGACTCAACTGGCGGAAACGGTTGCGTTGCTGAAGCGCATGTGGGGTGAGGAGGAAGAGGTCTCCTTCAACGGCAAGTTTGTGACCGCCAACAACGTCGTTTGCCAACCAAAACCACCGCGACAAGTGCCAATTCTGATTGGTGGTGGAGGTGAACGTGTCACGTTGAAGCTGGTGGCTCGGGAAGCGGACATCTGGAACAATCTGGCCGGTCAGCAAGCGGAGCTTGCACATAAAGTCGATGTCCTGAAGCGGCATTGTGATGAGGTCGGACGCGACTTCGGCGAAATCACGGTGAGTCAACAATGCCTTGTCACCATCGCCAGGGACGAATCAACCGCTCGCCCGATGGCGGATCAGGCCCAGAAAATCTTCGCCGGTCACATGGGTGATCCCAAAGGTCCGATGGCGATCACGGGGTCGCCGGATCAGTGTTGCGAGGCCATCCAGAAGCACATCGATCTGGGGTGCACCATGTTCGTCATGGAGTTTTTTGGCAAAAATACTCAAGAGCCTGCACAATTATTCGCGGAAGAAGTCGTGCCGCACTTCAACACTGCGCTTTGAACTGCCGATTCGTTGACAAGTCCTACAACGGCGGCTGAATCCCCCACCCGACACGTTTAAGCGAGGAAGCATTATGAAACCGGTCTGTTTAGTCATTGGTGCTGGTGCGGGTATCGGCGGTAACGTCGCACGGCGTTTTGCCAGAGCGGGTTATCACGCCTGTCTTTGTCGTCGCAGTGACGAAGATGGGTTGAACGCGATGGTAGAAGGTATCGAGAACGAAGGTGGCTCGGCATCGGGTTTCCTGCTCAATGCCGTCGAGGAGGGCAGCATCGAAGCGCGAGTGGCCGCCATCGAGAGTGATATCGGGCCGATAGAAGTTTTGGTTTACAACTTAGGCGCCCAGATTGGCGACCGGGCTCTGGCAGATACCAGCTACAAAGCGTTTGAGATGGGCTGGCGTCTTGGTACTTTCGGACTGTTCCGGGTGGCATCTGTCGTGTGCCCGACCATGGAAAACCGCGGTAAAGGAACAATCCTGGTGACCTCGGCCACTGCCGCCGTGCGTGGCAATGGAGGTCAACACTCCCACGCGGCGGCCATGGCAGGGCGGCGTATGCTATGCCAGACGCTCAACGCGGAGTTTTCATCCAAAGGTATTCACGTGGTTCATATCGTCATCGATGGCGCGGTGGATGCACCCGATACGCTGGGTAAGATGCTGGGTCCCGAGCGATTCCAGCAGCTGAGAGAAACCCGAGGCCTGGAGCACGACGGGCTTCTGCTTCCTGGCGAAATTGCGGAAACCTACTTCCACCTTGCCCAACAACACCGATCTGCCTGGACCTTCGAGATCGACATGCGCGCCTTTTCGGACAAGCCATGGTGGAATGGCTGAGAGATCTTCCTTCTCGACTCGTCCGCGATTGCAGTTACTCTCCGGCGTCCTCAACGGCGCTGATGTCACTCGACTCAAATTCACTTTCCAGCAGCCTCGCTCCTCGAAGAATATTGCCCATGGCGTAGTTGCCTTCGTGGCAGGCGTATTCATAGACTTTCTTAGCGCTTTTTCGCCATGCATACTCACCCGTCCACGGCCCGGTCCAGGCAGTTGGATCGTCCACGGTGAAGCGGTACAGCAGGTCACCATTGTCGAGTTGCGAAAAGTGTTCAACGAGATGCAGGTTTTCATCGCCTCCATAAAGACCGGTATCTTCGCGAAAGTTGGTGGTATCGACGACTAACGTCGCTCCTTCCCACCAGCCGATGGAGTCCCCGAGCCAGAAGCGTTGGTTGTCCGGAGCATGCTCGGAATTCAGTCGAATGATACGGGCATCGTGCACCATCTCCATCAGAATCATGATGTGGTCATCGGTCTGGACGATTCTCTTATAGTTGTTGTAGATCCCCGGGAGCATCGGCGGCCCGGCACTGAATCCCAGCAAACACCGTTCGGCAAGCGCCAGATCTTCGGGTCCGTCGTAGGGACCCGCCCCTTCCTCCTCGAGCCACCAGGCGGTGCCGGTATTGGCATGGGAAAACGAACTGAAATTGTCGGCAATTTTTGCCGTACCTTTTGCGGTCATTTCCGGCTGGCGCCCGTTGGGTGGGTCGATGATGATGGAAGTGCGGAACTTGCCATCGATTTCGAATGCGTTTGAACCGGGATCGATCCAGAAGGTGTTGTAGCCGCCAACGTTGCCTGCGCCAAATGCCGTTCCGGACCCATCCCCTCCCACCGGAGGCGCTTCCCGATCCGGATCGCTTTCGCTCTCGGCGGCCAGCCTCAGTCCGAGTTCTGCAGCCCAGCTCAGCGTCTTGGCGACCCAGCTGTATACGTGCTTGGTTTCACCCAGGAACTCCGGTCGCTCGAGAGGGGTCAGGGTGGAAGAGTCGTAATTACCGGTAAAGTCAGGTATTTCGGTTGCGGGTGCACCCGCACTGGCCGGGAGTGCATGAAGGAGCGATAACGCCAGAAAATTCACGCATATCAGACCGGGTAACTTTTTCATCATTGACCTCAGAGCTCAAATTTGAAGCAGGTTCTGCAGGGTGAATTCGCATTATAACCCTAAGCCAATCCCTCGAGAGCGCCTCGGGGTTGGTGGGAAATCCAGCCATGTGGTCCTTCCTCCTCTTCCTCCACAAGGTGAGCGGCACAAACAAGCATTGCTGACGGTTTTAGTTTAAAGTGATGTTTCGTGCCAAGATACTTTCATCGTGAAGGAGGAGACGATCGTTCTGCAGACCAACGCCCTGGTAATGGAGCCTGCATCGTGAGTTCCGTACTCGAGGTAAGCCTGGAAGAAACGGTTCCGTTGTCACCCGAGGTGCTGGCGTGTCCACACGAATACAACACTCGCCTCCGGGCGGAGGCACCGGTGTACAAGTGCCCGCACTCGGGGATTTTTTTCATCTCGGATTACGAAACGTCGCGCGCGGTCCTGCGCGATCACGAGACGTTTTCCAATCGTTTTTCGGTTGCCATGAGACCCCAGGAGGTCGACCCGCGCGTGAGCGCGATCCAGCAACAGGGATGGCCCGGTGTCGATACCATGTTGACCCAGGACCCGCCCGCTCATCGGCGTTACCGTGGCCTGGTCAATCAGGCGTTTACCGCGCGGCGGGTGAAGACCCTGGCGCCTCGCATCGAGGAGATCTGCAACGAGTTGATCGACGCCTTTGCCGATGCGGGAGAGTGCGACTTCGTGGAGGCGTTTGCCGTGCAGTTGCCGGTAATCGTCATTGGCGAACAACTTGGCGTGCCGGATGAGGACATTCACCTAATCAAGACATGGTCCGACGCGTTCGCGCTGCAATTGTCCGGTCAGGCCGACACGGAACAGCAGATCGAGGTCGCCGGAATAATCCTCGCCTTTCAGAAGTACTTCGCAGCCAAACTGGAACATCGGCGCCAGGACCGGCGCGATGACATCATCTCCGATGTCGTGCACGCACGGCTCGAAGGCGAGAGGCCGCTGGATATTTCCGAGAGCCTTTCCATCCTGCAGCAGCTCATGGTCGCCGGTAATCAGACGACCACCCATGCAATTGGCGAAGGCTTGTTGCTGCTGGCTCAGCATCCCGATCAGTGCGAGAAAATCCAGCGCAATCCAAGTCTGGTGGACAACCTTGTCGAGGAGGTGCTCCGCCTGTCGTCACCGACCGCCAACATGTGGCGCGTTACAACCAGAGATACGGAGCTCAAAGGTATCGCCCTGCCTGCGGGTTCCATGGTACAGGTGCGTTATTCTTCTGCGAATCGCGACGAAGCGCAGTTTACCGACGGCCAGGCGTTCGACGTGACTCGGGATAATCTCAACCGCCAGATTGCGTTTGGGCACGGCGTGCATATGTGCATAGGTGCCGCTCTCGCGCGCAAGGAGATGCAGGTTGGATTCCGCGTCCTGTTGGAACGGTTGACGGATTTCGAGTTGACGATCGACGAAAGCAAGCTGGTCTATCCGCCTAACGTCTTGTTACGGGGTCTGGCGGCACTCCCGATCAGATTTACCAAGAGGAAATAGTCTGGTCGAAGCGCAAAGCATACGTCGTCCAGTGCCTGTTCGATTCCGCGATCGTTCAACGGCGATTCCGACTGACCGTGGGCAATCTGCTCCTGATTGCCCACGGTTTCACCATGTCTCACAAACCGTGGTGGGTGTGGCTCTCAGGCAACCGGGTGAAGCGGAACACTCAATGCAGATACGTTCATGCTGCCGCTGGTGCCACCCAACTGCCGTGAAAACCCGCAGGAATTCGCACAGGAACTTTGGCTGTGGCAATGGGTCCGTCGTCGATAGCGGACGCCTGAAACACCATCAATTCACTTTTGTCCGTGGGTTGGTGGTAGGCGAGCATGATCACGTAGCCATCCCCCTCATCGGTACCGCCAACGCGCGGCGCGAACACTGGCTCGCCGACCATATAACTGTCGCCGAGATCGTAAGTTTTGCGCTGAGGTTTCGACGTGTCGTAGTGGATGAGGGTATTGAAGTTCAATGAGCCATTGCCACCGCTACCCACGGCGTATCCGTGTCGATAGGCTCTGGTGCTTAAGCGATCATCGATGCGCGGAAATTCACACGCCATATCGTCGAGCAACTCTTCGGAGATACTGTTGGTGTTGTCGGCAAGATCCATCGTCCAACGGCGAAAAGTAGGAGAGGTCCCGTCCGACACATCCGCCATATTGCCGTCGAGTTTCGGTGCAAACTGGGTTGCGTTGGAACCCGTGACGTCGGCATGCAACTTAGAGCCGTCTGTCCAGGCGTTCATCATATGGAACATGAAACGCGCTTCCATATTGAACCAGCGCACATCTTCCGCCGAGCCATCGCGCGGGATCACGCCAAAGTGGGTTCCCTTGTCAGGTTCCCACGCCAACATGGGCCCACCGGTCATCGCGCGCTCCATACTCGTCGTCAGCGGGAAGATCGGGAAAATCGCATGAGTTTCGGTGACGAAAAAATCGTGCACCATGGCAGAAAACGGTGCTTCGAAACTCACGTTTTTGGTCAGCTTGCCGTTTTTATCACACACGTTGTAGCGCAAAGTCTTGGACCCCGGCCCGCCAACACTGTAGCCAAAAAAGATCATCTCGCCGGTATCGTTGTCGAACTTCGGGTGCGCGGTGACGGGTCCGTCAATTTGGCCATCGAAGTCGATCGTGCCCAAAGTATCCAGACTCAAGTGTTCGATCTCTGTTGGCAGTGCACCTTCCATCAACGCGAGTAGCTTCCCGTGATGCTGGATGATGTGGGTGTTCGCGGTGTTGTACTCGACGTTGGCCACCGATGGGTCGCCGGTCATCGGATTGTTGAATACGCCGAACAGCGACTCACCCGCCTTGCGTTCGGCTTTGAACTTCTCGGATCTTACCCAGCGGTTGCGCCATGACACGCGCCCATCGGCGATGTTGAAGCACTGGATCATGCCGTCTCCGTCGAACCAGTGGTAAACGTCCCCTTTCCTCGGCGGATGCAGCGGGTCCGGTCCGTTGCGGTAATACGTGCCGACCAGGTCGCTGGGCAATTCGCCGTCAATGATCAGATCGGGTGCGTCACATTCTGCTCCGAAAGGAGCCATCCATCCGGTCAAAAAGGGATCGTCGGGAAAGGTCGCGGTCATGGTGGTGTCTCCGGGAATTGATTAAACAGGCGAGGATTGAAACTAACCCGCACAAAACAGTCAAGCTAGATTGTTTAAATTGTTTGCCTCATTGCCACTGAGATCCAGTCCATGCACAGGTGATTTCTATGGCCGTGATCATCCTCGCCACTCGGCCACGACCCGGATGTAAGACATAATTGACGTGATGGGTCGACCCATCAGGGTGCAGCGAAGAGCACGTCAGCGGTCATTTTTGAGACTGGGATTGGGTGGAAACAAACATGTTGCAGGAACTTTTTGGATTATCGGGTGAAGTGGCGGTCGTTACCGGTGCCGGAAGGGGAATTGGTGAAGGCATTGCCAAGGTCCTGGCCGGAGCCGGAGCCTCGGTAGTTTGCGCGGCGAGGCGTACCGACGAGATTGAACGAGTGGCGCAAGAGATCGTTGCAGACGGCGGCAGCGCCATTGCCTGTACCACGGATGTTACTGACGAGGCGGCTGTGGATGCACTCGCGCAAACCGCTTTATCGGAGTTCGGTGGTTTGCATATGTGGGTCAACAACGCGGGCGGCTCTCCCATTCAGGCGCCTCTGACGGAGTTGGATCGAACGGAATGGGACAACACGCTGGCGCTGAACCTGACGGCTGTCTGGTTGGGTACGAGGATTGCCGCGAGACATATGGCTGACAATGGCCGAGTGCTCAATATTTCTTCTATCGCAGCACAAGACGTCGTTCAGGGAAGTGGGCATTACTCGGCCGCCAAAGCCGGTGTGAATATGCTGACCCGAACCTTTGCCCAGGAACTGGGACCGAGAATTCGCGTGAATTGTATTATGCCAGGGGCCGTGCCGACGGAAATAATGATGAACGCGTTGAATCTGCAAGAGGAAGATTTGCCCAGGCTCGAAAAGATGTTGCGTCTTCCGGCGGGCAGGCTGGGGACGCCGAATGACCTGGGTGCTGCCGCGCTGTTTCTGCTGTCTCCGGCTTCTGCCTGGGTGACCGGTCAGAATATCCGTATTTCCGGAGGGCCTTGAGTTCGGTAACGCCCTTGTTCCGGTGGGTCCTGCGTCGACACTTTACTTTTTGGATCTCACGTTGAGCGCTTACGCGGTCGGAGTATCAGAGGCGGTGGCGTCGCGAGCGGTAATCTGTGCCTGCAATTTCTCCTGTTCGGTCACGTCCAATTTGAATCCGCGAATGAACAGGTAAGCCAGAATCATCGAAACCACGGGCACGATCACGTAGATCATACGAAACGCAAACTCGGCCTCTTCGGTGTTGTTGCCTTGCGCATCGAACCCCACCAACGCAAGCAGCGGATAAGTGACGCCAATGGCTATCGCGCCTCGCCTTTGCCGTCAGAGCCAGCAGGGAAAAGTAGCGACCCGTACGTTGCCCGCCGGCTCGGGGTGTACTTCTCACTCAGAAACTCGCGCACCTCTTCGCGGAATGTTTCATCCTCAGCGCTGAATTCAAAATCCACTTAGCACCCCTGCCCTTCACCACTTGAGAGCCGGGTAGGGTGAGGTCGTGCCTTTACCGCCGTCACCATCGTTGTACAGCACCGCGTAGTGACGTTCCGCGAACTTCCATCCGTCCGAGGTGCGCTTGTATCTGTCCTGATAAACGCCAATGTTGAACATGCCTTTGCCATCTGCAAACTTCAGAATTTCGGTGATGTACCAACGGCCGGTAGCGGTGTCTCCAGCCACTTCCACCGTGCCGTTCTGTATGAGCTGAGCGACAAAAGGAAAACCCGCCATGGCCCCCAGCCAGAGTAGGACGATATTGTCGCGACCTTTTGTTTCCGGTGCGCCTGGCAATTGCCACAAGCCGTCTTCGGCCCAGGTGGCGCTCCAGTCATTCTGGTCACGACGGCACACCGCGTCCGCGTAACTCGCCACGAGATTGCGAATCTCCTGTTCGTCTTGCATGTTTTATCCTCTGTTATGGGGAAACCGGCATGTGGAACTGAAACATCATTGGAGGCGTCGTGTTCATTCCTTCGATTTGAAACACCAGTACCGGTGGAACCCCTCTGCCGCTGATCTAACAGTCAGCGGTGACTGTTTTAACTCATCCGGCGGTCGTTTTGTAGGCCGGATGTTCAAACGAGCAGCCGATAGGGTGCTTCAAGCAACGTTTTGACTTCGGCGAGAAACAAGTGCGGCCGGTGCCCCGTCGAGTGCCCGGTGATCCCAGGTGAGGGACAGGCGCATCGTCTGCCGTTTGACCCGAGTAGGGTGATTTCGTTTTCGTCGAATGTGGCATTCATTCGTGGATGATTTTCCAGGGCCTTGGCCACCGCCCGGACAACCAGATCCGTGTAGCTCGGCTTGATTGCACGATCCGACCATTCGTTGATCAGTTGCTGATGGAGTTTGACTGCATCATCCATGTTGACGTCCATGTCCATGGTGAGCTGAGCCATGGTTTGCAGGCTTGTCAACATGCGCGAAGCGATCGTTTTGCGCATGCCTTTGACGGGCACCTGAGAATTCCTGCGGATTTTGTTGGCAGGAAGTGGCGGGAAGCAGGGGTTAGTCCGCGGGACGTTTCACCGTGCCGAGCACATCCTGGTAGCTGCGCCGGAGTTCCCTTTTCAACCAGGCGATCATCATCTTGTCGGGAACTTTCGAGGCACCGGTCATCCGTGCCATCGCGATACCCTCGAGCAGGTATTGGGTCAGATAGTTGGCCCGTTCAAAGGCTTCGGAAAGCACGAGGTCCGGGAAAATTCTTCTGACCGATTGGTAGAAGGCCTTGTCGAATTCCCGCATGGCCGGTAACAGCACTTTGGCGAGTTCCTTGTCGGTGCGTGCGGCAACTTTCAGTTCGTGGAAAACGATAAATGTCGGCGAGTTGAGTTGTTTCCAATAGGTGTCGATACCTTCCTCGATGCGGGTGTGTTCCGCACCGCGCTGGACCACGGACTCTTCTTCTTCGAACCATTCGAGGCGCTTACGATTCAGATGTTCGATGGCGGCCTTAATGAGCACAAATCGGGTTGGAAAGTGGTGCAGCATCGCCCCCCGGGAGACCCCGGCAGTCTGCGCGATATTTTCTGTTGTGGTGTTGGCGTAACCAAGCTCGTAGAAACAATCCACGGCTGCCTCC
>JACZXA010000220.1 GCA_022571865.1 Pseudomonadota bacterium
ACTCGAAACCGGTCACTTGTTCGGTAATAAACTAGGCGGAATCGTGTTCATGGATTTTACCGTGGCACCCCCCGAACAATACGTCGAATGGGGTCGGCGGGTCGACCGTGAAGGCGTCAAGCCGAAACGCAAACTGCGCGTTTACGAGGACAAGGCGACCGCCTTGGGTCGCTTCCGGTTTATGCCTGAGCAACCAATCGCACACCCTGGGGTGTTCGACTACATTGCCGACAAGAGTCTTCACGAGGTGGAAGGCGGTTGGACCTGGAAATTCGATCCGAGCCTGTACGATCATCTGGAGATGGGCGTCGATCAGCGCGACAAGTTCGCGGCACTCGCCTGTCGCTCTGCAGTCATCCTTGCGGAACAGAGCGACGACGAAGGCGCTTATTACGCCGATCACATGGCCCAGATCAGCGCGGGCAAGCTACCTATCTTCAAGATTCCGGGGACCTATCACCACCTCATGTTCGATGAACCCATTGCCGTGGCAATGGCCACCAAGGGCATCGTGCTGAACTGGATTCGCGAGGATGGCGCAGACATCATGCAAGCTTCGCTCGCGCAGATAACGAACCCCTGCAAAGAAGACGGACGGGAGTCACAATGAAGGAACTCAGCCAGGAACTCATCACCGACCTGCAAACTCTGGATACCCCAACGGTATGTAACGCACTCGAGCTGGTTGCCCCGGAAAGGCGCGGCCATGGCTATACGGTGAATCCATTGGTCTGCACCCGCGCGGAGTTACCTGCGATGGTCGCGATTGCCCGCACGGCCACCATTCGGTCTGCTCATCCAAGCGATCTCAAAGGCAAAGAAGCCCGCCAGATGAGTGAAGGGTATTACGCCTACGTCGATGAAGGTCCCAAACCCAGCGTCATGGTTATTCAGGATCTCGATGGAACGTTGCGCGGTTACGGCTCCTGGTGGGGAGAAGTGAACAGTAATATCCACAAAGGGTTTGGCTGTCTGGGGGTTATTACCGACGGCAGCGTACGAGATCTGCCCGACATCGCCGACGGCTTTCAGATGCTGGCGGACCGGGTGGGTCCATCACACGCTTTCGTGCATCCGGTGAGCTTTGCTCAACCGGTGACGGTGTCTGGCATGCGGGTGCGCAGCGGCGATCTGATCCATGCGGATCAACATGGAGCGGTGGTCATACCCTGGGAAGTTGCGGACGAGGTGAAAGCGGCCGCGGATCTGATCGGGCGTCGGGAGCGGGTCATCATCGAAGCTGCACAAGAAGATGGTTTCGATATGGCGCGGCTTCGCACAGCGTGGGGCGGTGCCGCGGAAATTCATTAGCAGCCCTGATCGAGCCCTGATCGGAGTCGATCAAGACCGTACCCTTGGGCCTGCGGCGCCACACGTCACTAACAATGTGTCTAACACGATATCTCTGCCACCACAGAGCGTACAACTCCCGAGAGGAGGTGTGTCGTCCAACTCCGGAGATCGCCGTTAATCCGGGGTAAGCGGAGGATCTTCAAATCGCGCTTTTGCATTCCGACTTTCCCGTCCCTCCAGCACAGATTTCCCGCCAAGATTCGCTCTCCAGGCAGCATGTCTTCCTAAGAATTTCGTAGTTCGAAAACAGCGTTACAAGCACTTTCCCTCTATTCAAAACATCGCACCGATTGATCCGCCTCTTTGAGGAGGTCCTACCGTATTACATACCGAGTGGGAGTTATTAGATGATCGGTCAAATTACCCGGTGGGCGTTCGCCGCTTTGTGTTGCTGGTTTGCTTCGTTCGCCGCGACGGTGCTCGCCGATGACTTCGGTTGCAGCGAAAGTGCGCGATTGCTGCGTTATGCCTGTGAGTTCGACACAATAGAGGGACTGCTTGAAACGAAAGCGGTCTGTCTCGACAGCAGCGCACCTGACGATGCGTGTTTCGCCGCCGCGGAAGATGAATTCGCGGAAAATCGCGAGGAGTGTACGGACGTGCTCGAGGTACGCCTCGAGGTATGCGAGGCCCTCGATGATGCCGTGCACGAACCGGGTTTCGGCGAGGACTTCGCTGCTAACTTCGTCGATCCACTTCTGATCGGTAACGGTATTACCCCCAATCCTTACATGCCGCTGGTGCAAGGTAACACCTGGACCTACGAAGGCACGTCCATCGACGAAGACGATGGCGAAGAGGTCACCGAAATCATCACGGTCACCGTGACCGGTGACACCAAGCTCATCCAGGGCATTACCTGTCTGGTGGTGAACGACACCGCTGAGGAAGACGGTGAGGTCATTGAGAATACGGATGATTGGTTCGCCCAGGATGTAGACGGCAATGTCTGGTACTGCGGCGAGATCGCCGAGAACTTCGAAACGTTCGAAGGTGATGAGCCGGAAGAACCGGAACTCGTGGACATCGAAGGTTCCTGGAAAGCGGGCCGTGAAGGATCCAAGGCGGGCATGCTCATTCCTTTCAGCCCCGTACCGGGAGACGTCATCCGCCAGGAGGTTGCTTATGGTGAAGCGGAAGACGTCGTCGAGATCGTCAGCATAACGGCAAGCGAATCTGCGCCGGGCGGTTCCTGTACGGACACCTGCCTTCACACCATCGACTTCACGCCGCTGGAACCCGGTGTGAGGGAAAACAAGTTTTACGCCCCCGGTATTGGCTTGATCGTGGAGGTCGAACCCGAGACGGGTGAGCGGTTGGAACTCTTGGAATTTGATGGAGTGGGATCATGAAAAATCGCAACGGTATTCTGTGCACGGCGTTGCTCAGCCTGTTGCTGACTATCGCTGGATGTGGTGGCGGCGGAAGTAGCAATCGCCCCCCGGCAACTCCAGTAGCAGCGCCCGTCCCGGCCGAGATTGCCTTGAGTGGAGTCGTTTCGGATGGCCCGGTCGTGGGCGGGTGGATCTTCGTGTTCAACGCCGAGGACGTCAATGCGGTGCTGAGCGCGGCGAACGCAGCGCAAGACCGCCGCGCAGAACTTATGGCATCCGATCCGATCGCGGTGCTCGAGCGGCGTGAGTCCCACGAAGATGGCTTTCAACTGATGCTTCCCGGTGGGCTCGCTGGTGAAGTGGTGTTTGTCGTGTTTGATGCCACTGACGCAGAAGACCAGGAATTTGCCGATACCCCTCCCGGCTTGGAAGCTGTTGTCATACTGGGAGAACCAGATACCAGGCAGCGGGTAAACCTGAGCCTGCACGCCACCTTGATCAGCCAACAAGTTCGTGCGGGGCTTACAACGCCAGTTGACGTTGCTGCCGTCGAAACGGATATGACAACAGCTGAGATGAACGTACTCGACGCGCTTGGAGAAGGACCGGACGGTGAAGCACTTTATCCAGAGGGCGAAAGCCCACTGGATACGGAAGATAACGAGATCGTCCACGCAGCATCGAGCGTGATCGGGTTGATGGCGAGATCGATTGCCGTCCTCGAAGGCGTGTCGCTCGACGAGGTTGTGGCGGCGCTGTCGATGGATGCGGCCGATGGGCAAATCGACGGTGAGGTTCCGGCGCTGTTTGATCCAAGTGAGGATCAGCAGGAATTGGTGGATGCGGCAGCTGAACAACTGACGCGCGGACAAGACCAAGACATCTTGATGATGGCGAGCGGTCCCTGCTCCTCGACAGCCGTGATGCTGTGGCAAGCCTGTGACATAGATGTTCTGGACGACGTCTTCGAAAGTCGTGCAATTTGCGCGGATACAAGCGACGAAGATGATCGCGCGGAATGTATCGCCGGCTCGGAAGATGAGGCGGAAGAAGCCACTGAGGAGTGTGGCGCGGTTTTAGAAGCCCGTATGGAGCTCTGCGATGATCTCAACGACGCGCCTCACGAGCCTGCCTTCGGCGAGGCATTTGCGGCCAACTTCGTCGATCCTCTGGAAATCGGCGATTCCGTGGAGCCCAATCCGTATCTACCCCTCGTGCCGGGAACCGAGTGGGTTTACGAGTCGACGTTCATCGACGAGGACGACGGCGAGGAAGTCACCGAGACCACCACGGTTATCGTGACCGAGGCGACCAAGCTCATCCAGGGTATCACCTGCATCGTGGTAACCGACGTCGTCGAGGAAGACGGTGAGGTCATCGAAATCACCGACGACTGGTTTGCCCAGGACACCGATGGCAACGTCTGGTATTGCGGCGAGATCGCAATGAACTTCGAGTTCTTCGAAGGTGACGAACCCGAGGTCGGGGAACTCGTCGACATTGAAGGGTCGTGGAAGGCCGGGCGCGAAGGCGCCAAGGCCGGAATTCTGGTGCCAAGAAACCCCGTGGTGGGTGACGTATTCCGCAACGAGGCCTTCTACGGCGACGCAGAGGACGTCGTCGAGGTTTTGAACACCGCCGGTGGTGAGTCTGTTGCAATCGCCGATTGTGACGGTATCTGCCTGGTGCTCGCGGAGACCACACCGCTGGAACCCGATGCACTCGAGTCCACCTACTACAAACCCGGGGTCGGCGTCATTCTGGAGATCGACGAGGAAACCGGCGCTCGCGCCGAGCTCATCAGCTTCAGCTTGGGAGGCGGGCCGGAGCTTTCGGCCGCCAAGCTCCTGATCGAACACAACGCGACCGATGAGGACACGGGCTTTCAAGGCTTCGGCGATGGCGATGCATACAACCAGCTGACCATAACCGGACCTGGCGAGGTGCTGATCACAACGGTAACTGCTCTGGGGGGGCTATTCGATTTTGGCCTGGCGGAACTCTTCTTCGAAACATCGGAGCCGGAAAACGCCGAAGTGCCTATCGACGACGTTCTCGATCGCCTCGAAGAGGGGACCTATACCGTCCACGGCGAGCTGGTTGATGCAGAGGAAGATATGCGCCTCGCCACGTTCACTCACGACATTCCCGCGGGCCCCGAGCTCATCAGCCCCGCGGACGGTTCCGAGGGCGTTGACCCGGAGAGCACCGTGGTTTCCTGGAACACGGTCACCGAGGACATCGACGGTGACGACATCACAATCGTTGGTTACCAGGTGATCGTCGAAGAAGAAGTGGACGTGGCATTTCCATCAGGCTTCGCCCAACCCGTGTTCAGCGTGTACCTGCCAGCAGGCGCAACCAGCGTGTCGGTGCCAGCTGCGTTCATGAACGACGACGCGTGTTATGCCTGGGAAGTCCTCGCCATCGAGATAAGCGGAAACCAGACGTTGTCCTCCGCCGAGTTCGAGACCGGTGACGGCTGCACGCCACCCGTAGATGAGGATCCGGAAGGCCTGAAGGACGGCAAGATCCTGATCGAGCACAACGCGACCGATGAGGATACTGGATTCCAGGGTTTCATCGACGGCGATCCCTGGGATCTGATGACGATCACCAACCCGGACGGGGTGGATATCGCCACCGTGGCAGCAGCGGGTGGGCTGTTCAACTTCGGCCTGACAGAACTTTTCTTCGAGACATCGGAACCGTTGAACGAAGAAGTGCCCATCCTCGAAGTGATTGCGAGGCTACCGGAAGGCACGTACACATTCACCGGTGTTCTGGCGGAAGATGGCGAGGAAGTCACCTTCGAAACAACGCTGACCCACGACATACCCGTCGGGCCGACACTGACGAGCCCTGTTGACGGCGAAGAGGAAGTGGACGCGGAGAACACGATAGTCTCGTGGGAACCTGTGACCACCGATCTCGACGGTGATCCCATCACGATCGTGGGGTATCAGGTCATCGTCGAGGAAGACGACGATTCCGTATTCCCCAACGGTTTCGCCCAACCCGTATTCAGCGTGTACCTGCCGGTGAGCGCCACAAGTGTGCTGGTACCAGCCGAGTTCATGCGCCCGGATACGGAATACGAGTTCGAGGTGCTGGCCATCGAGGAGAGCGGTAATCAGACGTTATCCTCCGCCGAGTTCGAAACCGCCGAGTGAGCGTAACGAGCGGTGCAAGCAACGACGACACCGGCAGTGTAATGCTGCCGGTGTCGCTTCTGCGACATGACCCTTCGGCTTCTGCAGCAGGATGCGGATCAATACCTGGATAGTTCGGGGCTTGCGCGGGTGGGGAGTTTCCTGAACCTGGAAACGCAATTCATTAACCCTGAAAACCTGATCCTCGGTGAAATGCGCAGGTCACAAGCCTCCTGTTGGGGCGCCGTTTCAAGGTGGCTCGATGCGTATCGACTCTATGATAGAGGTTGTCGAGCGCAGAAGATTGGCGGGGTAAAGTTTGTTCAGACGCCCCCGCGATCATGCAAAACAGCTACCCTTTATCGTGGCGGAAGGAAATCAAAAAGGATCTATATTTTGCGCCCGAGCCGGGCGTAATAACTACACGCCCGAACCCAACCTACTCTCTAATTGCTGCACGATCCTGGTGTGCGCTTCCGCATCCAGCCGGTAGGCGCGTGCCGCAACGATCAGCACGACCATGATGACCATGGGGACTAGCGTCATGAGCCCGTGTATCGCGTCGATGGATGCTTGTGACTGTTCCATGTTGGCGGCGTAACCGGCAAAAGCGAGCACCCATGCCACGGTGACACCTCCGATGGCTTTTGCGGTTTTCTGAAAAAAGCTCGCGAACGCAAAAATCGCCCCGTCCGCGCGCAACCCCATCTTCCATTGGGCATACTCTACGGTGTCGGGAATCATCGCCCAGCCGAGTACCGCAATCGGCGTGCCGCCGAGTGCCATTACACCCGACCAGATGAACACCCACGTGATGGCGTCATAAGGGGTGAAGTACAAGCCAACCGCCCCACCAATCGTCACCACAGCGCCAATTGCGATACCGCCCGCTTTGCCGAACACCGCGGCGAGCTTCGGCACAAAAAGAAGTCCGACAAACATCACCGGCATAGTCAGCAGGAAAAACAGCGGAATCAGATCCGGGCGTCCGAGATTGTATTCAAAGTAGTACAAACTGACCGTCTGCCGAACGGTGAATGACAACATTCCGCACGTAAACATCACTATCACGACCAGGAGAGGCGGATTCGAGAACACGGCCTTCAGTGAATCTTTCAACGCGAGTTTCTGTGAAGCAGGTGGCTGCACCCTTTCTTGCGTCATCGCAACAGTGAGCCAGAGCAAGCCGGTCGCAATGACAGAGAACAAGACCAGCGACCACTGATATCCAGACGCTTCGTTGTCACTCAACACCTCTACCAACGGCAACATGCCGACAGAGATCGCCAGGCCGCCAGCAAATGCGAAAGCCATCCGCACTGTGGAAAGTACGGTTCGTTCCTGATGGTCCATCGTCAGCGACGCCGTCAACGCGGAGTATGGAATAGAAACTACCGTGTAGGCGATACCGAACGAGATGTAGGTGAGATAGGCCCACCAGAGCTTCCCCGCCTCGTCAAGATCCGGTGTGCTGAAGGTCAGCACCGCGACGATGCCGAGTGGTATGGCACCGAATAGTATGTGTGGACGCAGCCGACCCCAACGGCTGCGCGTGCGTTCGGCAATCATACCCATGATCGGATCGGTGACAGCATCGACGATACGCGCAACCAGCAACACCCCGCCAGCAGCGATAGCGGAAATCCCCAACACATCGGTGTAGAAATAC
>JACZXA010000221.1 GCA_022571865.1 Pseudomonadota bacterium
CTGGCTGCACTCACTTTGTAGTATTGCTAACCAAAGTGAGTCTCACCAAAGCTTGGGTAAAAGCGGAGATCGATGCTGCATTCGTTCGGAAACTAGAAGGATTGTGTCGGTTCGTACCACTTCGATATCAACTCGATCCACTCGCATTACCTCCTCTACTTGCGCCGCTCAATTCTCCTGCCCTGGAAGACTACGACAATGACATCCGCGAATTGGTCGGATTTTTTCACGGTGTGACTCGCAAACCACCGTTGGGTAGTCCGCCGGACACTATCGCCGCACACGATCCAGAGTTAGGAATCTCCCCGGCGGCTCAATGGCTGGTTGAGATTATGATCAACAAATCCGAGCATGGTCTATCAATGGATCCTCTTGTCGATATGGAGGACTTGAGGAAGTTAGGTGCTCTGACTGACGATGAAATCGTTGACGCCATATACGAACTCGAGGGGCTTGGGCTCGTGAGGGAGCATCAAGCACTAAATGTCGAGCGTAGAGTGAGCGCAGAACCAGCATTATTCGTTGAATTCGATGCCCACTACCACGACTGGAATCCGATTGAAGATGCTGGACATGTCGCATCCGAGCTAATGAATAGCGAATCTGGTGCGCTAAACATCTCAAAACTTGCTGACGGATTAGATTGGCAACCACGACGCCTAAATCCGGCCCTTGCATACCTTATCGAACGTGATCTAGTCATGAGTAGCGCAGGAATGGGTACCCACCCATGGTGCGTTTATTGGATCCGAAAAACAGACGCTACAAGACGATTCACCCATGGGCGTCTGTAATCTTTCGTTTTACAGCAAGGTAATTGGAAATGGCGGTCTTCAATAATTGTCCGGGTTATCTGGATATATGAGCTGTCAGATGGTGGGACGTATGTGGGAACTCCAATGTGATTGCATGAGTCCGGTGATCCGCCAGTATCGACTCCGGAAGATGTGCTCTCAGGACGCCCTGCGGAGGTCGGTAGTGTGACTCTTGGGCCATGCTTCGATTGTTCACACGGTCGACCGTGTTGCTCGGCGTCAGCGTCACCGGGATACCCGCGATCTGGTTCCAGTTGAAGCCGAGCGGCGTGTCGCCTTCCAGATCGAAGCTGTTTTCGCGTGGAAGACTGTCGATGACGGCGTACCACATGGTGCGCCACTGAATCTCATTCCGCCCAAGGAATGGCGAGCGACTGGCGAGTGCCGCTGGATACACACGGTCGAAAGCTTCCAATAGACATGATTCCTAACGTAGTCACTGGGACCACAGTGGAAACTGAAATTGACGGGCGATGGCACTGGGGTGTTGAACCGCAGACGAGAGCCGACTCTCGTGTTACGTTTTCTCGCCTTGAACGAATGCAGCCCCGGCGAGCCTGGGTTGCTTCAGGTTATACAGAACCGGAGTTGTTTCGCAGATCGCAGCCGCGTTTGTATTTGGTTTTTTGACTGAACAAATGAGGTCGCCCAGCCTCTTCCCGTAGCAGGCCTGCTTTGTCAAAGAAAATTGCTAAGATTCTTGCCCTTCGCCAGGGAACATAGCAGCGAGGTTTCTATTTCGTTTCGCCAACAGCGCCAGGCAACTGGATGCATCCTCCAGTCAGCCAACCTCAAGCACACAATCGAACACCAACAGAGCGATATGGCTTATCTGCGAAGTTTCGCGGATCACTATGGAAGACACTATTAGCTTTTCAAGTGGGTAGGAGTCGGAAGGATTATTAGTCATATAACTCGTTGATTTATAAGCTGGTCGGAGTGAGAGGATTTGAACCTCCGGCCCCCACGTCCCGAACGTGGTGCTCTACCAAGCTGAGCTACACTCCGAAGCCCCCAAAGGGTCGCGTATTGTAGAAGCCGATCCACTCAGCGACAACCGCCCGACTAGATCAGAATGCTTTCGCGCCGATACAGGCTGATGGCAAGCCATGCCAGACCCGCACCTAATGTTCCGGTTGTCGCCGCCGAGATAATCAGGTGCAGCCATTCGACCGGTTCGCCGATGATGAGATCGCTGATCAGGGTCGACTGGCTCAAACTGGGAACCAGCATGAGAAGTGGTGATGCCTCGACACCCATCAACTGGGCGATGATGAGCGGCAGGGTGGGTACCAGGATGACAATGGTGAGGTAGGTTTGCGCTTCTTTGTAACTTTTCGCAAACGAAGCAACGACCGTAAGCAGGGACGCTGCGAAAAAAATAAGTGGTAGCGCAACGAGGAAGATCCCCAGGCTGGCACCGAGGCCGATCTCGAGAGACATGCCGATTTTCTGTAAAGGTACAAAGGGTACGGCTACAGCCAGGCTCCCCAGGAACAAGATCAGTGACATTGCTCCAAAAATGCTTGTTGCCGTGATCTTGCCAAGTACCAGTTGAACTCGTGAGGTGGGCTGTGAGAGCAGGGGTTCCAACGAGCCGTGCTCGCGCTCTCCTGCCGTGGTGTCGATGGCAAGATAAAAACCTCCCATGAAGATCACCAGCACCAGCAGATAAGGCAACGTTGCCAGAATTGTGAGTGCACGAGCGGCGGGTGAGGCGGTGTCGACTTCATGTACCAGAACGGGTGCCGTGATGCTGGGGTCGACGCCGCGTAACTGCAATCGTAGAAACCCGATGCCCTGAGCAAAACGACGGATCATGTCCCGCACCTGGTTGTAGTTGCGGCGCGCTTTGCCAATTGACGAACTGTCGTAGATGAGTGGCAGCGAGTTGATCTGGCCTTTGGAGAAGCGCGCTGCATAGGTTTCGGGTATGACCAGAATCAGATCGTGGCTTCCGTCGATAACGGCCTGCTTGGGGTCCTCAAGTTCTTCCCGGTTGATTTCCGTATTCTGCTGTTCAAGGAAGGCGACCAGTTGAGGCGCGTTGTCGCTCCCGACCACCGTTAGCGCAACGGAATCTGTTGAGCTGCCGAGTGCGGTGTTGAGTACAAACGCCATCAAGCCAACGAACAACGCCGGACCCAGTAGTGCCAGCGAGAATGACGAGATGATCGTGCGTCTGTCGCGGATGTTGTCGGTACATTCCTTGCGCAACACGACCATGAAACCGCGCATCAGTCTTGCGCTCCGATCACGCGGATGAAAGCCTCTTCCAGATCCTCCTGCCCGGTGTCGGTTTTCAGGCGATCCAATGTACCCTGAAACTGGAGCCGACCCTGGCCGATGATGATCACATCGTCGCAGAGATTGGTAACTTCCTGCATCACATGACTCGAGAACAGTACACAGCGGCCTTCGTTTTTGAATCCGTGGATGATCTCGCGCAGAGCGCGGGTTGCCATTACGTCCAGCCCGTTGGTTGGCTCATCGAGTAATACGTTTTTGGGGTCATGTACGATTGCTCGCGCGAGCGCTACTTTGATGCGCTGTCCCTGAGAAAATCCTCCGACACGCCGGTCACTGAATTCGGACATGTCGAGCATTTCGACAAGACTGTCGATCCGGGCTTCCAGCGGGTCGCGTTCCATGCCATGGAGTTCGCCGAAATAACGAATGTTTTCGCGCGCGCTCAAGCGATCATAGAGACCTGTTGCATGGGGTAGTACCCCGATACGGGAACAGACGGCCATGGTTTCTTGCCTCACGTCAAAGCCATCGATGTAAGCGTTGCCGGAGCTTGGTTTGATCACCGTGGACAACATGCGTAACGTTGTCGACTTACCCGCGCCATTCGGCCCGAGCAGTGCCGTCACTTTACCGTCATCGGCTGAAAACGAAACATCGATTACCGCTTCTACCTCCCCGAAGTTTTTGCTTAAGGCCTCGACTCGAATCACGGGGCGGGACCCATCAGATTGATGAAAAATGGCGTTGACGCCATTCGTTCGACGCAACTCGGGTCGAACGCTTCGAAATCGGCAGATTCGACAAATTCCGTTGCCAGTCGACGCAGGCAACCCCGCCCGATCACGCCGTGTCCCTGTCCGGGTGCGATGAGGTGGTGTGCGTGGCGAAAATTACCCAGCACCCGATCTCCGTAACGAGGCGGGGTGATCGGATCGTTCTCGCCTGAGAGAATGAGTATGGGGTGATCCGCCTGCAACGGCTTCTTCATGTCCGAATCGATAAGACCTTCGGGCCATTCATCACACATGACGTTGAGCACCTCGACCTGTTCCGCGCCGAGATAGGTCTTTTCCAGCTCGGCGAACACCGACTCACCGTAGTCGAAGAACGGCGCGTCTTCAGTGCATACCACGGAGTTGTGCATGCCGAAGTTGATGGCCGACGAAATCTGCGAGATGACTTTCAGTGCATGTGTTGCGATGGGTATGTAGTTCCCTCTCGTTGCGGCTTCTTCGATGATCAGCGGAATCAACGCCGTGGTTTCGGGGCTATAGGCCAGCAACCGGATAGTGATAGCCAGATGTCCATAACCCAACGTCAGAGGGGTTGTTATGCCCGTTATCGGGTGAGGTACGTTCAACTCGATGGGGTTTGCTTTGAGTTCGCTGCTGAGCGTCGCGAAGTTGGCTTCAAGATCTGGAAAACTTTCTGCGCACGCAGATTCCCGCTTACAGCGCGCGAAGATGCCGTCGAGGGTGTGTTGTGAGTTGATTGCTATGTTTGCGCCCAGCGCGAGGCTTGGTGGCACAACGCCGTCGATTATCAGTGTGCGCACCGCCTCTGGGTAACGCCTCAGGTAATGTAGTGCGACGCGAGTTCCGTAGGAGACCCCGTAGACGTTCAACTGCTCATAACCCAGCGCAAGCCGTACCAATTCGAGGTCCTGCACGGCAACGCTCGTGGAGTAGAAACGTGGGTCTCCGTTCAAACTCTTCAGACAGGCTTGAGTCGCCGTCCTCAGGAAGTCGAGATCTGTTTCCTCACTGGCCTGTTCCAGCTCTGTGCATTCGAGGGGATTGGAGCGACCGGTACCGCGCTGATCCACCAGCAGAATATCACGCTCGATGAGAAACCCGCTGAAGACCCGGTACATGTCGACGTATAGCTGTACGGATGAGCCACCCGGCCCACCATTGATGAGTGTGAGTGCGTCCGGCTTCGGGTTCGCACTCAAGGAGCGGATCACTGCAACAAAAAGCTCGAGGGTCGGCCCGTCAGGGTCTTCGGGATTCTCAGCGACGTTGAGCGTACCGCATCTCGCTTCGACCTGACCGACACCGTAGCTGCCGGTGAGCGTACAGGGTTCGAGTGACAGGGTTTTCGACGAGACATCCTCGCCAGCAACCAGATCGGCCGCAAAACAACCACCCAGGATGGTGAAGAAGAGCCGAGAACGCATGGTAGTGAGAAGAACCAGCAGATTCCTGAAGCGTCCGATGGGGCGGGACATCAGCGCTCCATCAAATTGGCCATTCCCGGGCGCACTGCGCCTCGTTGCGCAACACCACGGGAACGCGGTACCCATAAGGTACCCATAAACATCAAGTTGATGGAGCATTAGCTCAGACGGGCCACGCAGAAGTGTGTCAGCGTTTCCATGGCATTGCGATAGTCACTGTCCGGAAGAACCTCGAGACAGGTAATCGCCAACTCGGTCTGAGTCCTGGCCGCACTGCGGGTATAGTCCAGGGCGCCCGAATCCCGCACGATGTTGATAATATCGTCCAGGCAGGTGGAGGATTTACCGGCGAGTGCTTTATCGATGCGGGCGACGTTCCGACCGGAGGTCTGGGCGAGCGCGTGAATGAGTGGCAGGGTGAGCTTTCCCTCTGCGAGATCCGCACCGACATTCTTACCCATGACTTCGCTGTCTCCTGCATAGTCCAACCAATCGTCGACCAGTTGGTAGGCCAGACCGAAGTGCAGTCCAAAGTCACGTAACGCGGCGATCGTTGTGGTTTCGTCGCATGCCAATACGGCGGCGGTATGCGTTGCTGCCTGAAACAACAGGGCGGTTTTGCAGCGAATGACTTCCATGTACTGTTTTTCGTTCACGTTACGATTGCCCACGTTCGCAAGTTGCATCACTTCGCCTTCGGCGATGGTATTGGTTGCATCGGACAAAATCGCCATGATGTCCATGTTGTGCATTTCCACCATGAGCTGGAAAGCGCGCGAATAGAGGAAGTCGCCAACCAGCACGCTCGGTGCGTTACCCCAGATCGCGTTCGCGGTGGTCCGACCTCTGCGTAAATCCGATCGATCCACAACATCGTCGTGGAGGAGGGTGGCGGTGTGCAGAAACTCGATGATCGCGGCGAGGCGGATGTGATCGTCACCGGGGTATCCACAACAGTTGGCAGCTAACAACACCATGAGCGGGCGCAGCCGCTTGCCGCCACTCTCGATAATGTGATGGCCAATTTCTTCCACAAGATCCACATCCGAGGTGAGTTGTTTCGGAATGAGCGCGTTCACGGCCACGAAGTCCTGCTCGACCAGTTTGTAGACCGGAGCGAGCTCGACGATGTCTGCGGCGCGCTTGCTGACGGCAGGGGGTGCTATGGCTGAATTGACCGGCATTTGTCCTCGATGAGTGGCTTTACAGCGGGTGATATGATTCTATTCTTGTTGGTGGCTTGGTGCGTGGTTTCCTTGGCTGTAATCCCTGAGAGATAATCAGGCCTCTAACTCGTTGTAAACTAATATATTTGCCCGTAGAATGACGCGCTTTTTGCGGTCTCGCCAGCTATCAGGGACTACTTTCCGGGCTCGTTTCCAGCGATATCAGTGATTCTCTGGCGGTCCTGGCTGAATTGGTGACGCTGGCCGCCGGGCATTGTAATACACCAGGCGAGGGTTCAGGAGTACAGATTATGTTTGCGGTTTTCTCAAGCGGTGGTAAACAACATCGGGTAACCGAGGGTGAGGTCATCAAGCTGGAGTTGATTACGGCCGAACCAGGCGATGAGATCGTATTCGACAAGGTGCTGATGGTGGCGAACGGTGATGACGTTTCCGTGGGTAAGCCCTATGTCGACGGCGGGAAGGTCACCGCTGAAGTCATAGGTCACGACCGTGGTAAAAAGATCCGGGTAATAAAATTCAAACGTCGCAAAGATTACCTGCGCAGACAGGGGCATCGTCAGTGGTATACGGAACTCAAGATTACTGCCATCAGTTCGTGAGCCACGTGGCGCGACAAGGAGCAACATAATATGGCGCATAAAAAAGCAGGTGGTAGTACCCGCAACGGGCGTGATTCCCAGTCCAAACGTTTAGGCGTTAAGAAGTACGGGGGCGAACTCGTCAAAGCGGGCAACATCATTGTCCGCCAGCGAGGTACGAAAATACACGCGGGCGACAACGTCGGGTGTGGCCGCGACCACACGCTGTTTGCCAAGGCCGACGGTCACGTCAAATTCGTCACCCGAGGTCGGCAGAATCGAAAGTTCGCGACAGTGGAACCGTCCGGCGCACAGGCGTAGGCAAAACCCCGCATCCGCGGGGTTTTTTGTGCTACCGCCGGATTTGCCACGGCGCTGATTAATTACGTTATGAGCCGATGAAATTTCTTGATGAAGCAACCATACGAGTCGAGGCCGGTAAGGGTGGCGGTGGCTGCCTGA
>JACZXA010000222.1 GCA_022571865.1 Pseudomonadota bacterium
GTGCCGGTGGTTACCTTGACCACCGATTCGGAAGGGCCCTGGAACGGCGCGGGGATGGTCACCACCATGCCTATCTTGGCGGCGCCGTTGTCGGCGAGGCGCATGATGTCGTCGTGCTCGACCTTCCACCGCCGTTGCCCGCTCGGGAGGGAGGCGATTTTCACCCGAACTTCCCCATGAGTGGTTGTCAGCTTCTCGATGGTTCTCGGCAGCATCCTTTTTTGCACTTGGTGAATCCGCATGCCGATGGTGGTCGAGTTGTTGAACAGGTATTCACTGAGCACATCCAATTCATCGTTTGCGCACAATAGGGTCACCTTGGTTCCAGGCCGGGATTTTTTCATGACCATCGGGGTTAGAAATACGTCTTTGGCGCCGTGGGCCAGTAACCCTTCGAGCAACGGTTGAAACGCCTCCGCCGGCATGTCGTCGATGTTGCATTCTATTTCCAGATTGGTCTCAGTCTCATACAGGTCAGTTTCTTCCGTATCGAGGGAGGTACCCAACATCACGCGCAGTACGTTTGGAATCGAAAAATCCTTCTGGCCGATTCCGTAACCGATTTTTGTTGATACGAACTCTTGGGTGGTAGTGAAATTAGTTACCGCACATTTCAGGATTGCCGCACCTGTGGGTGTGGTGGCTTCGGAATCCACGCGTCCATAGTGGCAGGGCACTCCCGTTAGTATCTCGGCGGTTGCGGGTGCCGGCACCGGCATCACCCCGTGGGCGCAGCGAACCATGCCACCCCCGAGTTCCACGGTACCGCAGACGATGTTATCGGGAGCCAGCCAGTCGAGACAGATGGCTGCCGCGATGATGTCGACAATTGAATCGGTTGCACCCACCTCGTGAAAGTGAACCTTGTCGAGGGTCGTTCCATGAATTTTCGCCTCGGCTACGGCTATCTCCCGAAATATTCCGTGAGCCAGCTCGTTAACCTTGGGGGAATACCCTGCACTGCGAATGATTGTTTCAACTTCCGCAAGGTGCCGGACGGGGGTTGCGTCGGTGGTATGAAGATTCACCGTCGCTCTGGTGCCGGTAATACCCATTTTTCGGGCGGGCTCGAGGTGGAGGGTGAATTCATCGGCCACGCTGAGCTTGGCGAGTTCGCCATGTAGGTAGTCGCCTGGAACCCCGAGATCGACGAGCGCACCTATGTGCATGTCGCCGGATATGCCACTGAAACAGTCGTAATACAGCGTGGTGGTCATTGCCTTGTTTTAAGCTTAAGCCAGCATTCGATGGGTAGGTTCGCAGAGCTGTTCGATGGGCAGCCCATGTGTGCATGCCCCCTGACAGGGTTGTCCCGAACAGCTCAGACACGCAGCGGCTGCATCGCCCAACAGTGCATATTCGCTGCGGGCGAAAGGCACGTCCTGGTAGTCGGTCGCATACATGCGGGTTCGCAACACGTCGGCGATGGGTACGCCGTAAGGACAGGCGCCCTCGCAATCATTGCACGCGTGGCGGCAATAGCTCGCTCCGTTCAAGTGGGCATAAGTTTTCAACAGTTCAAATTCCCTTTGACTGACTTCGTAACCTCCGGACGCTCCGAGATATTCGTCGATTCGCTCAGGACTCGTCATGGAAATGGTTACGGCATCCACATTGGGATTGGACAACACCCAGCGAAACGCTGCCTGAGCGAAACTCGCGCCGTCTTTCTCGTAGGGCCGCATGTCGTTCAAGCGTGCGCCCATGAGCGTTTTCATCGTGACGACGCCGACGTTTCTGGTTTTCGCTTTTGCCAACACCCGCGGCAGATCCGGGTGCTTGGCGATTAAGTCGAATGAGCGGGTAAAACGTTGGTAAAACTCGGGATCCTGACCAAAGTTGTAGGCGACCAGCAAAACGTCGACGTTGTCCGCATCGAGCGCGTGGTCGAGACATTCGATCAGGTTGCCGGCGTGGCCGGACATACCGACAAAGCGGATTTTACCTTGCTGCTTGGCCCGATCGACGAATTCGGGCCACTCGGGGTTCTCGAGGCGGTCCACCTGATTGACCGCGTGGTTGAAATAGACGTCGATGTAGTGGGTGTCGAGACGTTTCAGACTCGCTTCCAGTTTTGCCATGATGGATTGACGAGACTCATTGGCCGATACATGGGTTTTTGAAGCGATAAAGACCTTGTCCCGTTCGCCGCCGAGCGCGCGACCCAGAACCGTCTCCGATGCGCCGCGAGTGTAACTTTCGGCGGTATCGAAATAGTTCACGCCACGGTCCAGCGCGTGATGAACGAGTTTTTCCTGGCCGCGGCGCAAGCGGCTGGTACCGAAAGTGATGTCGGAGATCTGGAAACCGGTACGTCCGAGCCGCACATAACGCTGTACGTGATTTGTTGATTGTGGGATAGCGGCGGATGTGCTCGAACTGGTAAACGGAAACAATCCAGCAAGACTGCCGAAAGCGCTGCGACGAAGAAAGCCACGGCGGCTGGATGGATTCGGGTTTTTCATGAGCGTTTCCCGTTGTGACGAGTAGCAATGAGGTCCTTGTGGAGGGTACCGCGCGGTGTGTTAGCTGTCGAATGAGACCCTGGCGTGGGAGTGGGGTTAATACCCCTGAGATTTATCGACAATGCCTTCCAGGGGTTCATCGCGACCTAACCGTTCGAGGTTGGTAATAAAACGTTCCAGGTTCCGGCGCGCTCGAAACTGACTCGCTCCGGCCGTGTGCGGGGTCATGACCACATTCGGCAGCGACCAGAGTTCACTGTCTGGCGGTAGCGGTTCCCGCGGCGTCACGTCGAGTGCCGCACCGGCGATGCCACCGGATTTGAGTGCATTGATGAGATCCTCTTCTACCATGACCTCTCCGCGCGTCACATTGACGAGGATCGCGGTTGATTTCATCTGTGCAAAGGTGTCTGCATTCAACATCGCCCTAGTATCGATGGTGAGCGGACAGCAGACTGCAACGACATCAGATCCTGCTAACAGGCTGTTTAAGTTGTCTACCGGTTCCACCGTCTCCACTTCGGGACTTGCCGGCACCGGATCCCGGTCCAGGGCGCGAACGCTCATACCAAACGCGGCTGCACGACGAGCCATGGCTCGTCCCGTGCCACCGAAACCGATGATTCCCATGGTTGACCCCGTGAGTTCCAGCTCCTGAATCCGCAACTCCGGCCGGTGATTCCAGCTGTCCGGACCCATCCGGTCGGCGGCTGCAAGTTGTCGGGTCAGCATCAGCAGCAATCCGAAACCGTGATCGGCGAGATGTTCTCCCACCAGGCCTTTTTCGCTGGTGAGCACCACGTTGCTGTTGATGAATTCGGGATACAGAAACATATCGACGCCGGATGCGATGGCGTGAACCCAGCGGAGTTTTGGCGCGGCATGAAAGAGCTGTTCCGGTACGATGCCGAGAATTACCTCGGCGTCGCTCGCATGATCCAAGGCGTCCCGTTGCCTTGTCACGACGATCTCTGAATCGACACCGGCAGCGATTCGGATTCTTTCGATATCCGTATCACTCACCTCCGGCAACGTGAGCCCCGGTATCACGAGTACTTTCACGGTTGCACCACGAGGGTGACGTCACCGATGGGTGAGCCAAAACTACCCGTATAGTGGCCGGGCGTCAGTGGAGTTCGGGTGAAGGCGCCCGTGATCACCCGGTCACCCACGCGCAACGATAGCCCATGTTCGGCCAGTACCCGCGCCAGTTTGGCTATGGAACTGAAATGATCATCGATATGCCCCTGTGCTGTTACCCGATCGATTTCTTCGCTCCCTTCTACCTTGTCGGTATTGCTGAGCACCACGGTGAATCCAGTCAGATCTTCTGGTACAGGGATAGATGTCCCGATGACAAGGCCCCAGTTCGAAAGATTGTCGGCGATTCGCATTCCCGGGGAGGTTGGTCCACTGATGCGTCGCTGATTAATTTCGAATGCCGGAGCAACGCCTTCGATCGCCGCTATCGCATCGTCACGAGAAGCATCCGCGCCGAGGTTCGCGCTCATCGTGAAACACAGTTCATTCTCGATTCCGGCTTTGGCGAGGGTGGAACAGGTCAGTGTGGTGCCGGAAGTGAAGATGCGTTGCTGCAGGATAAAACCGAACGGTCTGACCCCGGCGCCGAAAACGTCCCGGGAGGCACCGGAGGTCATCCCGAGCTTCCAGCCGCCAACCGTGAAACCCTCCTCGCGCCAACGTTGTTGTAACGCCACCTGGAGTTTTTGCCCTTCAACCAGGCTGACATCGACCTCACCGGGCTCAAAACTGCCTTCCATCGCGCCCCGCCAGAGTTCCTCGAGCAGAACTTCAGACATCGGCAAACCTCTCGATGTTTTGTTTCCAGGCCATCACCTCATCGGGTCCGCTGATCGTATTTGCCATCCCCGCCATGGGGGTGACGGGTACGAGCAGCCGTGAGACTCCAATATTGGCCAGGCGGGGAATGTCTTCGAGGTCATCGGGCAGGCTCGCAGTGATTTCCAGCGCCTCAGGATCGCGATCGTGCGCAACGGCCGCCTCTCGAGCGATAGTCACTAATTCTTCCGAGAGACCCCGCGCCGGAAAGAAACCATCGCCGATGCGTCCGGCCCGTCGGGCCGCAGCGCGTGAATGGCCTCCCACGATGATCGGTACGGAACCTTGCGCGGGCTGCGGGCGGCAGTAGGCCCTGTCGAACTGCACAAAATCTCCGTGAAAGGAGGGTGCTTCCTCGGTCCACAAACAGCGCATGGCTCGAATATATTCGTCCGTACGCTTTCCGCGATCGGCAAATTCGACCCCCAGCGCGCGAAACTCTTCTTCGAGCCATCCAACCCCGATGCCAAGCAGCACGCGACCTCCGGAGAGTTGATCGAGCGTTGCGATCTGTTTGGCGGTAATGACCGGGTTGTGCTGTGGCAGGATCAGAATGCCGGTGGCCAGTTTGATCGTACTCGTAGCGGCGGCCACATAGGCCATCCAGACGATGGGATCCGGTAACGGGAAGTCGTTGGCGCCGCCGGCCATCTTGCCGTCTGCCGAGTAGGGATACACGGATTGATAATCCGCAGGTATGACGGTGTGTTCCACAGTCCAGGCAGATTCGAATCCTGCTGCCTCACCCGCTTGAACGAGTTCGATGGCTTTGGCGGGATCGACATAGCGACCCGTATTGCAGTACCGCAATCCGAATTTCATCTTTTCCCCCTGCCGGTCTTCGTTGGAGCACCCCCGTTGATAGGTTACATTAGTGCGCATTGGAGGAGGAAGGCAATGCGTAACGGTTTCAAGGTACTGGATACGGATTCCCATCAGATGGAGCCGCCCGGGATGTGGGCGGAATACATCGACCCCATTTTTGCCGATCGGGCGCCGAAGGTTGCAGATTTCGGTAACGGTAAAAAAGGCATGATGTGCGAGAACGAGCCGCTCACCAAGCAGGATGGATCCTATCCCATGGATTCGGAGGATTTTCTCAAGGCAGCGCGTGAGGCGATGTTACGCTTCAAGCGCAGCCGGGACACGGGCTTCAGTCCCGCAAGCCGCCTGCAAGACATGGACGAGCTCGGCGTAGACGCACAGGTGATTTACCCAACGGTCGGCGGGCAACTCCTTGGCAAGCCATTTGACGATGTGGAACTGCTGGCCGCGTGTTGTCGTGCCTACAACGACTGGAGCCTCGAATACTGTAGTGCTGCACCCGACCGCCTCCGCATGTCGGCCATGTTACCCATGCAATCCGTGGATCTCGCCATGGAAGAAGCCGAACGGATGGATGCGCTGGGAGCCGCTTGTTTTTTTCTTCGGCCGAATCCCGTGCTGAATCGAAATCTCTACCATGCTGACTATGACCGCTTGTGGTCGACCATCGCAAAGCTCGGTAAACCGGTCTGTATTCACGACTCGGGTTCCCCTTATCTGCCGTCGTTTGGCGATCGCATGGACACGCACACGTCGGGACACATCATTGCGCATCCATTCGAGGCGATGGTTGCGATGATGAGTTTGATCTGGTTCGGGGTGATTGAACGTCATCCCGCACTCAAGATTGTGCATGTGGAAGCAGATGCCGGGTGGCTGCCTTATTGGCTGCAACGCATGGAGCAACACTACGATTTTTCCGGGAAGGCGGAGCACCCGGAGCTCAACCGACGTCCTACCGAATATTTCAAGAGCAATTTTCTGGTGGCGGCGCGCGGTGATGAGATGACCCTACCTGCTACCGTCGAGCTTGTGGGCGCTGAATATATAACCTTCAACACCGACTATCCCCATCCCGATGGCACCTGGCCTTCCGGGATGGAAGATCTGGAACGGCAACCCATCACCGACGATGCCAAGCGCAAGATTTTCTGGGATAACGCAGCACCTCTATTTGGGTTGGCGTAATAACACGTCAACCTGATCTGATGAAATCTCAGATGAACGGCTGGGATTACCCCGATCCCTTTGTCTTGAAAGTGGTGGCAGAACCCGAAGACGTCGATGCCTATGATCATGTCAACAACGTCGTCTATATAAAATGGCTCGAGGCATGCGCGTGGGCTCACTCGGCAGCCGTCGGGTTGTCAGAATCCCGTTGTGTCGAAATGGCCCGAGGCATGGCGGTACGAGCCATTCACGTGGAATATCTGGCCGCCGCCCATGAGGGGGACGAGATACTCGTGGGCAATTGGATTGCCGCAAACGATGGCCGCCTGCGTGTCACCCGCCAGTATCAACTGCTGAATCAGCATACCGGAGTTACCATCATGCGTGGCCATGTGGACTTCGTGTGTCTGAACCTCGGTTCCGGCAGACCGGCCCGGCAGCCGGAGGAGTTCGTTCGCGGCTATGTGGTTACATTGGCGTAAGGAACCTCTGATCTATTCAGCACGCCATACCGGCGTTATGACGAAATTCTCTATTGCAGTAATTGGAAAATAGCTGCCAAAAAGCGTAACGCAAGGAGTGGTGGATCCCGGTGTCGGTGGCATGATTTTGCGGGTACTCGAATTGATGGCGCAATAGAGATACCCGCTAAGATGCCCGCAAATACAGGCAGCAACGGCTTAGCTCTTTAACCGGGACGACCCACTTTTGGCGCGGAGGGGGATGGCCGATCTTGCTCATATCCACGCCGTATCCACAACCACACCTTCACGGTGATGTACGGTAGGGGGATAACCAACAGGCCCGAGACGAATATCTCATCATCACTGACTGATAAGATTCGCTGATCGTCGAGCAATAATAAGAACAGCCATACTGCTCCAGGGACGGCGGTTGTCAGTGCCAGGGTTAAACGCCACAGCCCTTCTGAATAAGCCCGGATTCTATATTTTGTTTGGGTCTACGCGGAAGTGTGTGGGTTGATACTGGTATTTCTGGGTAGCGGCGGGAGAAAAGCCGCCACAATTTTCAGCTTGAGAAACTCCTCATCACGATAACCATAAGCCCGTCGTTGTAGAACTCG
>JACZXA010000036.1 GCA_022571865.1 Pseudomonadota bacterium
ACACATAGCATGAGGGCAGTATTTTTGTACTTCATATTTTTCCCCATCATATACTAATATAAAAGTTTCGGAAGTACTTCTACTTGTTTCATATCTTTCAAATGCACTAAAGCATTCAGGATCAGCAAAACGTAACATGGGTATACCGCTTTGACGAACACCAAAAAATTCTCCAGGTCCACGCAAGCGCAAATCTTGGCGGGCAATTTCAAAACCATCAGTATGCTCAAAAATGATTTGAAGCCGTTTACATGCAATTTCCGATAATGGTCTCTGGTAGAGAAGTATGCAGACACTAGCCTCTGTACCACGCCCTATGCGTCCCCGTAATTGATGTAACTGAGACAATCCCATACGCTCAGCATGCTCAATGACCATCAGTGAAGCATTGGGTACATCCATACCAACTTCAACTACTGTAGTTGCAACCAGTAACTGAATATCGCCTTGTTTAAATAGCTCCATTACTGATAACTTTTCCTGTGAAGAAAGTCGTCCGTGTAACAAACCAACTTTGCAGTCTGAAAAAGTGAGGCTCAATGTTTCATAAGTCTCCAAAGCGGTCTTGAGTTGTAAAACTTCGGACTCTTCTATCAGCGGACACACCCAGTAGGCTTGCTGTCCCGATGCGAGCACCTCGCCAACTCGACCGATCACTTCTTCGCGGCGCTTATCCGGCACCGTGCGGGTCTCGATTGGTTGGCGCCCCGTTGGCAATTCGTCGATGAGGGAAACGTCCATATCCGCGTACAACGCCATGGTCAACGTGCGCGGGATGGGCGTTGCGGTCATCACGAGCTGGTGCGTGGCGCGCCCCTTGTTCTTGAGAGCCATGCGCTGGTGAACTCCGAATCGATGCTGTTCATCGACGATGACCAGCGCTAGATTTTTGAACACCACGGAGTTCTGAAACAACGCATGAGTACCGACGGCCACCAGCGCATCACCGGCCGCAATGGCGGCCTCGCAAGACTTACGTACTTTCGCGGGTTGTCGTCCGGTAAGGAGGACGACGTTTATCCCAAGCGGTTCGAGCCAGCTTGCGAAAGTAAGGTAGTGTTGTTCCGCAAGAATTTCCGTTGGCGCCATCAAAGCCGTTTGTTTTCCGTGTTCGGCCGCCCTGATGGCGGCAAATGCCGCCACCACGGTTTTACCCGAACCGACGTCACCCTGAAGTAGACGTAACATTGGCTGCTCGCGGGCTAGATCTTCGAGCACTTCCGTTGTTACTCGTCGTTGCGCATTGGTGAGTTTGAATCCTAAAGACTCGAGCAGTACCCGCCCGAGGTGCTGAGCTTGAGGAAGCGGCAAGGTGCGCTGGTGTGCCCGATCAGACTGGCGGTGCCGCATTATCAGGTAGTAGGCAATGAGCTCGTCCAAGGCAATTTTCTCTCGGGCGGCTTCGATTTCCTCAATGGGGGTATCTGCGCGCGGCGCGTGTAAAAACAGCAGTGTCTGATAGGGAGTTCCGGTATTTTCAGGCCACGTCATGGCTTGTAACTGGAGGGTGAGACTACGAATGCGCGCCTGACCCAGACCTTTGGTCGTGTGATAGACGGGTGTGAGTTCCCCGTCTGTCTCCGGTGGAAGCTCGTGAAAGGTACGGTACTCGGGATGGGTCATTTCCAGACCGCTGGCGCCAAACCGGGCTTCCCCGAAAGCCCGCACGTACATTCCCGGGCGCAGGCTTGTTTGTTGTTGTCTGGAAAAATGGAAAAAGCGTAGTCCGAGAAACCCGGAACCATCTTCGATCGTAACCAGCCAACTGCGGCGGCGTCCGTAGCTCACCTTGGAGTCGACGACTTGACCCATGATGAGGCATTCCTGTTGCGCCCTGACCTCGCGCAACGGCACTAACCGAGTCCGATCCTGATACCGCATCGGTAGATGGAACAGAAGATCGGTTGTGCGGAAGATGCCCAGACGGGCGAGTTTACCCTGCAGGCTCGGACCAACCCCTTTGAGAACTACAATGGGCTGGTTGGGATCGGTGATCACCTCCTCAATCGAAGACCAGGATCGCTTCGACCTCAACCTGGGCCTGTTTCGGTAGTTCATTGACGCCGACAGCGGCTCGAGCGGGAAATGGAGAGGTAAAAAACTCTTCCATCACTTTGTTTATCGTTTGGAAATTGCCAAGGTCGGTGAGATACACCGTTAGCTTGACGAAATTATCGAGCGAGCCCCCCGCTGCAGCGGCAACCGCGGTGAGATTTCGAAATACCTGTCGTGCCTGCTCGTCTATCCCGCCTTCTGCGAGCTCCATGGTGTCCGGGACTAACGGGATTTGTCCGGACAGGTAGAGGGTGTTTCCAACCCGTACTGCCTGGGAGTAAGTACCGATTGCCGCCGGAGCCCCATCGGTTGCGATGATCGTTTTGGACATTTCTCGATTTCCTGATTCTTACCCGGGCTGCCTGATGGCTCGTCAGGCGGCGACGCGAGTAATTGTCAATACGCTCGCGTTGACCCGCAAGCGGCGAATAATGCGTGCCAGGTGATTTCTGTCGCACACCGAGATCGTCAGGATGAGGCTGGAGACCCGGGCGTTACGTTCTTGCACGCGGATGTTCTCCACACCGGCATCGGCATCGTGAAGTGTCGCTGCAAGCTCCGCGATAATCCCTTTCTTGCGGTTGACCTCAATGCGCAACGTCGTGAGAAATTCTCCTTCGGTTGTCGCCCAGTGCGCTGGAATGATCCCCTTACCGTCACGACGTCGCCGGATTTCGGTCATGTTGGGACAGGTTTCGATGTGCACGACAAAACCTTTCCCAGGTGTCATGTGTCCAATGATGAGATCACCCGGGACCGGCCCGCAGCATCGACCGTAGTTGATAACCAGACCTTCTCCGCCGTGAATTGCCACCGGCCCACCGGTTTCCACGGGTACCCCTTGGAAATCCGGGTTATCGGTTTCCAACAGGCGTTGTGCGACTACGTAGGATAAAAGATCACCGTTGCCGATAGCTTCGAGTACGTCGTTCAAGCGCCGTACGCCGAATTCCTTGAACACACGTCGTAAGCGACGAAAATCCAGATCGTTGATGCTCTTGTTGGCGCTTGCCAACGACCGATTCAGCAACCGACGGCCAAAGGCGACGGAGTCGGCTTGCCGCTGGTCCTTCAGGGCGTGGCGGATTCCACTACGGGCTTTGCTGGAGACTACGAAGGTGAGCCAGTCGGGATTTGGTTTGGCGCCATCAGAAGTAATGATCTCGACACTCTGACCGCTCTGTAGTTGTTGAGAGAGCGGTGACAGGTTGCGATCAATTCGGCAAGCCACACAACGATCACCGATATCGGTATGCACCGCGTAGGCAAAATCCACCGCGCAAGCGCCTCTCGGTAGCTCCAGAATGTTGCCGCGCGGGGTAAACACATACACCTCATCGGGGAACAGGTCGATTTTCAGACTCTCAACGAACTCGAGAGGATTTCCCGCGCGTTGCTGCAGATCCAACAGGTCCTTCACCCAGCGCCGGGCTCGATGCTGACTCTTGGGTGGGTCGCCCTGATCGGTCTTATACAACCAGTGACTCGCGATGCCGGCATCCGCGACCGTCGCCATGTCTCGAGTCCGAATTTGCACCTCGATCGGTACCCCGTGCATGCCGAAGAGGGTGGTGTGCAGCGACTGGTAACCATTCACCTTGGGGATGGCGATGTAGTCCTTGAAGCGGCCTGCCACCGGCTTGTAGAGGTTGTGCACCACGCCGAGTGCCCGGTAGCAATCATCGTCCTGTTCGACCACGACACGAAAGCCGAACACATCCATGATCTCGGAGAATGGCTTGTGCTGGGACTTCATTTTTCGGTAGATGGAGTAAAGGTGTTTCTCCCGGCCGACCACGGCGGCGCTTATTCCCTCCTGAGCGAGAGCCGTGGCGAGGGACTTGTTGAGTTCGTTCATCAAGGCACTGCGGTTTCCGCGCGCCTCCTTCACAGCCCGCCCGATGCGGTCAGCGCGCAAGGGGTAGAGCGCATGAAAGCCGAGATCCTCGAACTCGAGCTTCATCGTGTGGATGCCGAGCCTGTTGGCGATGGGTGCGTAAAACTCCAGTGTTTCCCGCGCGATTCGCCTGCGTTGCTCATTGGACATGACGCCGATAGTGCGCATGTTGTGCAATCGGTCGGCGAGTTTCACCATGATCACACGAAGATCCTTGGCCATGGCCATGGCCATCTTCTGGAAATTTTCGGCCTGGGCTTCTGCCTGGGAGCGGAAGATCTTTTCGAGTTTTGAAACGCCGTCGACGATTTCGGCCACCGTTTTGCCGAAACGCTTACCAAGCGCCTGTTTGGCGACTCCGGTGTCTTCGATAACGTCGTGTAACAACCCGGCAATCACCGTCTGGTGATCCATGCGCATCGAAGCCAGGATGTTAGCGACCGCCAATGGATGCGAAATGTAGGGATGGCCGGAAAGCCGGAATTGACCCTCGTGGGCAAACTCCGCGTAAACATAGGCTTTGTGAACTTGCTGAACCTGTTTTTCCGGCAGATAGCTTTCAAGAACCTTGGTAAGCGATTCTATGGTGACAGGCGCCGCTATATCATCGCGCTGGGCCTGTTTGGCCAGCCGTTGCAGAAAATAGGAACCGGCGGAAGAATCAGACGGAAGCTCAGCTCCGGCCTGGGTCGAAGTTTTCGGCCTGGCGGTTTTCTCCATCTCCTATACCGAAGGACAGTTCCACCTCTTCATCCTCGGTGGCGGCATCCTTTGCGTCAAGCGATTCATGGGAGACTAGACCTGCCGCAATTTCCCGCAAGGCGATGACCGTGGGCTTGTCGTTTTCCTCGGGAACCATGGGTTCGGCGCCGAAACGACGCATTTGTCGCGCCCGACGGGTGGCGAGCATAACCAGCTCAAAGCGATTCGCGACATGTTCCAAACAATCTTCAACGGTGATTCGAGCCATGGACTACCTTTGTTACGTGACCTGAGGGCGACATGGGAGGCGAGCGAGCGCGCGAGTGTACAGATCCTGTACCACTCATTCAACTTGATATTTGCGCCTGCCGTTCCCGTGCGGTGGTACAACTTCGTTGCAGCGCTTGCTCTTCGATGGGTCATTCCCGTTCTGCGCCTCGTTGGCAGCGCTAGTAGCGGGAACTCGGTATCCACTGCGGGTGCCAATATCGAGTTGAAGGAGGTCTAGTTTTCCGACAGGAGCTCGGCTAACAGTGTTTTTATCTCCCGGCGGGGTAGGCGTTTGCCGCACCTCGCCGCTGCTACGATAGCAACCATCTGGGAGAGTGCCTGATCGAAATCATCGTTGACCACGAGATTGGCGTAGTCGTCGTAGTGGGACATTTCCTTCTTAGCCTCGTTCATGCGTCGGCTGATCACATCTGGATCGTCTTCTCCACGAGCCTTGAGCCGTGCCGCAAGCTCGGTGAGCGAGGGCGGCAGGATAAAGATGTCATAAGTATCGGGGAATTCGGTACGGATCATACGTGCGCCCTGCCAGTCGATCTCGAGCACGACATCGTGACCACGGGCGAGTTCCTCGGCAACTGCATGACGTGAGGTGCCATAACGATTGCCAAAAACTTCTGCATGCTCGAGGAAGGCTCCGTCGTCGACCATCGTGGCAAATGTCCTGGGATCGATGAAGTAGTAGTCGACCCCATCACTTTCTTTTGGACGTTTGGCACGCGTCGTATGGGAAACGGAAACCACGAGGGTTTTGTCCTGGGTAAGCAGTGCGCCGACCAGGCTTGTTTTCCCGGCTCCAGAGGGCGCGGAGACGATGATCAACCGGCCTTTCGTCATTCGACGTTCTGCACCTGTTCACGAATCTGCTCGATGATTACCTTGAGATCCACGGCTTTTTGCGAGGTTTCCGCCACCGCGGACTTGGACCCCAGGGTGTTGGCCTCGCGGTTCAGCTCCTGGGCAAGGAAGTCGAGGCGCCTACCCTGGGGACCTGAACTTGCAAGGTTGTTGCGTGCTTCGGCCACATGAATAATCAACCGATCGAGTTCTTCGGTCACATCGGCGCGTTGTGCCAGTAACACGACCTCCTGCTCCAGACGTTCGGCATCCAGCTGGGTTGCGAGTTCAGCTACCCGGGCCTTGAGCTTGCTCAGTAACTGCTCGCCGAGGGAAGAGACAAGTAGTTTGACGTCTTGGACGATCTGATCGATTTCGTCCAGACGTTTACCGATGGTTTCGCTGAGCCCGGCCCCCTCCCGTTGCCGATGGGCAATCAGCTCTATGAGCGTCGTCTCGAAAAGATCGTGGATAGCGGAGATCGCCGCCTCGTTGCCATCAACACCCGCCGAGTCGCCGAGTATGCCTGGCCAACGCAGGAGCTCCATGGGGTTCGGCGGGCCAATCTCAGGGGCGTCCTGGCGAATCTGCTCGAGCGCGTTGAGAACCTGCAGCAACACGGGACGATTGAGCGTGACATTGTTCTCAAGGGACTGCGCCTCGAGACGAAGCGTGCAGTCCACCTTGCCCCGTTTTATTTGCTTGCGCAGGATTTCGCGCAGCGGGTGTTCGATAGCACGTAAAGTATCCGGAAGCCTGAATTGGACCTCGAGGAACCGATGGTTGACGGAGCGCAGTTCCCAGGTCAGCAGCAAGCCATCAGTTTCTGCTTGGCAACGGGCAAACGCGGTCATGCTGTGAATCATCGGGAATTGACGTGTCTGGTGAGCGCGGCATTCTACCTCAAATTCGTGCAGGCACTGAGGGGTCGACCGTATAATGGCGTACCGGTCGTCCTTTGCCTGGACCATCCATTGAACAAGCCGCAGCGATCGACGATCGTCACGCTTTTTCATGAATTATCCGGGCGGGTGATTGTTAGTGGAGAAGTTGATGAGCCAGGCCAGACCCAGCGGACGTAATCCGGATCAGCTGAGAGACGTCGTTTTCACCCGCCGTTTCACGAAACATGCCGCGGGCTCGGTGTTGGTGGAGTTTGGCGACACCAAGGTGATATGTACGGCAAGCATCGATAACTCCGTACCAGGTTTCCTGCGCGGTCGGGGTGTTGGCTGGTTGACCGCAGAGTACGGCATGCTGCCGGGCGCTACCCATACCCGCAACGACCGGGAAGCCACACGCGGCAAACAAGGTGGCAGGACGCAGGAAATCCAACGGCTGATTGGGCGTGCGTTGCGAGCATCGGTGGATATGGAAGCGTTGGGGGAACGAACTATCCGCCTGGATTGTGACGTCATCCAGGCCGACGGAGGCACCCGCACGGCAGCTATTACGGGCGGCTCCCTCGCTCTTCATGACGCCATTGCCTCACTGGAGGTTCAGGGTGTGTTCAGGGAGTTTGTGGCATCTGTATCCGTGGGTATCTGGCAGGGACAGCCAGTACTCGATCTGGATTACGCGGAAGACTCTACCGCAGGAACCGACATGAACGTCGTGTTGCTGGAATCCGGTGGGTTCATCGAGTTGCAGGGCACTGCCGAAGGTGCGGCGTTCGGCGATGATGAGCTCATCGAGATGTTGCGTCTTGCCCGGCAAGGCACCGCGCAATTGCTAAAATTACAGCGAGCCGCATTGGAGAACTGATTTGCTGAACCAACGACAAAAACGCGCGTTGCTTGCACTCATGATTGAGCGGAAAGTGTTGACGTTCGGTGAGTTCACGTTGAAATCGGGGCGCCAGAGCCCTTACTTCTTCAACCTGGGTTCCATTGACAGCGGTAGTGCCATGCAACGGCTCGGTGAAAGTTACGCGGATCACCTGGAAGGTTCGGGGCTTGTGTTCGATGTTGTGTTTGGGCCGGCTTACAAGGGTATTCCGATTGCGGTTGCGGCTGGGATCGCGCTCGCACACAAAGGTGAAGATGTGGGTATCGCGTTCAACCGCAAGGAAATCAAGAACCATGGGGAGGGCGGCCGGTTTGTGGGTGCTGCGGTTACCGGGCGTGTGTTGATCGTCGACGACGTTTTGACCGCCGGTACCGCCATCCGCGAAGCGGTACAACTCGTTAGCGGCGCGGGTGGAGAGATAATCGGGGTGGTGATTGCGCTCGACCGTCAGGAGCTCAATAAATCGGGCCGAACGGCAGTTGCCGATCTGGAAGATGAGCTTGGAGTACCGGTTACAAGCCTGCTATGCCTGCAGGATGTGATCGAGTACCTTGACTTGACAGCCCCGGGAAACAAAGATTACGAGGCAACGCTTGCGAAGATTCTAAGTTACCAGCGGACCCATTGTGTTGGCCAGAATCATGAAGCCGCACGAGCCGAAAGTGCTCTTTAGCGTTTGAAGCAAAGAGAATTGTCATGCTTAGACGAGCAGTAATTACAGTGATCGCCCTCGGTTGTGTCACGCTTGCATGGCAAGCGGAGGCGGCCGCCAGGTATTATCGGTATTTCAATTCCGAAGGCCTCGAGGAGATTTCCCACGCCGTTCCTCCCGATCGGGTACCGCTCGGCTACGATGTGCTCGATGCCGACATGCGGCTGGTAGAACGTATCGCCCCCCAGCTCAGCCCGGAAGAGATCGCCATAAGGGACCGCCTGCGGCACGAGGAAGCAGTATGCCTTGCGTCACAAAAGCGCGTTCATGCCTTGTATGAGTCCGAAGAAGACATAGCCCATGCGGAAAAGCAGGCCCTGAATTCTTTGGTCAACCGCATTACCAATGCCCAGGCCAATCTCGCTCAGCTTAGAAATCTGCGACGTGAGCTGGAAGACGAAGCAGCCCGTATGGATCGGGCGGGTAAATCACTCACGGGTATTGTCCTCGGCAATATTGGTCGTGCCAAAGCGCAGATCGACAATCTCGAAAGTGAGATTGCCCAGCGCAAGGTCGAAAAAGAAGAGACCCGACGCCAACACGCGATTGATCTCAAGGTGTTTCGGCGACCCGAATGTCTGGTTGCTACCGCTACACTGTCTGACGTTCGAAGCTAACCGCGAGCCGCCAGGCCAACCCTAACGAAAGACGGCTCTCTCCAGAGCTGCCCATTGATCGTTCCATCCTGTGGTCGGGAGTGCTCGAAACTCGCTGCGCACAAACTGATTGATCCGACCCTCCGCTGCCGACAGGAGTAGATTCGCACCTGCCGTGCTGCCGAGTTCGGGACCGGGTACGCGGGTCGCCGCCCACTCACGCAGGATCAGTCTCAGCTGGGTTTCCAGCCGGTCGAAGAGCTGTCGAATGCGTTCTCTGAGCCGGTCGCTCTCACCCAGAAGAGCGTCTCCAACCAGCAGCCTTGCCAAGCCCGGGTTGCGTTCGGAAAACGACAGCACCAGCCACAGGAACTGTTTACAGCGAAGTTGTGCGGTGGGCTCTTCCACAATGAGCCGGCTGATGCGAGTGAACAGACTTTCTTCGACAAACTCGATGAGACCTTCGAGCATCTTTGCCTTACTGGGGAAGTGGCGATACAGGGCGGCTTCGGAGACGCCTACTTGGGCCGCGAGCGCGGCTGTAGTGATGCGTGATCCGGGATTGTTTTCGAGCATGAACGCATAGGCTTGCAGGATCTGTTGGCGACGATTGTTAGCCATGAGTGATTTTGGTTCCGACCCCGGCGTCCGTGAAAAGCTCCAACAACAGGGCGTGACATACGGTGCCATCGATGATCTGCACGCTCGCTACACCGTTTTTCAGGGCCGAGAGCGCGCAGTTCGTTTTTGGCAGCATCCCGTCGGTGATGGTACCGGCTTCGATCAGCGAACGAACTTCGCTGCTTGTCAGGCTCGCGATGGTGACTCCTTCACTGTCTAGAATCCCGGGGGTATCGGTGAGCAGGATGAGCTTTTCAGCGCCGATTGTCTCGGCCACTCGCCCAGCCACCAGATCCGCGTTGATGTTGTATGACTCGCCGTTTTCTCCAACGCCGATGGGGGCGATCACGGGGATGAAGTCCCCTTTCACTAAAGCACAGAGTACATCCACGTTCACTTCCGTCACATCGCCGACGTGGCCAATGTCGATGATCTCCGGAACATCCAGTTCTGGAGAAGTCCGGGTAAGGCTCAGTTTGCGAGCGCGGATGAGATTGCCGTCTTTCCCTGTGACGCCAACGGCTCGTCCACCGTTGGTGTTGATGACCGAGACGATATCCTGATTGACCAGCCCGCCGAGTACCATTTCAACGACGTCCATGGTTTGGGAATCGGTCACTCGCATGCCATTGACGAATCGGGTGGAGATGTTGAGTCGGTCGAGCAGTTCCCCAATTTGAGGTCCACCACCGTGCACGATGATGGGGTTCAGCCCGACCAGTTTGAGGAGCACGATGTTCTGGGCAAACGTCTGCTTCAGCCTATCGTCGACCATGGCGTTACCACCGTATTTGATCACCAGCGTAGTGCCATGGAACTTCTGAATGTAGGGCAGCGCCTCGGTCAGGACACCAGCTATGTTGCGCGCTTCTGATTTTGAAATTGACATGGGGTTAGCGGAACTTGAGCGAAGGATCCACCCTGGTGAGCTGTGCCTGGAACAGATCCTGGATTCGGTCTAACGCACTCTGACCTTCAGCCTCGAATCTGAGTGATAAAACCGGGCTGGTGTTCGACGGGCGCACGAGCCCCCAACCGTCGGCATAGTCGACGCGTAATCCATCGATTGTGGTTAGCGTGCCATCTCCGAAATCGCACTCGGCGAGCTTCTCCATCACCCGGAATTTGTCTGCCTCGGAAGTCGCGATCTTAATTTCGGGCGTTGCGAAGGTAACGGGAAATTGGGCAAAAAGTTCGTCCGGGGTCTTGTTTTCAGAACCGATGATTTCAAGCAGTCGTGCTGCCGAGTAGAGTGCATCATCGAAACCGTACCAGCGTTCGCCGAAGCAGATGTGCCCGCTGAATTCTCCAGCGAGTAGCGCGCCCGTTTCCTTCAATTTGGCTTTCATGTGCGAGTGGCCGGTTTTCCACATGATGGGTCGACCGCCGAGTTCGCTGATGAGGTTGTTGAGATGGCGGCTGCATTTGACGTCGTAGATGATATCCGCACCGGGGTTTCTGGCCACGATATCCTGGGCGAACAACATGAGGAGTTTATCCGGCCAGATAATCTCACCTTTGGCAGTGACCACTCCGAGGCGATCCCCATCGCCATCAAAGGCGAGTCCCAGCTGGGCTTTTTCCGCCTTGACGACGGTAATGAGATCTTGCAGATTTTTCTCCTCGGATGGATCGGGATGATGATTGGGGAAATCGCCATCCACCTCGCAGTACAGGGGTACCACCTCGCAACCCAGGTCTTCGATCAATCGAGGGGCGATCAACCCTGCAACGCCGTTACCGCAGTCGATCACAACTTTGATCGGCTGCGCCATGGTGACGTCTTCCAGGACCCGCTCGATGTAGTGGTCTTTGAGGTCCATGGTCTCTATGTCGCCAGAACCCTCGGAAAGCCGGTTTTCTTTGATCCGCAATTTTAGTGCCTGAATACGCTCATCGGCCAAAGTCACATCGGCAATCATCATCTTCAGGCCGTTGTACTCTGGCGGATTGTGACTCCCGGTGATCATGATTCCGGAGCCTGTGTCCAACGCGTAGGTCGCGAAATACAGCAGGGGGGTCGGAACCATACCGATGTCCAATACATCGACGCCGCCTTCGGTGAGGCCACGAGTCAGGGCACTGCTCAATGCTTCGCTTGAGTGGCGCCCATCGCGCCCAACTGCGATGCGGGTCTGTTTGTATTCGCGTGCTTCGGCGGCATAGGCGCGCCCAATCCAGTAGACGACTTCTTCGGTGAGGTTCGTGGTAGTGATTCCGCGAATGTCATAGGCGCGAAAAATCTCATCCGCGAGTTCGAGATTCATTGGCCCAGGCTCGTCGTCTTCACTTACTTCGATGCCGAAATTTTCGCTGGCGTTTTCGGCAATGTTTACCTCGAGGAAGCGACCGCTCCGTTTGGAACCCGAGCGCTCTTCGTCGAGCAGCAGATCGACCGCATTGGTGAGCAGTTTGTCAGCGTCGCTGGCCTCACTATCATCGCCACCAAGACTCGTCAAAGGGCCGCCTGAGGTCGGGATCTTGCCATACTGGGCCATGGTCAGCGTTTTGCCTCCGGCAACGGCAACTCCCGCGGCGATCTGTTGAAACAGGGGTAGCCTGTAGGTGTCGAGCCGGGCTGTGCGCCCACGTATCAAGCGGCTGGCATAATCTATGAGGGTGTTGGAATCTTGCTGTAGTTTGCGAGACAACGACGAGAATGCGAGGCTGACCCCACCGATCAGCATGCCGAGCGCAACAGCCAGAGGCGCAAGCAACTGGGTCAAAGAGGAGAGATCGCCAATCGCGTTCTGGTTGGGCTCGAACACCAGTCGCCACCCCGGCGTTTCCAGCGGTATGGTCAAAACAGAGCCGGAATTGCCGCTATTGCCCCACTCGAACACCGTAACGGGTGCGGAGCCGTCGAATACCTGCTCGATGCTCAACCGACCCAACTGCGTGTCGTATGAACGCAACGGGTCGAAAAAGTAGTCGCGTGACAATGCAACAAACAACACACCCATAACGACGCCCTGGTCTGTAATCGGTTTGGCGACGTAAACGAGATCACGTTGATTGAGGGACATTTCAGGGCCGACGAATTCCTGGGTTTCGGCACGCTTAATGACATTCAACGCCGCGAAAGAGATGGGAACTTCTGCATTCAGATCAACCTGGGCGGTACCCTTGGGGATTATGTCGATGCGGCGGGCATAACCCATGAGGGCGGTGAGTTCTATGTTGGCGGCACGAATCCTGTCTGCATCATAGCTAACCAGAGCGGCTAGAGTGCCTGGAGCGGAACTCAACGAGGCTACCTGGCGTTTCAGACCGATAATACGGGAATTGAAATAGCCGACGAGGCTCGCATGCTGGACTTGGATTTGCTCGATTCTGTGGTCTTCGTTTGCACTTATGACAAATTGCCACCATAGGAGGGCAAAGGTGCACAGAAGCCCGAACCCACCAACGCCGATCGCAACAATGGCGTGAGCCCAGACACCGTTGTTCGGTGTGCGTTCCGGTTTGCCTGTGGTTTTTTTTGCGTCGCTATCCTGCTCGTTGGTTTTGTCCACTAGAGCCGTTCCTTGCTTCGCTGCGTGCCAAATCGCGGTGTATGTTAATTGCTTGGGAAGGGCCTGACCAGAGATCATCGCTACTCATACGGCGGGTTGAGGGTTGGTGGTTGCCAACTGCTTGGTGAAAAGCAGCGTTACCTGTTCGACGATTCCTCGAGCGAGCGACGATTTGTTCTGTTTAGGAAAAACCAGTTCACCCTCCGCCCAAACCAGCGTCGCGGCATTATCGGCGCTATTGAATCCGATATCCGCATGAGAAACATCGTTGACGACAATGATGTCGAGACCCTTGCGAACTCGTTTTCTTCTTGCGTGCTCTAATACATTGTCAGTTTCCGCAGCGAAACCGACCACAAATGGTCTGTGTGCGGAGTTTGCAACGCTGGCAATAATGTCGGGATTCTCCACCAGATTGAGTTCGAGCTTCTTGTTGGGGTGGGCTTCCTTCTTTATCTTCAACTCGGCCGGATGAGCCGGTCGATAATCGGCAACCGCGGCAACACCGATGAATATATCGCATCCGGGAAGTTCGGCAGTTACGGCCCTGTGCATCTGCTCGGCGCTATCTACGGAAATACAGCGCACGCCCCCGGGAACCGGTATCGAGACCGGACCACTGATTAATATGACGTCGGCACCTTCGGCAACAGCGGCCTCAGCCACGGCGAATCCCTGCCGCCCGGAGCTGTGGTTCGAGATATAGCGAACGGGGTCGATCGCCTCACGGGTGGGACCTGCCGTGACGATCACCTTCCTCCCTTTGAGCGACTCCCCATCTCCGCTGGGTTCATGAGTAGATATTTTTTCGGTTTCGAAGCTGCCAGTACGAAGAAGCTCGTTTTGCAGTATTTCGACTAAGTCTTCTGGCTCCAACATACGCCCGGGACCGACTTCACCACAGGCCTGATCGCCGCTGCCGGGCCCGAGCATTTGGAAGCCGTCTTCTGCGAGTTGTCTTACGTTGCGTCGGGTGGCGGCGCTCTGCCACATGACATGATTCATCGCCGGGGCCAACAGCAACGGCACGTCGCTGGCAAGGCAAATGCTGCATAGCAGATCGTTGGCACGACCCTGAGCCAGGCGACTCAGGATATCGGCGGTGGCGGGTGCGATTAAGATGATATCCGCCCAGCGAGCAAGCTCTATGTGACCCATTGAGGCTTCCGCCTGCGGATCCCACAGATCGTCTCGTACCGGATTACCCGAAACCGCCTGCAGTGTTGTAGCCGTAACGAATCGGTGGGCATTCTTAGTCATGACAACCTGAACTTCTGCCTGAGCTTCGCGCATCAGGCGTACAAGACTCGGGGTCTTGTACGCGGCGATTCCGCCGCTAACGCCGAGTAATATTCTCTTGCCAGCCAGCTGAGTCATGTTGGGTCCGCTGATCGGTTGTCAGATCATGAATCGTAACGATACCACCACCGAAGAACAGCCACTATGTCACTGTTAAGGGAGTAGACCTGCGGAAATGCGAATATCTGAGTGGCCGGAGGGTGAGCGCCCGCGAGATAGGCTGCTCGAAACGGGTACCGACGCGCTCACGGACGCGGAGCTCGTTGCGGTTTGTATCCGTACCGGAGGCAAACAGCGAAATGCATTGGGTCTGGCGCGAAGACTGTTGCAGGAGTTTGGCAGTGTCCAGGGGCTGCTGGATGCACCCGTGTCACGACTCCGGGCCTTTCGGGACTTAGGTCCTGCCAAGATTGCAGGTCTAAAAGCAGTTTTGGGGCTCGCGGAGCGATATTCACGGGCGCTGCTCGTCAGCCGGGATGTTTTCACCGAGTCGGGCGCGGTGCTTAGCTATCTGCGCCATCAACTTGCGGGTATCGAGCGGGAGGTTTTTGCTTGCCTGTTTCTCGACACGCGGCACCGCTTGATCAGCTTCGAAAAGCTGTTTCTTGGCTCGGTAGACCGGGCGAACGTTTATCCTCGGGAGGTATTGAAGCGTGCGTTGGCTCACAATGCCGCCGCGGTAATATTTGCTCACAATCACCCGTCTGGAGTGGCTGAGCCGAGTATCAGTGATATCAAACTCACAGAAGAACTTTCGAACCTTTTGAGACAGATCGACGTCCGCGTGCTCGACCATGTAATCATTGGCCGGGGCAGAGAGGTTTCCATGGCGGAGCGTGGGCTCCTGTAACTGCGAGCCAAGCCTTTTGGCGCTCGAGAATTAGTCATGGTTCCCCTTCAGGGTGCGCTATGCAGCCTTGAAGTCGCTTGCTCGCACCGTGATGCTCTGGTATAAACGCGCCTCTTTTCCCCCCGGGAATGACGTGTCATGTCTCAAGTCTGCCAGGTAACCGGCAAACGCCCGATGGTGGGGAACAACGTCAGCCACGCGAACAACAGAACGCGTCGCCGTTTTTCTCCCAATCTGCACTATCATCGATTCTGGGTGGAAGGTGAAAAACGCTTTGTGCGATTGCGCGTTTCGGCCCAGGGCATGCGCCTGATCGACAAGAAAGGCATTGACGAAGTACTGGCCGACATGCGGGCACGTGGTGAGAAGGTTTAGCAGGAGTTAGAGGTTATGCGAGATAAAATCAAGCTGGTATCGAGCGCGGGAACCGGCCACTACTACACCACCGACAAGAACAAGCGCTCGACGCCGGACAAGCTCGAGATGAAAAAGTACGATCCTGTCATTCGCAAACACGTTCTCTACATCGAAGCTAAGATTAAATAAAGCACGGCCGAATAGCCCATCAATGACTTCTGGTGGTGTAATCGGTGCCTGAACTTCCCGAAGTAGAAACGATTTCCCGCGGTATTGCGCCGCTGGTGACCGGCAAGCGCATTAAAGCCACCGTTGTTCGTAATCCTCGGCTTCGTTGGCCGGTAGAACTTCCACAGACAGTCATAGACCAACAAATCGTCTCCGTTTGCAGACGTGCAAAATATCTGCTCCTGGGCCTGGAAACCGGCACTCTCATCTTTCATCTCGGTATGTCCGGGAGTCTCAGGATCGTGCCTGAAACGACAGAGCCCAAGAAACACGATCATGTGGACATCCTGCTCGACGACGGTCAGATATTGCGGCTCAACGATCCGCGCCGGTTTGGCAGCCTGCATTGGCACGAGGGCGAGCCTGAGACGCACTGGTTGCTGGCAAAGCTGGGAATCGAGCCCCTCGCCGAGACCTTCACCGGCGCGTACCTCAAGGGTCTGGCTCGTGGACGCCGGTTGGCGGTGAAGAGTTTCATCATGGACGGCAAGATCGTGGTCGGAATCGGCAATATTTACGCCAATGAAGCGTTGTTTCGGGCAGGTATTCGGCCCTCGGTCCGGGCGGGAAGAGTCAGCGCCCTCGGGTATGACCATCTTGCCTATGCGGTTCGCACGGTGCTTCGAGAAGCGATCCGTATGGGAGGCACCACGTTGCGGGATTTTGTCAACCAAGATGGCAATCCAGGGTATTTCAAACAGTCCCTGTATGTTTACGATCGCGCCGATCTCCCGTGTCGGCGCTGTACGGCACCGATCAAGGTGCTGAAAAGCGCCCAGCGAGCCACCTACTTCTGCCCGAAATGCCAACGTACCCAGGGTTTTGGCGGGGATAAGTGGTAACCTCGGCTGAGGTTTAATTGAGGACAGTGGTTATGAAGCATATTGGTCGTACGACGTTGCTGATAACGCTCGTGTTTGCACTCAGCACTCCCGTATTCGCCGCTCCCGAAGATCAACCTACGGCTCTTGCGATGGCTGGCGACCTGGTTATCGCGCGGCCCATCGGCATAGCGATCACCGCGGTTGGTGCGGTGGCGTTTGTCGTCAGCCTGCCATTCAGCGCTGCGGGCGGAAATGTCGGAGAGGCCGCACAGAAGTTGGTGGTGGGTCCTGCGCGGGCAACGTTCGTTCGCTGCCTGGGTTGTACAACCAGCGCAAGACGCAAGAACTTGCGGTAGCGTTCAGTCCTCAGAATTTGGGACCAGCAACCAGACTAGCAGTCTGTCGGACTTAGGATGAATCGGCTGCGGAAGTGGGAAAGCGGTTCATTTTTCCGCTCTTTTTCGTCACGTAGCACCACTATGCTCCTCAAAAGACCGAAAAAATGACCTCGCTTTCCCACTCCCTCGCCAAGATCCCCCTAAGTCCGACAGTCTGCTAGTCCGTTCGACTGTATGCCTTCACCACGGCCGGATGTACGAATTGAGAAATGTCGCCACCATATGAGGCGATCTCGCGTACCAGAGTTGATGATATAAACGAGCACTCCTTGGAGGTAGGCAAAAATACGTATTCGATCCCCGGATCGAGGGACTGGTTCATCTCCGCCATCTGAAATTCATATTCGAAATCAGTCATGGTGCGCAGGCCGCGCAAAATGAAGCGTGCGCCCTTGCTGCGTACATAATCGACCAGGAGAGTATTGAACCCCTCAACCGACACGCGGTCGCCGAACTCTTCCAAAGCTATTTGACATAACGTAGTTCGATCCCGCAGCTCGACGCTGGGATCTTTTTGCGCAGACGTGCCGATGGCGAGCACGACGTGGTCAAACAGATTCAGTGCACGTTTCACCAGATCCGTATGCCCGTTAGTGATCGGATTGAACGAACCGGGGTACACTACCACGCTCATTAACTTACCTCGCCTCCCGAGAATAATGAAGAAACGGCGCGATGGTAGCGGCGTCACATTTCCCTGGCAAGGAGGCCAAACTGGCTGTCACCTGCTCGGGACTTTTTGGCAAACCGCCATCCGGGGTGTTCCAGGGAGCCACGGGTGGGTAATTCCACATAAACCTGGCCTCGCTCACCCAAGAGGTTTCGTTGGGCGATTGTTGCCAGAGCCCGGCTTAGAGATCTGGAATCGAAAGGTGGGTCGAGAAAAATTACGTCCCAGCGAGCCGCTGCCATGGATTCGCATTGGTCGAGAAATTGCCATGCAGACTGGTGGTGAACCTGCGCGCAGACAGGGTCTTCGTCGCCCAGTAACAGAGTCACGTTGTTGCGCAGGGCGCGTGCGGCGTGATGGTTGTTATCGATGAAGATGACTTGGCGAGCGCCTCGTGACAAGGCTTCGAAACCCAGCGCTCCGCTGCCAGCAAATAGATCGAGGCAGCGAGCATCCTCGACATCCGCTACCAGCCAGCTGAACAATGTCTCGCGGACTCGACCGAGCGTTGGGCGCAGAGTCTTGGAAGCAGGGAATCCGATCTTTCGCCCCTTCCACTTACCACCGATAATGCGCACTTCGTTTTTAGCCATTATCTTCTCGTAGCAGCAGGAGTGATGTACATCAAAGCAGAAGGTAGCAGACTTGTGATCGAGGTGAGATGATCAGAGTGAGTGACGTCGATAAAGATTTGCTTGAAGATGACGGCGAAAGACCGCGGTTCTGGGGTCGGCTGAGAGCAGGGCTGGGTAGAACGCGCAGTCAGCTTGCAGCGGGCGTCGGCAACCTGTTGCTCGGCGACAAAGAGATCGACGATGGGGTCCTGGAGGATCTCGAAGCCTCGCTCCTGCAGACGGATGTAGGGATCGACGCTACTCGAGAGATCATGCAAGCGTTAACCTCGCGGGTAAAACGCAAGGAGCTAAACGATACGATGGCTCTGCACACGGCGTTGGCAACCTTATTGAAAGAGATGTTGCGCCCTTTGGAAAAGACGTTTTCGGTGGCTGGAAAAAAGCCGGCCGTGGTGTTTTTTGTGGGTGTCAACGGGGTCGGCAAGACAACGACAATCGGTAAGCTCGCCAAATATTTACAAGATACCGGCGCGCGCGTGTTGTTGGCCGCGGGAGATACTTTTCGTGCCGCCGCGGTCGAGCAGTTGCAACGCTGGGGTGAACGCAATGAGGTATCCGTGATCGCCCAACCGCAGGGAGCCGACAGCGCGAGCGTGGTCTATGACGCCGTAGAATCTGCCAAGGCGCGCAACTTCGACGTGGTGCTCGCCGATACTGCGGGACGCTTGCAGACAAATACCAATCTCATGGATGAGCTGAAAAAAATCAAACGGGTAGTCAATCGTTTGGATCCAGCCGCGCCCCATGAAGTGTTGTTAGTCCTCGATGCGGGTGTGGGTCAGAATGCGCTGAGTCAGGTCGAGCAATTTGATGAAGCCGTCGGTGTGACGGGATTGATTATCACCAAACTTGACGGCACGGCCAAAGCCGGGGTGATTTTTGCGATCGCGCGGCGGTTTTGTCAGCCGGTCTATTTCATTGGTGTCGGTGAACATCTCGAAGACTTGAGCCCGTTCAATGCGGATAGTTTCGTAGACGCATTGCTGGCGATCGACTAAGTGGGACACATCGAGTTCCATCAGGTCACCAAACGTTTTGATAATGGCCACGAGGCGTTGAAGGACGTAACGGTTACGTTTGAAGAAGGTTCAATGACCTTCCTGACCGGGCATTCAGGCGCGGGTAAGAGCACGTTCTTGAAGTTGTTGATGTGTCTGGATCAACCCTCCAGAGGCCAGATCCTGGTTAACGGAGTCAACCTGACCCAGATCAGTTCGAGGCGCTTGGCCTACTACCGCCAGAACCTCGGCGCTGTGTATCAGGACCACCACCTGCTTGCCCACCGTACGGTGTTCGACAATGTCGCGTTGCCCTTGCGGGTGTCTGGCATGCTGGAAAAAGACATCGCCCGACGTGTCAGGGCGGCCTTGTCTCGCGTGGGTTTGCTGCCCAGGGAGCATCTTTTTCCTGGCCAACTTTCGACGGGTGAACAACAGCGAGTTGGAATCGCACGCGCGGTCGTACCAAGACCGAAAATCCTGCTTGCGGACGAGCCAACGGGCAATCTCGATCCTGAGCTGTCTCGGGACATCATGCATCTGTTCGAACAGTTCAACCAGGTGGGTACGACCGTGATCATCGCCAGTCATGATCACGATCTGATCGAATCCATGGGGTGGCGAATCGTCGAGCTCGGCAACGGCAGTATCGTCAGAGATCAGAATAATGGGCCAGGTTCGTATGACACGGAAAAATAGACCCCGCAAAGACCCCTGGCCACGGTCGCATACCGGACCGTTGACCTGGTGGCGCGATCATAAGAGGGTTGCCCGGGAAACCCTGCACTTCGTGAGTGCCCGGCCCGGGACGAGCATGCTGGTATGGTTGTTGGTGGGGATCGCACTCGCCTTGCCCGCGGGATTGTTCTTGGTGCAGATCAACCTCGCTGGCATGACGACGGCGTGGGAGGGCAGACCTGGTCTGTCCGTATACTTCGATCTGGGTTTGGCTGATGCCGAGATAGCCGCCGCGGCAGCGGCGCTCCTTGCCCGAAGTGAAATCAGCGGCGTGAAAGTCACCACCCAGGACGAGGCGCTGCGAGAGTTCCAGACTTATACAGGCCTCGTGAATGCCCTGGATTTACTCGCAGAAAATCCTCTTCCTGCCTCGTTGCGAGCGACGCTGGCTGAGGATGCGTCACTTGTCGATCTCGAGTTGGTCGCCGAGTTTGCAGGTCGCAGCGCCGGGGTAAGCGAAGTCGTTGTGGAAAAGACCTGGCTGCAGCGGGTGACGGACATCACCCGGGTCGTTAGTCGGTTGGGAATGATGTTGGGCGCATTGTTCGGACTCGGGGCGGTGCTGGTTACGGCAACCTCAGTGCGGTTGGCGATAGAAGCGCGATTGGAGGAGCTTCGAGTTTTGAAATTAGTCGGCGCCACGGATCGCCAGATCCGCCGTCCGTACCTATACTTCGGAGCTTTTTACGGTCTTGGCGGGGGTTTGATCGCCGCTATGCTGATCAGTTTGTGCCTGGTTATCGTTGAGACGCCGCTCACGCATCTGCTGGGAAGTTATGGTCAGGAGTTGAAAATGAGCGGTTTCGACCCCAAATTTCTGCTGGTATTGCTGGCTGTTGGCGGAATTCTAGGCATTGCCGGTGCGCTTCTAGCGGCAAGACAGCGCTTGACTGATCTAGAAATCCCGTGATTTCAATGGGTTAGAAGGTTTTTGAGGGGTTAGCAGTCTATGGCGTAGAGTGCTAAACTTAAACTGTTAGTGTTACCTGAGGTATCAAATGACCACAAGTCTATTGCCGCTGAGCAGTCTGTCACCCGGCCGGGACCTCGATGCCTATCTGCAGACCCTGAGCAACTTTCCGGTGTTGAGCGCCGAAGAAGAAAAGGTGCTCGCCGAACGGTTCTACTACGACAATGATCTCGATGCGGCACGTGAGTTGGTGTTGTGCCACTTGCGGTTTGTTGCGCATCTGGCGCGATCATACAAGGGTTATGGGCTTCCCCAGGGAGATCTGATCCAGGAAGGTAATGTCGGTCTCATGAAGGCCGTTAAGCGTTTTAACCCGGAAGTGGGGGTACGGCTGGTTTCTTTCGCCGTACACTGGATCAAGGCGGAAATGCACGAGTTTATTCTGCGTAATTGGCGCATCGTCAAGGTCGCAACGACCAAAGCTCAACGGAAACTCTTCTTCAACCTGCGTAGCTCCAAGAAACGTTTAGCCTGGCTGACCAACGAGGAAACGAAGGCCATGGCCGATCAGTTGGGGGTTTCCGAGCAGGAGGTGACTCGGATGGAGGGTCGTCTGGCTGCGAGCGATATGGCCTTCGATGGCTATGCGACCGACGATGAGCAGCCGGTGGCACCGGCGCACTTTCTCGAGCGCGAAGGAACTAATCCGGCCGATTTGGTGGCCGAAGAAGACTGGCGCGAGGATGTCAGCGGAAAATTGGCCGTGGCACTTGGACAATTGGATGAGCGCAGCAAGGAGATCATTCAGCGCCGCTGGTTGGTTGATGATAAAAGCACGCTTCACACGCTGGCGGAAGAATTTGACGTTTCGGCAGAACGAATTCGCCAGATTGAGAAAAACGCGATGAAAAAGCTCAAGGCGGCTATCTCAGCGTAATTTGATTTAAGTGCCACATCCCAGGATATTTTTGACCGCCGGGGCGTTGTTTGGCGCCACCGGCGTTCTTTTTGGTGCATTCGGCGCACATGCCCTCGGCAGCCAGCTGACTTCAACCTTACTTCACGCGTGGGAGACCGCGGTCAGTTACCAGCTGAGCCACGCTATGGCATTGCTTGTCGTCGGAATCTGGGGACGTCAAATCGAAGTAAACGCGCGCACGCCAACCGCGATAACTCTTGCCGGCTGGAGTTTCCTCAGCGGGATCCTGTTGTTTTCCGGCAGCCTCTACATTCTCGCATTAAACGGCCCGTCACTGTTTGGTCTGCTGACACCCATTGGCGGCGCTGCCTTCATTTTCGGCTGGTTGGCCCTCGTTGGCGCTGCATTACGACGTTGACCACACGTACCTATCTGCGCCGCCGCGGCCGAATTTCCAAGGGTCAGGCTCGTGCACTCGCCGAATACGGTGACCGGTTCCTGATATCCGTTTCGCCAGGCGCTACCCAGTCACCGGGCTGGTCTTCGACATTCGCACGCAGTGCACGTTTAGGGCTGGAGATAGGCTTCGGCATGGGTCATGCCCTCGTTGCTTGGGGGCAGCAGCATCCGGATTGGAACCTGTTGGGAATCGACGTGTATCAGCCGGGCATTGGTTCGGTACTGCTGAGGTTACAGACGCAGAACCTCAAACACGTACGAATTATCAGCGCCGAAGCACGAACCGCGTTGGGGGAATTGTTCTCTCCAGCAAGCCTTGACGAAGTCCGAATCTATTTCCCCGATCCGTGGCCCAAGAAGCGCCACCATAAGCGGCGGCTGATCCAACCAGGGTTTGCAACTCTGCTTGCGAATCGCATGAAGTCCGGTGGCCAGCTGTTACTCGCCAGTGACTGGCAACCGTATGCCGAATGGATGCTCGACGTTCTGGACCGCGAGCCCTGCTTTGAAAATCTGGCGGGTGCCGGCCGTTTTGCCAGCGGTAATCCCGATCGTCCAGTGACCAATTTCGAAGCGCGTGGTCAATCGCTGGGGTACGAGGTCTGGAATCTTGCGTTCAAACGTATCTAGCCCGAATATTGCACGAGTACGGCGCATAGGATGGTTAACATTTTGAAATTATTATAAATTTTCACTATTTCGAATAGGTTCGAAGTGTCACCGAGGCGCCTCCACAATTTTTGGCTGGATCTCGTGGCCGCCAAGCCGCCAGATGTTCAGCGCGTTCGCTATGCGAACGCGGACCTGTTTACGCAAGCGCAAACAGGTCCTCGCTTCCGTCGCTACGGCTACGCTTTCGGTCACGAGCCGTCATGACGACCACGATCTCTCACCCAAAACTCTGCGTCCTCGTGCAATATCCTTACCTAGTCCGGATTACTCATGAAGAAGTTACTGCGGTCGCCGATAGCAGCAAAAGGGGTCTGCGCGGTAGAAAAGATTCCTACTACGAAAGCACCACAGCGGTCCGTTTTCCCGCTCTTTTTCGTTGCGTAACGCCACTCATGCGCCTCAAAAGAGCGAAAAACTGGCAATAGCCCTTACAGGAAACGCTGGATCAGCGAATCGAGGTGACGGTAGCCTAAGGGCGTGGCGGTGAGTCGCTCCTCACTTGCGAGGCCCAGATCAACCAACGACTGCCACCGCTCACCGATGACCTCGATCGGAAGACCGGTGCGTTGGGTGAATAGTTCGAATTCCACCCCGTCGAACAACCTCAGTACATTCATCATGAACTCGCCGGGGAGATCACTTAACCGCAATGGAAGTTCTTTGGTCGTTTCGGGGTCTGCCAGATAAAGTCGCGGTTGGCGCGGTTTGCTGGTGCGAATAATGCCCGTGGCGTTGCTTCTCTTGCCGTGGGCACCGGCCCCGGCGCCAAGATAGTCGCCAAACCTCCAGTAGTTGCTGTTGTGCAGGCATTGATGGGAATCTTTTGCGTAGGCGGAAACCTCATAACGTCGATAACCCGCTTCGGCCAGCAATGCGTGACCGCGTTTCTCCATGTCCTCTACCGCGGTCTCCGATGCGAGAATGGGTGGGCGTCTGGCGAACTCGGTCTTGGGTTCAATGGTCAACTGGTACCAGCTGATGTGTTCGGGAGCCAGCACGATAGCCGTTTCGAGGTCGAACATGGCTTCGTCTACGGTTTGTTGTGGAAGCGCATACATCAGATCCAGATTGACGTTGTCGAAACCGCCTTCCCGTGCCTTGGCAAAACTCTCGTGTGTCTCGCAAGCGGAGTGAATCCTACCGAGGCGCTCGAGTTGAACGTCTGCGAAGCTCTGTGCTCCCAAAGACAAACGGTTGATTCCGGCGGCACGATACTCATGGAAATCATGGTATTCGGTGGTGCCAGGATTTGCTTCCATGGTCACTTCCGCGTCTGGGGTCATGAGTTCAGACAGACCGTCTAACAGTTCCGCAAACGCATCAGGCGAAAACAGACTGGGTGTTCCACCGCCGAAAAAAATGCTTTGAATCGATCTTGTAGGCACATCTTCGAGCTGAGCGCTCAAGTCTTGGCGTAAAGCACGGAGGTAACCCGCTTCGTCCAGGGTTCCTCTCAGCGGGTGGGAGTTGAAGTCACAGTAAGGGCATTTACGCACACACCAAGGGAAGTGAATGTAAAGGCTCAGCGGAATCGTTAGATCAATGGGGTTAGCTTCGCGCATAATTCTTGAACGGCTTGTGCTCGGTGACTGATCCGATTTTTGGCTTCCGGATCAAGCTCGGCGGACGTGATTCCCAGTCCGGAAACGAGAAAGAGCGGGTCGTAGCCAAAACCGTTGTTACCCTTTGGCTCGATGACGATGGAACCGTGCCATTGGCCTGTAGCGATTACCGGAGCAGGATCTTGCGCGTGGCGTAGGAATACGAGGGCACAGTAGAAGTGTGCGGAGCGGGTTTGACCATTACCGAGCAGAGCCAGCAGCTTGTTGTTGTTGTCCTCGTCGGTTGCGTCGTTTCCGGCAAACCGGGCCGAATGAATCCCCGGCTGACCTTGTAAGCAGTCGACAACCAGCCCGGAGTCATCGCTGAGTGCGGGGCATTCGCTCATCGCGCTCGCGTGACGGGCTTTTTCGAGAGCGTTCTCGACGAAAGTAGCCCCGGTCTCGGGGACGCTCGCTATTCCGAGTTCGGCTTGTCCGACCAGGTCCAGGGCGAGAGGTGCAAGCAGCGAGCGGAATTCCTTCAGTTTGCCCTCGTTATTGGTGGCGAGAACCACCTTCATGGGTTGTCCCAATACATGGTTTGCTGGAAGGTCAGCACTTTCTCGCCGTCGCCGGGAGGCTGATCGTTATTCTGAAACGGAGCACCTCACGATCCGTATGCCGCACAGGTGCGAGATAATAAACCGCAACTCCTTCGCGGATTTCTCGAAATGCCAGAGGTTGCTGTTGGCTGAGTAGATTTGTGATCGTGCCGGCGACTTCGGCAGGTACGGGATTGTCGTTCACAGCTAGAACTGAAATGTTGAGCAAGGCTCGATCGCGGCCGCGGGTGATCTGATATTGACTCGCGATCTGAGGATTCAGAAATTCGGTTGGAAACAACGAGCAGTGTACTTCCCAGTCACCGAAAGACTGCATCTGTTCGGCGCGGGCGATTCCGCTGATTAACCAGAGCACGATCAGCAACCAGGGTGAGAATTGTTTCATCCGCTTCCGGACCCGAGTCGGTAGAATGCTATCGCACCGAAAAAATTTGGGAACAAACTCATCAGCGGTCGATTGACATGGTCAGCATTTGCAACAAGCCGCTCGATGATGCGAATGCCTTTGTCTCTACAAAGCCGCTCGAAGTCACGGAACGTGCATAGGTGGATGTTGGGCGTGTCGTACCACGAATATGGCAGATGTCGGGCAATCGGCATTCTTCCTCGCAGAACGATGTGCATGCGGCAGCGCCAATAACCAAAGTTCGGGAAAGTGACAATACACTCTTCGCCTATCCTCAACATGTCGTCCAACATCAAGTCGGGTGCTCTGACCGACTGTAAAGTTTCCGTCATTACCACCATATCGAAGCTTTTGCTTGCGAAGTTGTCCAGGCCTTGGTCGAGGTTTTGTTCAATTACGTTGACGCCTTTGTTAATACAGGTTGCAATGTTGTCAGGGTCTATTTCCAATCCGTAGCCGTTAACTTGTTTGGTATCCTGCAGATGTGCCAACAATTCACCTTCGCCGCAACCAAGGTCCAGCACGCGAGCGCCAGGATTGATCAGTTCCGCAATGATAGCGAGGTCAGCGCGCATCAATGACCCCTGGTTGCAATCGTTTCATGAAAGCGCTCAATACTTCGAAATAGCGAGGAATTTGCAGAAGGAAAGAGTCGTGGCCACGATCCGATTCAATAACTGCACTCGCTACGTTCTTTTGCGCCTTTATCAACGCATCCACAATCTCCTTGGATCGTACCACGGGAAACCGCCAATCCGTCGTAAAGGAAATCACGAGGAACTTACATAACGCATTGGACAACGCAACCACCAGGTCGTCCTCGAATGCTCGCGCCGGGTCGAAGTAGTCGAGTGTACGAGTCATGAGCAAATAGGTGTTTGCGTCGAATTGTTTGGAGAACGATCGACCCTGGTGGTGCAGATAACTTTCCACCTGAAATTCTACGTCGTGCCCGAGGCTCAAGTCACCGGACTTGAGTTCGCGTCCGAATTTCTGCCGCATGCCATCATCCGAAAGGTAAGTTACGTGTCCGAGCATGCGCGCCAACATCAGTCCGATATCGGGATTTTTCCCCTGCTCACGATACCTGCCCTCATGAAACTCAGGGTCGGTGAGGATCGCCTGCCGAGCGATCTCGTTGAAAGCGATATTCTGCGCGGAAAGTTTGGCGGCGCACGCAATCAGCACCGCCGCGCGAAGCCGATCGGGAAAATCGATGGCCCATTGCATGGCCTGCATGCCGCCCAGGCTTCCCCCGATGACGGCAGCGAATTGCTGGATGCCGAGATGATCTGCAAGTTGCGTCTGACTTCTGACCCAATCGCTGACGGTAACCAACGGGAAATCGGGGCCGAACGCCGAACCGGTCTGGGGATTGATCGAGCAGGGTCCGGTGCTGCCGTGACAGCCACCGAGGTTGTTCAGGCTGACGACAAAAAATTGCTGCGTATCGATGGGTTTGCCTGGACCGATGCAACTATCCCACCAACCGGGGCGGCTCTCGGTTGGTTCGTGAAAACCCGCGGCATGGTGGTTGCCAGACAACGCATGACATACGAGGATCGCATTGTTCGCCTGCTTGTTGAGTTCCCCGTACGTCTCGTAACCCAGCTCGAACCCGTCGAGTGTTTCCC
>JACZXA010000037.1 GCA_022571865.1 Pseudomonadota bacterium
GGGCTGGTTATTCCGAACGAAACGGCCGCCAGTCGTGTTGGTTTTCGTTGATCAGCATGGAGTTGGCGATGCAAATGACGGTCATCTGGCCCGCACCCATGACCTGATCAGAGAGTATTGGTCCCGTGGCGTTCGCATCGGCAACAAATTCGGGGATTTGCCCGAGATCGGGATGAGCAGTTACGCCCTGAATGGCAGGCTGACATGGAATCACGGCACGACCTTGGCGAAGGAAGTTGAGAAAATCCTCGGCGCGCACATCAAGCCGCTTACGTTGCCGAAGGCGAAGAAAGTGATTCGGAAATATCTCCGGAAAGGAATACGCTTGCACCGCAAGTTTGGGCGTATCCCTGAACTGAACATGTCCAGCTATAATTTGGCGGATCGTTTGAAGCGGAACTTCAATGTGAAGCTGTCAGAGTTGGTCAAAGATGTCGCTGGGAAATAAGGTGGGATGAACAAGGAACCGAGAAATGACAGAAGAACATGGAGAGAGAGATTGGAACTGTTGCGGCCCTCTCACTTGCCACCAGAACATCGAAAATGGACTTCAACGACATGTAATTGGCTCCACTGTTCATATTGATTGCCATGCTGGCCGCCAGATATCCCAAGCTGGCCTTCGTTGTGTTGTTGGCCTGCGTGTCGCTGCTGGGTCCACTGGCTCGGGCCCAGCAGGCGCCCGAGCAGAAGCCGCAACGTCCGGTCTTTCACACGGAAGTCGAGATGACCCGCATCAAGGTGGCGGTCATCGACGATGAAGGTGAGCCGGTTGCGGGGCTGACGGCCGATGACTTCCGCGTGTTCGAGGACGGCAAGCAGCAGTCGGTGCTCCTGGTCTTGGATCCGGTTCGCGTGTCGATGGACGTGGCGTTGGTGCTGGATTTCAGCCAGAGCGTCGCCCGCGACTGGTCGGCGACGGCGGCGCGCCAGGCAGCGCGAAGCTTCCTGGAGTCGCTGGCGCCCGGAGACTGCGTGTACCTGCTGCCGTTCCACCAGCGCGTCGGCCAGAGACTGCACCATGAGAGTTTTGGCCGTTCCCGGTAGACCGGTGATCAGGCAATGGCCCCCAACCAACACGGTGATCAAAAGCTGCTCGAGCACCTGGTCCTGACCCACGATTACCTTGCCAAGTTCGGTGCGGATTCGCGTCATCGTTTCCTGAAACTTGTCGATCAGGGCTTCGGTGGCCTGGGTCTCTGGCGTGTCTAGGGTGGTTTCACTCATCGGTTGATCTCGACTAACAATAACAGGGCAGGTCGGAAACGCGGCGCGATCTCCAGGGCGTAGAGCAACTGGCGTCGAGCCTCTTCGATCTGGTTCAGCTGGTGCAGGGCGCCTGCCAGCTTAAAGTGGGCGCTGGCTTTATCGTAAGGCTCGAGTGCCAACACGGACCGGTACTCGGTTTGAGCCTCGGCGTGCCTGCCTGCCGAGGAAAGCCAGTCACCGAGCGTTGCGTGATGAACGGTGGTCAGTGGTACAGCGCGAGCCAGTACGCGTTGTACCGCGATGGCTTCGTCCAGGTTGGCGGCGTCGTGATAAGCACGCGCAAGGTTATCGAGTGCAGTTGGGTTGCGCCCACCCGCCTGCCAGTAGCGCGTCAAGGCGCTCATTGCTTTATCGGGGATTTTTCCATGCTCCGCCGCGCTCGCCATCAACAGATACGCACTGTCGGGTCCAATGTATTCCGGATAGAGGCTGATGGCTTTTTCCGCGGATGTGATGGCATCGATCCAGCGTTCGGCCTTGAATGCAGCGGCGGCTGCAAGGTTTGATTTCCTCAAGTCTTCGAGTCCGGACACCAGCTGGCCAAAACGTTCCTCGAGATATGCGGCGAATGCTTCATCCAGCTCGGCCGGAGTGAGCGCCAGCGCCTGTTCGATGGCTTCCACGGTCGTTGCACCGTTGCCATATGCCTCCAGTATGTCCACGAGGCCGTTGTCGAAATTGTCGGCAATGAAGAGACAAAGAAGCCCGGATTGCAGATAGGAAACGGATATTTGTTCGGGGTAGCGAGGCCGGATAAACCCCTCGTCAAGGTCTGCCACAGGCAACAGTCGATCGTCTGCCATGGCTTCGAGAAAACTGTAAGGGACAGAATCGTTAGGGCTCGGACCGTAGCGCCACTCTTCGAATACGCTGACACCTTCGGCAAACCAGCGCGAAACCAGGTTGTTGGTCGCGTTCAGAGTGACTACGTGGACCAATTCATGCCACAAGGCGCTGACCCAATCGAATCCTTCCGCGGCGGTCTTTGCGGAAGGACCGTCCATAACGACCACGTCGCCGAAGGTCGCACCGAGAATTCCGAGCCCGGGCAAACCGGCAGTGCGCACGGCGAAGTCGTCATGGTGCTGATAAAGCTCGATGACTACGGGTCGTTCGAGTTTGTAGCGATAGCGGGCTGCCATTGCTCCTTCTGCTTCGCTGACAAATTCCCGCACGTAAGGGGCAAGCACTGCAGATTCGCTCTTGTGTAGACGCATGACCAGGTTGGATGACGAGATCGTGTCGAAGTTCGACAGGCTGTCCAGCAGCCGCAGAGTATTTATCACTTCGGCGTTGTATGGGTCACCACTATAGGCGTGTTCCAGATGCTCGCGAGCCTCATCAAACCTGTTCAACCGCAGCAGGTTGATTCCGAGGTCTGCGTGGGCGAGCCAGTGATCGGGGTTTGTCTGTGTGGCTTTCTCGAGCAATGCCACGGCTTCGGTATAACGCCGTGTGATGATGTAGAAGTAGGCCGGCACGGAGTAGATGTCACCGAAAGCCGGGTTTAATTCCAGGGCTTTGCCGGTCCAGGGGCTTGGTAACTCACCACCCATGTGATCGGCCGCGGCCAGTAACGCATAGACGTTGAGGCGATCGACGGTCGTGAGTGGTTTGTCGAGTAATCGAGTAAGTGCGGCGCGGGCGGCCTCTACGTCACCCACTTCCAGATGCTGCCGGGAGAGCAACATGTTGGCTCGAGGATGGTTTGGTTCGCGAGTCAGCACGGCGGCAATCAAACCCTGAGCGCGTCCTTCGAAACGCCTCGCCAGTAATTCGGCGTGACCCAACAGCGCGGCTGAATGCAGCGGGTCGATAGTCAACGCTTCTTTGAATAGCGCTTCTGCGTCCGCTGCCTGATGCACCTCGATGAACAACAACCCCCAACGGGTGAGCAGGTCCGGGTTGCCGGGACCAATCTGGTTCGCACGGCGGAAAGCGCGATTTGCAGCGTTGGTGTTGCCCGTGCGCCAGAGAGCTTCGGCGCGGACGGCGTCATCATGTTCGATCCGCAGCAGTTCCAGGTAACAGTTTTTTGCGGTCGGATCGCCCGTGTCGTGCAAGGCCTGGCAGTGCTCCAGAGACGCACTTTTGGTGGCGGAGCCGGAAAGAGTTTCCAGATTGGTACCTGCCGGCCTCTCGTTGGTAGTCTCGGCTGCCGCATTGGCAGGTGGCGCGTCCACCACCGCCTCGTTCGTCATCCCAAATGGCGCAATCAGGAGTAACAGCGCGCTCGATATTCGGTACAACCCGTGCATCGCGTGCAATCCAGACCTGCCGTGCTGGAACGAAAAACTCGGAGAGATCTTCACGGGTCGTTCCTCTCGGCGGCATCTTCGATCTGGATTTCCACCACGACCAGTTCCAACAGCAGGCGCTGCAGTTCAGCGTAATAGTCGCTCACGAGGTAACTACTTTTCTCAGCCTTGAGCACGGCAATTTCCTGCTCGAGGGTGTTGCGGCGTTCGTCCACCAGAGAAACGGTTGGACCGATGGAGGGTACGCTTGCCAATTGTGCGAGTACAATTGCCGTCTCCGGTCCCTCGGACAGCGGATGTTCGGTGGCCATTGTGCGTCGCGAGGAGTAATGGTCGCTGACACCGTGAGAGGTGTAGTTGAACGCTTCTTGGGCGGTAATGCGCAGATCTTTGTCGATATCCGCAGTTTTGGTGCCGAGCGCTTCACTAAAATAACGCGCAAACACCGTGGCGTTGCGCTCCTCGCCGGAACGGGTTGCGGTGATCACCGTGCGCCCGGCATGTTCGAGGGGAGCTTGTGCTGCGCCACTGGAACTCCCGGTAACCACCACTAACTGGCGCCTGGCCGCCACGGATGCAAGCCAACCAGCTAAATCCGTGGCGGTAAAGTCGGGTCCGGGCACGTTGAATCGAAAGTGTTCACCGTCATAGCTGCCGTGGCCTATGAACAGCATGACCAAGGCATCCTCGGCGGTGGCGCGTTTGCCGATCTCGGCCAGTGCGGATCGTACAGAATCACGATTCGCTGCCTCCCCAAGCAGCAGAGTAATATCGTTGGCAACCTCGCGGAGGTGGTCTGCAGAGGTATTTGCGTGACGTTGAAATTGAGTTTCATAGTCTACTTCCCCGCCTAACCCCGCGACGATGAGCGCGCGGGTTTCAGCGCTCATCGCCTGACTCGCAACAAACAAGCAGGCGCCCACCAATAAGATGCAGGTTAACGGATGAACGTGGGTAACCATCAAACCCTTCCCCATGCCCGTCTAAGCCCCCACTCGCCGAGCTTCAACGCAAGTAGCAGAGCAAACAGAGCCGGCATGTACCAAAGTGGCAACAGCTGCACGGAACGGATGCCGCTGCCGGTAAATGTCAGTGCGGTCGTGATGCCGGCAACGTCATCGCTCGACCAGTAGCGACCGCCGGTGACATCCGCGATACGGCGCAACAGCGATTCGTTCTGAACCGGGCGAAGATATTCCCGATTTTGCGCGCCGGTGCGTATGAATCGGGTAATCGTTTCCTCACCGGTCGGGTCTTCAATGCTGACATCCACTCTATACACGCCCGGTGCACCGGGTACGTAGCGGACAGCGAGAACGCCCGGCACGTCGCCTGGTATCAGTTTCAGGTGAGTTTCCGAGCGGTCGGGGTGGGTAATCACTGCGTTGGCAGATATGTTTGCAGCAGGCTCGAATAGCTTGTTCCGGACAGAAGCCCGTACCACGATGCCTCCACTGTCCATCGACAGGTTTACGCTTCTCGGCCGCTGTGCTGTTTCTGCCAGCTGGCGAAGCAGTTGGCGCCAGAACAAGCCGTGGCGCTGGTCGTCCGGTGGCGTACGCATCTGCCAACGCCAGGTAGTGGCCGTTGCCAATATCGCGGTCGTACCAAGGCCATAGGGCTGGGTGACCAGAAGAGGACTCGCTGTTCCTCCCCGCACCAGTTCGAGCAACGTGGTTGCTGCAGGTTTGAGCGTCCCAAGCCGTTGATAATCGCCCAGTGGCGGTAGTGTCGCCCATGCGTCTGCGCCTTCGCCGGCTCCGAGCTGGGTGAGGGGCGACACCAGCCCGTCCCGGGTGGGACGCACGGTGCCGTTCGCGGACCCGTAGGTGGGGCCGGTTTTACGGTCGAGAATAACCGGCAGCGCCGCGGCCAGTGGCGTTACATCCCAGCCGCCTTCGGCGAGTGCTTCACGCCCGGCCAACGCCAGTAAGCTGCCCCCGCGTTCGGCTACAAAGGACTCCAGCCACTCGTGCTGCTCTTCGGTGAACGAGGTGGCCGCAATGCTGCCCAGTATGATCACGTCGTAACCGTACAGAGATTCCAGATCCGGTGGGAAGCCGTCGGCAAGCTCGTCTTCGTTGGACACACCCTGACGATAGGTCTTGCGATCTGTGGTACGTAACCAGCTGACAAGTTCCAGTACTTCGTCGCCCGCAACCGCGCGGCGGATGAACTTGTACTCCCAGCGTGGCTCACCTTCGAGGTAAAGGAAACGTCGGCGCCGGTCGTTTACGGTAAGCAGTCGATGGATCTGGTTATTTTCTGCCAGGACATCGCCCGGCGGTGGTGTTAATTCAAAGCTGAGTTCACGGATCCCGGTACCACCGCTGTCGAAGGTGATTTCTGTTCTCACCGTAGGCGTTTTGGCGGAGAGTTGTACTCGCTGAATCGCCAGCAGCACCCCGCCGTCGCGCACGTGTATCACCGCTTCCCCACTGGTCGTGTGTTCAATGACCAGGAGCGCGGATACCCGGCTCGCGGGGGGCGCGTCCGCGGCCATTTGTACATCGACCAACTGTACTTCGCCTGGAAGCGAATGGGCCCCGAAGCCGATGGTGTGGACCGGCACCCCGTGGGCGGCAAGGGCTGCCATATCGACGGTCGAGTTATCGCCGTTGTCGGCTCCGTCGCTCAGCACGATCACCGCGGCAAGCGGTGCACCCTTGAAACTATCCAGCACCGAAGCGGTGGATGCGATCAGATTAGTTTCGGCGTCGGTAGCCTCTATGGAAAAAGCGTCGGTAACTGAATCACCGTGTTGCATTGTCCTTCGCACTGCCGAGTTGTCGAAAGTGAACAACGCCATCTCTGCCAGACCGGACAGAGCCGGTATCAGTTGCAGTTCTAACAGCTCCAGGGCGGCATTCAGCCGGGTCTGTTCATCATTCGCGTTGGGGAAACTCATGCTGCCGGAAGTGTCGATGAGCACGGCGATGTTGTTGGCACCGTGTTGCAGCGTGGTGGTTTGCAGCACCGGCCCCGCGAGTAAAGCTATTACCCCCAACGCCACGGCAATCTGCAAACCGGCGATGGTTAAGCGCCGCCACCATACAAGGCTCTTGGTACGAACACCTGCCATCACGCTGATGGTGATGATGACGACGACAACACCCGCGCCGGTCAGCCACCACAGGGGTTGAAAAACGTTGGCAAACAGGAACGTTCCGGTTGCAAACGCCTCGAGGGGATAGCTGAATAGTTTTTCAAACAACATGGGAAATCCGAATCAGTGAGTCAGCACATAGGTGTAAACGTTCACACCGAGCCGATACGACTTTGTGCTGAAGCGTTCGAAGTACCACTGACCGTAGGCTTCACGTTCCCAGCCGTCCGCGACGTCGGTATTGTGTGTGCCGATAACCATCAGGCGACCGTCGTCGTCGAAATAACCGCGCATGGTCGCCTTCTCCAGGGAGCCCGCCGGGTAGCGGTGTACCCACGGTGGTTCGGAGGTTTGCAAGCCACGGCCGGCGAAGCTGCGGGCAGGAATCTGGGGCATCTCGTCCATTTCGAACACCGTGTGGAATATCGGGTGATCGATGGGTACTTCCCGCCAGCGGTTGCCCGGGAGTACCACCTTCATGAAACGTTCGAGGCTCGCCCATTCGGCATCACCCCAGAAATCGTCGGCCCAGAGAAAGCCACCGTTTTTGAGGTAGTCACGCAGCGCATCCGCGTCTTCGGTTGAGAAGTTTGCGTAACCTACATCGGACATGAAGATCAGCGGGAAGTCGCCAAGGTCCGGGTCGGTGAGCCGGCGTCTGGCGGGCAGGGCAGCAGGATTCAGCCGGGTGAGCTGACGAAGACGTTTGGCAAAGTTGTGTTCGGCTTGCGGGTAGTCGGTTTCCCATCTGGCCCACACTCGTCCTTCGAACTGGTAATACGCCTCCCCCCAGCCACCGATACTGTCGTAGACCACCCGGGTCAGATTGACCTCGGTGAGATCGATGAATACATTCTCCTCGCCTGAGAAGGAGGATCCGGAAGCGGCATTGACGGGTAACCCATACACCATTTGCATCAGCAGTGTCAGCGTAGCGATTGGGAATAAGCGCATCTGGTGAGCTCCCGAAAATCATGCAGCGGGTAAACCAGACTAGTATAGGGTGAGGACTTTGTATAGAAACGGCTGTCCGACCGCTGTGACCGTGCAAGTCGAACATTCACTGCCTGGTATCGTCGGCAGGCGCCCCATCGTCTCGGCTGTTAGAATACGTCATGGCAAAAAGACAAGAACAAGAGAGCGCTGATCCCGAAGTTACCGAAGTCGCCCCCAACGTTTTGCGGATGCAGCTACCCATCCGCATGCCGGGTCTCGGTCACGTCAATATGTACGCGTTGCTGGACGACAAGGGAGCGGCCGTTGTCGATCCTGGTCTGCCAGGCCCCTTCACCTGGAAGGCGATTCAACATCGCTTGCGCCAGGCGGAGCTGAAACCGAAAGACATCCACACGGTCATCATTACCCACTCCCACCCCGATCATTTCGGGGGTGCCGCACGTTTCGTAAAGGAACACGGTGCCAGGGTGATTGCGCATCGCAGTTTCCGTTTCGGCATTGCCGAGTCGGTCTCCAGCAACCAGCCGGAGGTCTCGGTCGAAGACCTCGAAGCACAGCGGGAACTCGAGGCGGCGCACGAAGCCGAACAAGGAGACACCCGGGCAACGCCGGGAAGTCCACATGACCATGATCACGGGCATAACCATTCACGCAACCCCGAACCACGCCGTAAAGATTTGCCGCAAACGGGATGGTGGGGCGGGCCGTCGCCCTGGGGTGGACAACGACCGCGTCCGCCTCTGCGGAGACGACTGCAGTGGGGGATAATGCGCGCGCTCGGTGGCGCCATGAACGTTCCTGAAGTGAGTCATCCCGTCGAGCAGGGTGACCTACTACATCTCGCGGGTCGGGAGATGTTTGTACTGCACACCCCTGGGCATACACCCGATCACTTCTGCCTGCACGATCCCGAAGCGGGTATCTTTCTTGCGGGAGATCACGTACTGCCTTCGATCACACCACACATCTCTGGTATCTCGACCTCGGAGGATCCGTTGCTTTCGTTTTTCTACTCGCTCGACCGGGTGGGTGAAATCTCAGGCATCAACAAGGTGTTGCCGGCACACGGCCATCCTTTTGACGACCTGAGTAAACGGACCGAAGAAATAAAGCGCCATCACTATGAGCGACTCGATAAGATTCGTGAAATATCGCGGGATTTTGGACGCCCCGCGAGCGTCGAGGAATTCTCGCAACACCTTTTCAAGCGTCGCAGCTGGGGGTCCATGGCCGAAAGCGAAACCTACGCTCACCTGGAACACCTGCGCCACGCAAAAGAAGCTGAGAGTCACCGCGACAATGACGGTGTACTCTTTTATCTGACGGGTTGAAGACAGACTGCTAGGTTAACCACCTGGCCCTTTTACAGACCAGTGTCGATATGTGCGGCGTCGTTGAATCGTCGCACCACAATGTGATCCCCGACCATCACGATGTGGCTGATGGAGCCGTTGTCCGCACGGCTGAACGCAAAGGGTTGTGCACCGGTCGCACGGGCAAGGATGCCGCCGATGACGCCACCATGCACCACGGCAACCACCAGTTCGTCCGGATGATTTTTTGCGATGCGCTCGAGACCCCTCGTGAGTCGCAGCTCGAGTTCCTCGTTGGACTCGGCGCCCGGAATGACGTCCCAGCGCTGTTCTGCGACGAGGCGTTGATAGAGGGGATCATTTTCGTGCGCCTTGATCCGCATCACACCGCCCTCCCATTCGCCCAGGTACACCTCCCGTAGATCCGGATCGACTATGGGTGTCAATTTGAGGTGCTCGCACAAAGGGGCGGCGGTTTGCCAGGTGCGTTGTAAGTTCGAAACGTACACCGCTGTGATCGGTTGGTGCTGCAAACGGTGTCCGACCTGGATTGCCTGCGCCTGGCCGTTTCGATGCAACTCCGGGTCGCCATGCCCGTCGATGGTTGGGAAAGGATTGTCCGCAGTCGCGGCCCGTGATTCGCCATGCCGTACCAGCAGGATATCGGTGGCGCCCGGCGGACGTTCATATTTTATCTGGCGATACTCTCTCATCTATTGGCGGGTGTGCGGTAGAAATTTTCGTAACGACAGAGCGCGCCAGCGAATCCGGTTTTCGATCTTTTGAGGCGCATCCTATAGCGGGTCATATTCGAAGTAGGCGTTGGAAACAACCACCGTATCGCTCACGCGAGCTTCGAAGATCACCCGTCCAGCCCCGTCGTGCCAGGCCAGGATCTGCATCGTGTCATCCAGAAACACCGGCGATGAAAACCGTACTTTGATTTTCCTGAAACGCGCCGCATCGCCGCCGCAGAGCGCGTTCAGCAATAGCTGGGCACAGTGGCCGAACGTGCATAGTCCATGCAGAATTGGTTCATCGAACCCGCCGAATTTGGCGGCGTCGGGATCGATGTGCAGCGGGTTGTAGTCACCTGACAGGCGGTAGATGTGCGCCTGGTTTTTGGGGATGCGAACCTCGCAGGTAACATCGGGAGCAGATTCGGGGACCGCAATTTTTGCCGAAAAGGTCTGGCCACTGCCTTCGAAGGGTTCGATGTCGCCGAGCTTCTCGATGCCGCGCCGGAAGGATCCGTTGACCATACGCACGCAGACGTTGCCGTCCGCGTCGGTGACGTTGCTCTCGCTCTCCACAAACCCGTTGCCTTTTCCTCGAGGGTGCACGCCGATCAGTCGGGAAGTTACTTTCACCGAGCCTTCAATGGGCAACGGTCGAAGCATCTCCAGATACCGTTCCGCGTCGATGTTCAGAGGTCCGGGCGAACGGGGAACCAGAGTGACATCGATGGGTGCCCCGGCACTCCCCCAGCGAATGGGAAAGGTTGGAAAGACGGCAAAATCCGGGTGTCCCTCATACACGAAGCGCAGGTCCTGGATGCCGATGCCTACTGCATACAGCAATACATCGCGCTTTTCGTAGCTGATCGAAACCGGGTCTCCCCAGGGGCCGGGCTCACCGCCGGGTAACGCGGCTTGTGCATTGTAGGTTGGCATGTTGGTCTTTCCTTATGAATTGACAGGTGCGGTATGGGTGATTCACCGGTATCCGGCTGGCTAGGAATCTTTTCTACCGTTGAGACTCCTAGGCTCGCGCCTCGATTTGGGAAAGTATTTGTTCGTGGCGGCTTTTGGATAGTCGATAGTTACGCCAGAGCAGTATTGCCGGAACGAAGCCGATGGCGAGACCGGGACCCGCGATCATCGCCAACTGAAACAAGGTTTCCGACGGAATATCCGCTGCGGTTTTCACCGACTCCCCCGTGGGCCACTCGATGAGGTCCAGCACGATACCACCGGTTGCAGCGCCGAGTCCGGCGGTGGCTTTGATAATGAACGAATAGACACCGAAGAAAACGCCTTCCTGGCGTTTGTCCACCACCAGTTCCTGTTCATCGGCAACGTCCGCCAACATGGAGTACACGGCGACAATCAGTTGGCTGACGACGGCACCCGCTAGAAAATGTGAAAACATGAGCGCGTAGACGACCGTTGCCGTTCCCGGGGCGGGGAAGAGGCCGGCATAGTGCAGTATCACCGGACCTGTGTAGAACGTGGCCCAACCGATCGAGCCGACGAACAAAGCCTGCTTTTTCTCTATCCGTCGCATGATCCAGGGCGAAGCGGAAAAACCGATGAAGGTTGCAACCACGCCGGAGATGAGGATCGCTGAGATCCCTTCGGGAGAAACCTCCCAGAAGAAAGTGTTGAGGTATAACTGCAAAGCGGCACCCACTCCAACAGGAATCGAGATCACCGCGAATCCACCCAGCAACCATAGGAATGACCGGTTCTTCGCGGCAAGCCTCATATCGATAAAAATCTGCGCGGGGTTGAGTTGTTGCGATTCCCGTGGTTTTGGCAGGTGAGGAACCAGATGTCGGGTTCCGAATGACGTGATCAGAACCGCCAGGCACATGCCGACGGCGAGAATTGCGGTAAACGGCGGGTAGGCTTCGGGATTGAGTTGGCCGTTTTCGTAAGCCTCGCTGGACGCGAAAAACACCAGGAAACCCAGGCTGTAGACCGTCAGCGCCCCGACGGAATTGAATACCAGACGGAACGCGGCAATTTCGTTGCGTTCGTTGTAGTCGGATGTCATTTCGGCGCCAAGGGCGATATGAGGCACGTGGTACAGCGTCATGGCGAATCGGGTGAGTGCCGCAAACACGAGAAGCCAGATGAAAAGACCTATCTCGGAATCCACCATCGGGTTGAACAACATAAAGAAGCACAACCCTAAAGGGAGAGCCGAGACATACATGAAAGGATGGCGTCGCCCGTACTTCGATCGCCACCCGTCTGAGATTGACCCCATTAAAGGATCGGTAACGGCGTCGATGAACATTCCGGTGAATATTGCGATGCCGCAGAGTGTCCCCGAAACGCCAAGTACCTGGTTGTAATAGAAGAGCAAAAAAACCGCGAAGGTTGTGGTTTTCAGACCTTCAGCAAGTTGGCCCACCCAGTAGGCGAGCTTCGTGTTCAGTGAGAGTTTTTCCATACTGCCTGTCTTGAACGCCTAGGTACGAGCGATTCAATGCCTTCTGAGAATGCGGTAGCTGAATCAAAGAACGCGGTCGATAGCCGTCACCCCCCAACGCCCGCCATGTTTCCTCAAGGCGTTTGCTGCTGCAACTGCTTTTTTGCCGGGTGGTGGCATGGACGTGCAAGTGTTGGACGGCAGTTTTCGTATTTCTACTAAGCGTTTGACGCGGGTTTTGGGGCGCTCAGTAATCTGGGGTTGGGGCTGAGGCTCGAGTCCACCTGCACACGGCGAATTCGGTGATACACGTGGATATTGCCAAACCGCTGGTTGCCGGACCCGAGGTGGATTCGTTCGAGCTGACACTTACGGTAAAGCAGACGATATAGTGGGTGTGTTAGAAAAGGGGTCAGTTGCCGTACCATCACCCCATGGCTCCTCCGAATGAACCCTTACCTTGGTGCTGCATTCAGCGTGCGGAAACGCGCGCGCCTTTAATGGACTCGAGCCTGGTTCTCACGGCGGTGAATATCGATCATCACGTCGAGTCCGATGGTAATGAATGGCGCCTGTATGTACCCCTCGAGCTGGAATCGAGTGCACTTGAGGAACTGCAGAGCTACCAGCTCGAAAATGTGCCGAAAGTCGTCACGCGCCCTCGCGTCGTGACCTTCGATAGCGGGTGGTTTGGTGTGCTGGGTTACCTCAGCGTCATCTGGCTGCTCCCCTCTCTCGAATCGGCGTCCGTCTTCGACTGGGATTGGCGCGGCGCCGGACGCATGCAGGCGGGACTGGTCATGGACGGTCAGTGGTGGCGTACCGTCACCGCGCTCACGCTGCATGCCGATCTTGCCCATATCCTTGGAAACTCGCTGTTTGGTGCGGTTTTCGGGCTTTTTGTCGGACGTTATCTCGGCTCTGGCTTTGGCTGGTTGCTGGTCGTGTTGGCTGGCGCGTTCGGTAACGGCATCAATGCTTTTTTTCAACCGGAGACGTTTAGTTCGATCGGTGCATCCACTGCAACGTTTGCCTGCCTTGGACTGGTGGCAGCCTTCGTCTGGCGGCGCGGCTACCACCGCGCCCTTGATTGGCGGCGTAGCTTTGCGCCCTTGTTTGCCGCCATCTGCCTGCTTGCGTTCACCGGTATGGGCGGTGTGGACGGCAACACGGACGTGCTGGGCCATTTTCTCGGGTTTAGCTGTGGTGTTGGGTTTGGGCTGTTGGCACCGAGTTTCGACATTCGCCGTTTGGGCGTCAGCGGCCAGTACCTGTCGGGTGCTGCCGCCGTTGGTCTGATCGCACTGGCATGGGCGTTGGCAGGCGGCGCGTAATACCTGCACGGTGACGGTTGCGAATCGAATGGTTGATTCCAACGAGGTTACCCGACCTTGAATGTCTCGAAAAGGAGCGTGTTGTGACAAACGTCATTGATGAACTGATCGAACTGCGTGGTTTGCGTTTCCATTACCGCGACTGGCCGTCGTCGAACCCCAAAGCGCGGGACCTGGTACTGCTTCACGGCTACACCGGCCACGCTCGCAGTTGGGATGCCTTTGCGGCCGCGAAGTCGGACACCTATCGAGTGCTCGCTCTTGATCAGCGGGGTCACGGCGAAACTCAGTGGGCACCGCCGCAGGCGTACGGCACCAGGGAGATGGTCACGGATCTCGAAGCCTTCGTTGCCGCGATGGGTTTGAGTGACTTCACGCTCCTGGGCCTGTCGATGGGTGGCATCGTATCCATCGCCTATGCGGGTGTTCGCCCCCCGGAGTTATCACGCCTGGTGATCGTCGACATTGCGCCCGAGGTTGCGGCTGAGGGTATGCAGAAGATCCTGACCAACGTTGCCCGTAGCGACACATTCGCGACCAGGGAGGAGGCCTTCGCCCGCGCACGCCGGGACAACCCCATCCCGCCGGAGGACCATCACCGGCATCGCGTATACAACTCGCTGATGCGTACCGAAGAAGGTCTGTGGACTTATCGTTACGATCGAGCGCTGCGTGATACCAGCATTCCTCGCGAACGGATCACTGCGGAAGAAGGCTGGAAGCAGGTGGCGAACTTCAACGTGCCAACGCTGCTCGTTCGCGGCGAACTGAGCGACATCCTTTCGCCTGATGTCGCCGAACGCATGGCGAAGGAGATACCGGATTGCCAGCTCAGGGAAATCGCAGGATCGGGACATCCGGTACCGTTGGATAAACCCGAGCCATTCCTCGAGGTGGTGAGAACGTTCCTGACCGGGTAGGGGCTTATTCGCGAGGCGGAGCGACCCTCTGGCGCCGTTTGCCCAACCCCTCGATTCCGACCTGTACTGCATCACCTGGTTTGCGCTGATCGATTATTCGCGCATTGGGTTGCGAGACGCTTGATTCAGGCGACGCTGCGCACCCGTTTGAGATCGGCCAGCTCTTTCTGCAACGTTGCCACGCAAGCTTTCAGCTCGGCAAGTTCCGAAGCGGGTGTCTCGTCTGCTGCTCCGCAAATGCGGTCATACTCTACTTTGAGCCGCCTTCCGCTATCGCGTTCCTCGGCAATATAACGTCCGAGTAGCTCGCCAGTCAGAGGGTCGATGGTGGTGTCGTTGAAGAAGCTCACGAAAGGATCCTTGCGCTCACTATCGTCTCCGCCCCGGGTGCGTGCCACCTTATCGGCGTCGGTCGCATCCGAGCGGATGTAGGCAACCAGGTCATCAAAATCTTTGAAGACTTGAAATGCCGTTTCCTCACACACGGCGTGACCTAGTTCGCACATGCGCTTGGTGAATGCCCAGTGGTGTTCGCCTTCACGAATGGCGACAAAACGCAGCGTAGCCTCGAGCGCTTCGTCTTGCGTGGCCTCCGCCCACGCATTCAGCAGTATCTCGCCCTTGGCTTCGTTCACCGCAATGGAATTCAACAACGGTAGGTAAGTCGGTTCGCTCATGTCAGCCCCCTGGTTATGAATGTTCTGCGTTAATACGTTCCAGGGTTTGGGAAGCTAAACCATTGACGCTTCTCATGCAAAGGCGCCGCCTGGGCACCGAAGAGCCTGAGCCGTCGCCTGGTCGTGCGGAACATGGTCCCTTAAGAACCGCTGCGAGTAATTACTTCGATCGCCCTCGTCGCTTGCATCGGTATAGGAGCCCCGCTGGCGCGGCCTGGAGAAGACCCACTAATCCCGTCGGTCTGAATTGACGTCATAAATTTTCCGCACCACGCCCGTGTTGCATGCAGCCAGCACCGATGATGGGTGTGCCAGGTACCATTGCTGACGATGTGCCAGGCCCAGGTCTATTAGAAGCGTCGGGTCAAAACAGGACGCAGTCATTTCACCGGATAACAACAGGCGGTTTTTCGTCTCGGATGACAGCCAGGCAGCCGCGTCACGAATTTCACCATTGTCGTCCCGACGTCGATAGCCAAAGTGTATGGCGGGCTCGTCCCATTGGAGCAGAAATTGTTCTTTCCAATCGGCGAATCCTAAGGTTTCGCTGTCTGTCATATGAGTTCTGACGGCTTCCATGACGACTCGACCGGACCGAAGGTCGTTGATGAGTGGATACACCAGTACGTATACCCCTATCCACAATGATGCCATTACGGCCGCGAACCCCGTCGGCGCCTTTTCTACCCTGGTGAAACCGACGACAAGCAGGCTCACCAGACCGATTGCGGTAATACGTGACCAGACCTCTGTGGGCGCTTGTGTTGCTAACTCCAGATTCTCTGACCAGTTGGTGGACAAGAGTGTTTCGAGATAGGGGTGAACTCCAAGGATTAACAGCGCGAATGTAATGACAACCGATAAACCGAACAGCACTCGTTTGGGACCGCTGTTTTCCATGAGCCGGGAAATGTGGTGTCCCGCAATCAACGCCAGTGCCGGGGCTGCGGGAAAGATGTATACGGAACGTTTTCCCTCACTCACCGAAAAGAACAACAGCATGAGAATGATCCAGCCACCCAACAACAACGTTGTCGGATCTTTCGATTTAAGATCGCGCCACCAGGCGGGAAACAGCCAGGGCAGAAGAAACGTGACAGGCAGCCACAACCAGGGGATGGCATTAGTGAAGAGATACCATGGTGGTTTCAGGTGCCCCCACGCATCTGTAAAACGAGTCACCGTTTGCTTAAGCAGTATGTTGTCGCGATATTCAATGAGGTCGGATTCGGTACCGCTGGTTGTCAGCAGCATCGGTGCCAGCCAGACGGCTATAGCCAGCAAAAACGCCAGCGGTGCGAACAGCCACCTGCCATCGTTCCATCTCATGCGACTGACAGGCCAGCCACCTCTTGTCGCGAACGCATACGGTATGAAAATAAGAAATGGCAGAAAGCCGACACCCTTGGTGATAACGCCAAACCCGCCGGCGAGTCCGGCAATGGTGTACCAGCGCCAGTCCGGACCGGTTAACAGGTGTCGACTGAACCCGTACAGGCCCAGGGTCGTCCAGAAGCACAACAGGCCATCGATCTGCCCCCCTTTCATCTGCAACGGAAACTGCACGATTGCGAGCAATGTGGCACCCGTCCATATCGCCGCCTGTGGATTCCACAGGCGCCTGGCGAGATCGGTAACGAGCCAGAGCACACCAATACCTGCGAGCAACGAAGGCATGAAGATCGCGACGCGCATTGATCCTGTGATCAGAAAAAAGACGGAAACCGCCCAGAAGAACATCGGTGGTTTGTCCGGATACAGTACGCCGCCGACTCTGGGTATCAGCCAACTGCCAGACTCAACCATCTCTTTTGCGACCAGCGCGTAACGTGGTTCATCTGATGGCCAGGGGTCGCGCAGACCGAGACCGGCCGTCAGGATGACCACCCCGATCAGAAACAGGAGAACAAGTTGCGTGTTGTGGCTCCATCTCATTCAGGCAGGTTATTTTCCTGATTGCGCAACCAGATATTTCGAAGGTAAATGAACGCCCCCATAGATTGGCCAAGAATGAACACGGGGTCGCCCACATGAATGGCGTAAGTGAGTAGCCCCAGTCCACCGGCGAGACTCAAATACCAGAATGCCATCGGTATGACGCTTCGCTTCTGTCGTTCGCTGGCGATCCACTGAACGAGAAAACGTGAAAAGAAACATGCCTGGGCAGAAAATCCAATGGCCAGCCACAACATCGTTGAACTCATATGTTTACATCCGTCGTCGTTTTAACCACATCACGCCTAACAGATCGACGATGCCAACCCAGAGACGATTGTTGATTCCATATTTCGACACGCCGTGTAAGCGCGGCCTGTGATTCACCGGTACACTGTGAACTGCCCCGCCTTTTCGTTGTATCAGCGCTGGTAGAAATCGATGCATGTGATCAAAGGCGGGTAGTTCCAGGTAATCGGTGCGATAAAAAACCTTGAGTCCGCAGCCTGTGTCGCGAACGCCGTCGCCGAGTAAATACGAGCGAACCGAATTTGCGATTCTGGATGACAGCAGTCGAATCCAGTGATCGTGCCGTTGGCGCCGTTCACCCACGACCATGGTTACATCGTCATGCCTGTTCAATTCTGTGTACAAGGCGACAATGTCGGCTGGATCGTTCTGGCCGTCACCGTCGAGTACCGCAATGATCGGCGCCCGTGCTGCTTTGACTCCGGTGCGAATCGCAGCGCTTTGACCGAGGTTGTCGTGGTGGGTTTCTACCCGTACATCATTGTGCTGGCGAACTAATTCGGTCAACTCTACAGCGGTGCCGTCGGTACTTGCATCATCGACTATGACGGTTTCGTATACGAGGTGAGCCAACGCGAGTTGAATCTCTTTTACGAGCGGCTGGATGTTACCGCTTTCATTGTAAACAGGAATAACAACGCTGATTTCCGGAGCCGCCATCCGGCTAGTGTACTACGCACGAAGACGGCTGCTATGGGTCAGATGCTCGCTACTCTTCGCCCAGGCGCTTGAAATTTGGTGCCCGTTTTTCGATTAGCGCCGCCGCGCCCTCCGCCGCGTCCGGTAGTGTCAAGAAACGATTCGTGGAGACTTCCGCCTCCCGCAACGCCTGTGTGTAGGTAGTGCCTTGATGGCGATAGATCAATCGCTTGGTTTCGGCAATAGCAGCGGGTGACGAGGTGGCCGCAAGGCGCGAAATGTAATCGCGCGCCGTGTCGAGTAACTGTTCTGGCTCGGTGAGCTTGTCTACCAGACCGATGTTGGCGGCCGTCTCGGCATCGATCCTGTCGCTCATCCACAAGAGATCCAGCGCTCGGCTCGTGCCGACGAGTCGTGGCAGCAGCCAGCTCGATCCGTGTTCAGCGATGAGTCCACGTTTCAGAAAAATGGTGACAAAACTTGCGTCCCGTGAAGCAATTCGCAAATCGCTCATCAGCGCTAGAATCAATCCACCTCCGGCGGCAACACCATTCACCGCTGCTATTACCGGTTTAGGCACTTCCAGCAGGTAGCTGAAGATGCCGGGCAGCACATCGCTGTCGGCGGGCGTTGCTGCCACCGGTTCGGTACGGCTCGTCACTTCGAGCAGCGACTGGGAGTCGAGCCCCGAGCTGAAACCGCGGCCGTTGCCAGTAATGATGATGCCGACCACGCGGGTATCGTTTGAGGCGGTATCGACGGCGCTGCGAATTTCCGCCAACGTGTGGTGGGTGAACGCGTTGAGCGTCTCGGGCCGGTTCAAGCGGATGATGGCTACCGGATCTTCAATTTCGAATTCGATGTCGGTGTAATCACTCATAACAATTTAATTCTCGTCGAATCTGTTGGAGTCGAATCCCCATGATTATTTCGCTCTCAGTCCGTGGTTGCTGGCATATCCGGTATCGCCTCGAACTGCGTTAGATCATCCGTGATCTGGAACCAGGGTGCTTTCGATCCTACGTAGATATGCGCTTGCGGGCGTATCCCCGGTTCTTGATCCAGAGCGCCTGCGGGAACCGTCGCCATGTCAAGATCGTCGAATACGATCGGCATGGCCGAGGTGCGGATTTTGCAAAACGAAGCAGTGAACACATCGGTCTCCGGAAGCTTGCACCGGCGAACGTGATCTTCGCCTCGCACCCAGCGGAAACTGCTCATCGCAGCGAACGGTTGAGTCGAGTGAGGGGAGCTTCGTGCCTTGCGGCACATGGGGCGGTGACAGTTCGAATTCGTTACCGGGTCAGCGTCGATTTCCCGGGTGATATCTCCGCACAAAGAAGATCCCTCGTTCATTGCCGTTGCCAACTCAAGTTGCCTCACGGCGCCACGCTACTGGATGTGCAGGCACTACGCCAGTGTCCCGTCCCGGAAACAGCTTTGCCGAGTCGTGAAGGATTTTTCGATCCCGGCAAGGGCGCGCCCGAGAGGGCGCGATAGCAGTTTTCGTATCGCAAACTGCCCAGCAACCCGAAAGGGTTGCCGGGGACGCAATGCGGCAGGCCCACTCAAGGACGAGCGACGAAGGGGAGAAAAGACTTGCGAATTGGTAAAGTTATTTCCAGGCTAGTATGGAAGAATCGCGCTCGCACTTCAGTAAGACAGCAAAACGAAAACCCACGCAAACCGGGAAGGACAAGACCATGAACAATCCACTGGTGCCGACGCCAGGCGCCAAGATGCTCTATCTCATCAAGCGCAAGGCAACCGCTTCGCGGGAGGAACTCATCGCGCACTGGTTTGCTAATCACATGCCCCAGGTCATTGCCTCGCAGCACGACCAGGCAGCCCGTGGAAAGGTCCACGCCTCGCGCTACATCGCGACGCTGTTTGATGCGGACCATACCGGCGTGCACCCTTGGGACGGTATGGCGCAGCTCTGGTTCGAACGCCGGTTACCCCGACCGAAGATCCCGATGGGCACCGAGCCGACGGATACCTTTCAACAGAAGGCAGAACCCTATATGCCCTGGGCGACAACGGAGTACGTCGTTCTGGACGGCTCCGATCATCTCACTGTGGAGCCACTTAGTCTGAATGCGCCGTATCCCAGCACGCGATCCGGTTTCTTCAAGGTGAGTTTTCTCGTGAAGGCGCAGAGCCAATGCGATTACGATGCGTTTTTCACCCATTGGCTGGACGTTCATGTCCCCAACGTCGTGAACACGGCGAAGGCTTGTGGTGGCTTCGGTTATGTCGTCAGTCACAGCATCGAGCCTGAGCTCGAATTGTATGCCGGGCTTGCGGAACTATACTTTCACGACAAATCGGGATGGTCGCAATATCGTGCGTCAATCAAACCGGACGGTATGGAGCAATGGGTCGACCCGAAGGGGCTGCTCGTGCTGCATGCTCAGACGGAAATGATTGGAATACCCTGATACTCGCGGCCTACCCGGATTCGTCAGGGATCACACAGGGGAGATACAACCATGGATTTTGAACTGAGCGAAAAAGTACTCGAGCTACGCGCCAGGGTGGAGGTGTTCATGAACGAACACATCTTTCCCCGCGAGCTGGATCACGGCAACTGGGTGGAAGACCCGCAAAACGCGTGGACATACCCACCGTGGTTTGAAGATCTCAAAGACAAAGCCAAGGCAGCTGGTATCTGGAACTGGTTTTTGCCTAAGGACTACGAGGAGTTCAGTCCGGGGTTGTCGAACCTCGAGTTCGCTCCGGTGATGGAGCTGATGTGCCGGGTACCCTGGTCTCAAGAGGTGTTCAACTGTAGCGCCCCGGACCGCGGTAACATGGAAGTGCTGGCTCGTTTCGGCAACGCCGAGCAGCAGGAAAAATGGCTCCAACCGTTGCTCGATGGTGAAATTCGGTCCGCCTTCTCCATGACCGAACCAGCGGTTGCTTCATCGGATGCCTCAAATCTAGAGACCACCATCGTGCGCGATGGCGATGAGTACGTGATCAACGGCCGCAAATGGTTCACGTCGAACGCATTCAACCCGCTGTGTAAGCTATTTGTGGTCATGGGCAAGACGGATCCGAGCGCGTCACGCCACCAGCAGTTTTCGATGATCCTAGTCCCGAAAGACACCCCCGGTGTGGTGCTGGAGCGTCATGTCCGGGCTTTCGGCAGCGTGCATTCTCCGGGTGGGCACGCTCAGGTGTTGTACGACAACGTGCGAGTCCCGGTCGAAAATTTATTGCTCGGTGAAGGTCGGGGTTTCGAAATTGCCCAGGGTCGTCTCGGACCAGGGCGCTTTCAATATGCCATGATGTTTGTCGGCATGGCGCAGCGTTGTTTGGATCTCATGTGCAAGCGCGTTGAAACGCGTGTTGCGTTTGGTGAGAAACTAGCTGATAAAACCAGCATTCAACACGACATCGCTCGGTCTCGTTGCGAGATAGAGCAGTGCCGGTTGCTGGTGCTGGCGGCTGCCGACAAAATGGACAAGTTCGGACCAAAGGGCGCTCGGGATTACATCTCCATGGTCAAGATCGTCGCGCCGCAAATGTGTCAGACCGTGGCCGATCGGGCGTTACAAGCACACGGTGGCATGGGAGTGACCCAGGACACACCCATTGCGCGCATCTATCTAACGAGTCGCTACTGCCGCATTGCGGACGGGCCCGACGAAGTGCATATGTCACAGCTCGGCAGGCGGACAATCAGAGACGCGCTATAGGCGTTTGTTATGCGTAGGCACGGGTTCCGGTGACCCGCGCTGTCAACCAATTACGGGTATGTTTGTTTGAAAAACGCCTTATTGCGCGATGGGCAAGCACAATGTTGGCTGAGTTTCGCTGAACCAGTTGTTGTGCTCGAGACATTTGATCCTTGCGAGGTCATGGCGACGATTCAGGCTGTCGAGGAGCGAGTATCTGCCGAGCGGTGGTATGCGGTTGGGTTCATCAGCTACGAAGCCGCGCCGGCATTTGATGAAGCCTTCGTCGTCCACTACAGCGCAGGGTTTCCGCTGGTTCGATTCGGCCTGTTCGACGCACCCGTTGTCCTGGACGAACTGCCGCCCGGATTCCGTAGCGGAGGAAATGGACCGAGCGGTGGCGAATGGCAACTCGAAAACTCCTCGTATCGGTACGCAAACAAGATCGAAACGATCAAGGCTCACCTGCGCGACGGTGACAGCTATCAGGTAAATTACACGATACGCCAACATCGACGCTTACCGGAGGATCCGCGGACCTTGTTTGCCAACATGGCTGCGGGTGCGGCGTATGCGGCCTATATCGAATGTGAGGATTTTACGATCTGTTCGGCGTCGCCGGAACTCTTTTTCGACCTCGATGGTGATCGCCTCACCTCTCGCCCGATGAAAGGGACGGCTCCTCGCGGCGACACTCCTGAAGAGGATCTTCGTCTGGCGGAGTGGTTACACACATCGGAAAAAAACCGCGCCGAAAACTTGATGATCGTCGACATGATCCGTAACGACATCGGCCGGATAGCGCTTCCGGGCAGCGTTGCGGTCGAGGATCTATTCAAAGTGGAGACTCATCCGACCGTTTTGCAGATGACGTCGACGGTTAGAGCAACGACACGAAGCAGCGTCAGCGAAATTTTTCAGGCTTTGTTTCCCTGCGCGTCAATCACCGGAGCCCCGAAAATCAACACGATGCGCATCATTGCCGATCTGGAAGATGGGCCGCGGCGCCTGTACACGGGGGCGGTTGGGATGATCAGGCCAGATCGTAAAGCGCGCTTCAGCGTTGCGATTCGCACTGCCATCGTCGATAACCGGTGTCGCCAGGTCGAATATGGCACTGGCGGCGGCATTGTATGGGATTCGCTTCCCGAGGAAGAGTTAGCAGAGTGTCGCATGAAGACCCGGGTCGTAGATTCGGCAGATGGGGCGACGTCGTTCGATCTTTTTGAGACTCTGTTGTGGACGGGGGCGGAATTCTATTTGCTCGAGCGTCACCTTGCCCGACTGGGAGAATCTGCTGCCTACTTTGGGTTCGCGTCTTCACCTGGAAAGATTCGCGAGTATTTGCAAAACCTCGCGAGCGAACTGCCAGAGACTCCGTGCAGAGTGCGAGTGCTCCTCTCAGAACGTGGAGCGTTTCGTTACGAGAGGGTTTTGCTGGAGGAAGAAAACGCGTGTGTTTGGCGTGTGGGAATTGCGAAGTACCCTGTGGATGAGTCCCTTGTCTGGCTCAGACACAAAACTACGCTGCGTGGTGTCTACGAACAAGCGCGCGTCCGCTGCTCCCATCTGGACGATGTGCTGCTTTGGAACCGCGATGGTTTGCTTACCGAGTCGACGATTGCGAATGTCGCTGTACGAATCGAAGATCGATTGTGTACGCCGCCGCTTAGTTGCGGATTACTCCCAGGCACGTTTAGAGCAGAGATGATCGATGCAGGTGAACTGGTGGAAAAAGAAATACCGATGGGGGATTTATCTGTGGATAGCGAGATCTATCTGCTCAATTCGGTCAGGCGCTGGATTCCAGCACAACTCGATGCAGGTTCCGGCAAGGCGCAGATGACACTCGGTCGAAACACGAAGAACAGTTAGCGGCGACAGCGTAAAGCGGTATACAAAAACAAGTAGGTGGCACTCTTTTTGCTCGTTCAGCGTCAGTTTGTTACTTCTTGTTACACTCGCCGTAGCAAATCAGTTAGTTAGCTGCAAAAGTAACCGATTTATTGAAATTGTTGTAGTAAATTCGCGTCGCGCTGAAGTTTGGCGCATATAACAATAATTGATTGAATAGTCACACAATAGTGAGAGGAACTCTAACATGAGTATGAACGTTGTAAATATCATACGCATTATTGCGATAGCGGCGGCAGTCATCGCGGCATTTGTCACGATTCCATACGTTGCCATTGCATTTGTAGTATCGGGTTTATCGGAATAGAAGAAGATCGCAGGATACTTTTCCTGGTTATGGCGATTGCCTTAACGACGGTTGCCGGAGGTCTGGGAGAAATTCCAATGGCCGGCGAATACCTTACGGCTATCCTGACCAATCTAAGCACAGTGATCAATGCCGGTGCCATTGCGGTTATTTTGACGATCGTGTACGAAAGGGTCACTGCGAGCTAAGACCCACCGCTAGAGGAAGAGACTCTTTTCAGTTTCGTCAGGGATGTATCATATCGGTCTGACAGGGACGTCGGCTTCCTCGTTCTTGTTCTTCCACTTGTTAACGAACGCATCTTGAACGGCCGCATCGCTTGTCCGTCCCTTGTGCTGAGCGGCGGCGATGATACCAATGCCCGCAAGCGGCCCTATCTGGGCTGATATTTCAGGCTGACGTTCACAGCTCTTAAAGACTTGTGTGTCGAACCCGCTTTTTCGAAAGGACGCCGCAAGGCTATAGTGTACTTTTCCCTTGCAGGACAACCGCATGCTTGGCCGAGCGGTAGACATAAGACGATGGCTGCAGGCAGACCGGCGGACACCGCACCTCGATAGACTGGAGCGAGACCGTAACATTGGACGCACGCTGCCGCTTGGCGCGACGGGAGACGAGCGGGTGCTTGCCTGGTGGTCGCAGATTGCCCCGGTAGACGGGATCAGCAGCGGGGATAGGCTCGAACGTTTGCGTCGGGTTGCGACGACAACGTTGGTAATAATCGGCGTACTGTTGGGTGCGAGCCTCGCCGGTGTGGTTTTCGGTTACGAAGGGGACTACCCGGTAAATCTTTTCGCTTTGCTTGGTGTGCTGGTTGGCATACCACTCCTGCTGTTGCTGTTTACCCTGCTGTTGCTACCTGGCCGACTACCGGGTTTCGTCGGGGTACAGGGCGTGCTTGCAGGTATGAACGTGGGTCGTTGGGTGGGTGCCTGGCTCGACCGCTACGCGCAAACGGATCTCTTTTCTGAATTTCCGGGCGGACGCAAGACAAATGCGTTTGCCCGCTGGCAACTCGTTGTTTTCTCCCAGTGGTTGGCCGTCGGGTTTTTTGTCGGTGTGCTCACCGTTGCCTGGTTACTCGTTGCGTTCACGGATCTCGCTTTTGGCTGGAGTACGACGTTGCAGATAGACCCTGCAACTGTACATAGCTGGGTTGCAAACCTCGCCAGACCGTGGTCCAACTGGTTACCTGTGGCCACGCCCGATGCGGGGCTGGTGGAAGTATCGCGATTCTATCGCCTGGAAGAAGGGGGTATGCCGGCTACGCGTGCAGCGAGGTTGGGCGAGTGGTGGCCGTTTGTGTTGATGACTGTGCTGACTTACGGATTGCTGCCGCGGTTGTTGTTGTTTGGCGTTGCCATCTGGCGATTGGATGTCGCGTCCCGCATGCTTCTGCGAGACGACCCCGAAGTGACGGCACTGATCGATCGGATGACGTTACCGCGCCTCGACTATCACGGGGAACTCGAAGATACCCCTGCTGTGACGGAGGGCGCCTTATCAACGCCTCCGCTAACTGCTGCACTCAGCGCCGAAGACAATTCCACCGTCGTCTTGATCTGGAACGATGCGTTACCGGAAAGTGCGGCAAACGCGTGGCTTGCCGAACGGTTTGGTGTCCGCGGAAAACAGGTAATCGGCATGGGAGTATTACAAGGATCAACGTTACACCGTGATCAGCTTGAACGGATCTCGTCTGGCGTTCAACGTCTTGTGATCTTCACGAAGGGGTGGGAACCTCCGCTTCTGGAATTTTCTGATTTTCTGGACCTGATACGGGAAGTCGTCGGTGAGGTGGCTTCGTTGATTCTGGTCCCCATCGACGTAACTGGCAGACAGGTACGGATGAGCGAACGTGACATATGGGCGCGAGCGCTCGCACGTCGTCGTGATTCGGGTCTTTATGCAATCGCCGCTGATGATCTAACGGCTGGTGAAACATGATTCCGGTCTTCGCGGTGGTCGGGCATCCAAACAAAGGCAAAAGCTCGATTGTTGCAACGTTGGCGGAGGACGAAGAGATCCTCATCGGTCCTGTGCCCGGTACGACGCGGCGATCTCGTCGCAATACCTTCACCATCGATGGTAAACCCCAGTACATTCTCGTCGATACCCCTGGATTTCAACGCGCCGGTGCCGTACTCGAGTGGCTCGAGGCTCGTGCGACGGGTGCGCACGAACGGCCGCGAATCGTGGAAGAGTTTGTCAAAACTCATGCGGGAGATGAGCGCTTCAGCGACGAGTGTGAGCTGCTCAAGCCCATACTCGACGGTGCGGGAATTTTGTATGTTGTGGATGGTGCCAAGCCCTACGGCCCCGAATACGAGCTCGAGATGCAAGTGCTGCAATGGACGGGCCGGCCGCGAATGGCGCTCATCAATCTGATTGGCGAGGGGGACTACGTCGACGATTGGCGTCAGGCGCTCGATCAGTATTTCTCCCTGGTGCGGGTTTTCGATGCGGTACATGCCGACTTTGAGAAAAGGGTGGCTTTGCTGAGGGGTTTTGGCGAACTCGAAGAGAGCTGGCGTGCTCCGATCGAGCAAGCGGTGACGGCGCTTGAAACGGAGCGAACGCGGCGGCGCGAACGGAGCGCAGTCGAAATCGCCAACTGTCTGATTGAAACCATGAGCCATACCGAGCGTAGCTCGCTTGGAGCAACAGACGGTGTAAGTCGTTATCAGAACAGGTTGACGGAGCGGCTGCAGAACAGCATTCGGAACCGCGAACGGCTTTCTCGGGAAACCGTGCAGAGTGTGTACCGTCACAAAGATCTCGAACGCCTCGAGCTGATCACCGAGATTCTCGCCGCGGACGTGGTGGGCTATTCGCGCCTGATGGGCGAGGACCCCGAGGCCACCGTCGCGGCGCTGACGGACCGCCGCGAGCTCTTCTCCAGGTACACAAAAGAATTCCACGGCCGGATCGTCAACGCGCCGGGGGACTCGATCCTGGCCGAGTTCGCCTCGGTGCTGGACGCGGTGAGTTGCGCCGCTGAGGTGCAACGTGAGCTGGCCGAAGGCAACGCGGAACTGCCCGAAGCACGGCGGATGGAGTTTCGCATCGGGATCAACCTGGGCGACGTGCTGGTCAAGGACGACGCGCTTTACGGCGATGGGGTCAACATCGCCGCCCGGCTGGAGTCCCTGGCCGAGCCCGGCGGGATATGCATTTCTGGAAAAGCTTATGAAGAGGTTGTGAACCGGCTGCCCTTGCATTTTGCATTTATGGGGGAGAAGGCGGTCAAGAATATCGCCCAGCCGGTAAAAACCTATCAAGTGCTGTCCAG
>JACZXA010000223.1 GCA_022571865.1 Pseudomonadota bacterium
CACCCAGCCTGCGAGGCCCGGCGTCTTACTACTCTGGCAGTTTGCTTCGCAAACTGCTTAGCAATTCGCTTGCGAATTGCCCTCGACCCAACCTCGCTACGCTTCTTCATGAATAATCCAGGCTAGGTACTTTCCTCATGGCGGACTCCAGTGCCATATGATGAAGTTGGCTCGGGTAGGTCTGCAACGTGGCCGCCGGGAACGGCTGGGGTTCACTTGGGGATTACGACGATGAGGCCAGAATCTTCAGAAGGGTGTTGGAGCGTCTACGCCATTGTGCTAATTACTAACCCATTAACGGTCTGATATATGTGCGGTATCGCAGGTTTGGTCGGGTCCTTAGATTTCCGGTGCACGGCGAATGTGGAACGGATGCTTGACGCGATGGTACATCGAGGACCCGATCAGGATGGTCTTTGGGCGTCTAGCGGTAGCGGTAGCGGCGTGATACTAGGCCATCGTCGACTGTCTATTCTCGACATTAGCGAGGCTGGTCGGCAACCAATGGTACACCCTGCTTCGGGAACAGCGCTGACATTCAACGGTGAATGTTACAACTACGCGGAAATCAGGAGCGAGCTCGAGGCGCTGGGGTATTGCTTCGTCTCCAGATCTGATACCGAGGTCGTACTCGCTGCGTTTGTTGAATGGGGCGAGGAAGCAATAGGACGCCTTCGCGGGATGTTTGCTCTCGCATGTTATGATCCGTTTAGCGATACGCTGCTAATAGTTCGCGACCGGCTTGGCATTAAACCACTCTACTATACGAGTCAGTCCGGGCATTTCCTGTTTGCCTCGGAACTACGAGCACTCCTTACATTAGATTATCTACCGCGCAGAATTGACCCAATGGCGCTAGATTCTTACCTATGGCACGGATTTGTCTTAGGTCCTCGTACAATGGTGCGGGATGTGCACTTACTCGAAGGTGGAGTTGCGTTGCGGGTAGCGTCGAACGGAGAAATTCTACGTCAACACCGTTATTGGCAAATTCCACCTAGCAAAGTCGGCGTAGATCAAGTATTAGCGGTTCGTGAGGCGGAGGCTGAGTTAGAAAAAGCCGTTCGTTTGCACCTTGTAAGTGACGTGCCACTCGGCGTGTTCTTGAGCGGAGGTGTAGATTCTTCGGTCGTTGCCGCGCTGGCGCAGCGCTCATCCTCGCGTCCGATAAAAACATTCAACCTTCGGTTCAACGAAGAAAAATATGATGAGTCAAGATTTGCTACTTCGGTTGCCAACGCTCTAAGAACAGATCACCACGAGTTTTTATTGACGGAACAACAGTTCCGCAACCAACTAGATGATGCTATCGGCTCGCTTGATCAGCCTACATTTGATGCTATCAACACGTACTTCATAAGCCGCGCGGTACGTGAAGCAGGGTTGACGGTGGCACTTTCCGGGGCCGGTGGTGATGAGCTGTTCGGTGGATATGCAAGTTTTACCAATCTCCCCCGGATGATGCACATCGGTAAACTTGCTGTTGGGATTCCGGACCCGGTGCGCGCGCTAGTTGGTCGATTGGTTTGCAAATTAGTTATGGGGCAAGGTCCTGAAGTTCCACCTCAGACTCGATGGGGCAAGTTGTACTACGCTCTGAGTACGCGGGGCAATATAGTTGGCCTTTATCAGGTTTGGTGCGCGATGTTTACGCGAGAACTTCAGGAAGCGCTCAGGCAAGGATCCGAACTGAGTCTCAAATGGGGTTTATATCCCGGTGTTTATCAGAATTTGCGTGACCAGACGGACTCAGAAGAAGATCTGTTGGCGATTAGCCGCCTCGAACTAACCAGTTTCGTGGGTGAGCGCCTACTCCGTGATACTGACACCACAAGCATGGCTAGTTCGCTCGAGGTGCGAGTGCCACTACTGGATCACGTTTTCATCGAATCGATCTCCAAGGTTTCGATAGAAAATAGATTTCTGCCAATTCGAAAAAAAGATTTTCTTATACGCATGATGGGTCGACAGTTGCCTGTGGAGATTTTCAATCGCCCGAAGGCTGCTTTCGAGCTGCCACTAGAAAAGTGGTGTAGAACGACATTGCTAAAGGAGGTGGAAGGCACGCTAACCAACAAAATAATTGCCGACTTGATTGGGTTGGAATCTGAGACGATCGGAAGGATCTGGAGAGCCTTCAAGAGGCATGATCCCGGAATTCACTGGTCTCGCGTGTGGTCTTTATTCGTATTGATGAACTGGTGTGAACGCAATAACGTATATCTCTGATCTATTCGCGTATTTCTATCATCACTGATTATCTAAGTGTTCTCAATCACAAGGGGAACCGCCATGCAACCGGCTTTCCTTGCCGACTTGAGCCGACCCGATATGGACGCGGCCGCTCGGAGCGCCAGCGAAGGATGTTATGATGGTCCCCATCGATCAGATGTGCCAAGGGGTTAGCGCGGGCCAGCCTCGGTGGGCGAAAGTAGCAATAACTGCGTGCCCGCAAACTGACCGACGACGACTCCACCAATTGTACGAAATTCGTCGGCAAGCCTCGTTACTGGTAGAAGAAGTCTGTTTCGCACGCTTGTTTTACGGCGCTTACCCCGAATAGGGTCTGGCAACTGGCTCAGGAAATGTTTGATGCAGATTGCGTTCTGCCTGTTTAAGTATTTTCCTCATGGGGGAATCCAGCGCAAGATGATGAAGATGGCCCGGGAATGCCTGCAACGTGGCCACCGGGTACGGGTATACGTCCTGCACTGGAACGCGCCTGAACTGCGCGAAGATCGTTTCGAGTTGATCGTCGTACCGGTAACCGCCGTTACCAACCACACTCGCTACGCGAGGTTTGCCGAATGGGTGCGTGACCACCTTAAAGAGAAGCCGGTAGACCTTGTTGTTGGGTTGAACAAGATGCCGGGACTGGACGTGTATTATGCAGGAGATTCATGTTACGAAGAAAAAGCGCGTACCCAGCGCAATTCGTTCTATCGTTTGTTACCTCGTTACAAACATCTTGCCAGTGCAGAACGAGCAGTTTTCAGAGCCGATAGTCATACGGAGATCTTGACTATCTCCGATGTGCAGATACCATTTTTTCGCAAGTATTATCACACGCCACCCGAACGGTTCCATCCGCTCCCGCTTGGTATTGACCGGGATCGGGCTGCGCCGGTCAACAAACTCGAGATTCGTACCAAACTACGGCGTGAGTTCGAGATAACGGAAGACGAATTGCTGCTACTTTTTGTTGGCTCCGGGTTCATAAAAAAGGGGCTAGACCGGGCGCTGCTTGCACTTCATGGCCTGCCCAGACCCCTGTATCGGCGCACCAGATTGTTTGTTCTGGGTAACGACAACGCCGAACCGTTTCGACGCATGGCCAAGCGCCTTGGTGTGGATGCGCTGGTGCGATTCTTCGATGGCCGTGACGATGTACCCCGGTTCCTGTTCTCTGCTGACGGATTGTTGTTACCAGCATACGACGAAAACGGCGGTCTAGTAATACTCGAAGCGATGATCGCAGGTTTACCGGCCTTGGTGACGCAGAACTGCGGATACGCCCACTATCTCAAGGATGCTGGAGCCGGACTGGTCGCGCCAGAACCGTTTCGTCAGGAAGAGTTTAACCAGCTGGTAGTGGAGCTCTTGACCTCGGAAGAGAGATCTTGCTGGAGCGCAAACGGTTGCGCTGTCGCGAAGCAGGAAGAAATCTATATCCTCGCTGAAAAAGCCGTGGACTACTTCGAGCTGTTTGCGCATGCAAAACGTCCTGTAATAGCCTTTGCTCTATTTAAATATTTTCCGTACGGGGGCCTGCAGCGAGACTTCATGGCGATTGCCAAATCGTGCCTGAACCGTGGTTACGGCGTGCGCGTTTATACGCTTTCCTGGCAGGGGGAGAGACCAGAAGGTTTTGAAGTGGTCGAGGTCCCGGTGCAGGCGCTCAGAAATCACCAGAGGTATAAGCGATTTGCGCAGTGGATAGCGGCGGATATCAAATGGCGGCCGGTTGTTCGTCTGGTTGGGTTCAACAAGATGCCGGGGCTCGATGTCTACTATGCGGCTGATTCCTGTTACGAAGAGAAGGCGCAACACTTCAGAACTCCTCTGTATCGAAAGACCCAGCGTTATCGATTTTTCTCCGGGTTCGAGCGGGCGGTATTCGGGCCTGAAGAAAACACCCAGGTTCTGCTGATAACGGCTCACCAGCAGACTCAGTTTCAGAAGTTCTATGACACACCGACGGAACGTTTTCACCTGCTCCCGCCAAGCGTTTCTCCGGACCGGAAGAAGCCGGCTGATGCACCGGCCGTACGAGAGGCTTTCCGGCAGGAGTTCGGGATTGGTAATGATGAGTTTGTACTGCTCCTCATCGGTTCGGGGTTCATCACCAAAGGCTTGGATCGCGCCTTGCTCGCCATGGCTGCGCTTCCCGGCGAGGTCAGAGCACGGACTCGCCTCTTTGCAATCGGCCAGGACAATCCAAAACAGTTTCGGAACCTGGCTGAGGCAAAGGGCATAGGCAAACGCGTGACTATCCTTGCCGGTCGCGACGACGTCCCCAGCTTTCTCCAGGGAGCGGATTTATTGATTCACCCGGCACACATGGAGAGCGGTGGCATCGTATTGCTCGAAGCCATGATTGCCGGTCTTCCGGTAATCGCCACGGATATCTGCGGTTTCGCTCCCTATGTCGAGCAGGCTGGCGGAGGCGTACTGGTACCGAGCCCGTTTGTGCAAGAGACGTTGAATGATTTGTTGTTGATGGCGCTGATGAATGGCGACAAGCGTAAACATTGGTCGACGAATGGCGTTCGGTTTGGTGAACGCTCGGACATATACGATATGCCGGAACGCGCATGTGATCTGATCGAGGAGACCTTGAGTGGCTGAGCTGTATCTCCGGGAAGACATAGCGAAGTTGTGGTCACATGAAGAGGCATGCGGGCGAGCGCGCGCGCTGACCGGAGAGGTGTATCGGGAACTGGCCGGTCGTCGTACCTTGCGGGTGATGCTCGGGGAGCGAGCGTACTTCGCCAAATTACATTTTGGTGTCGGTTGGAGGGAGATATTCAAGAATCTCATGACGGCGCGATTACCCGTCACGGGGGCTCGCAACGAATTCAGGACCTGTCGGCACCTGGAAGCTCAAGGGGTCAGTGCGCCCAGGGTTGCTGCATTCGGTCAGGTGGGTGCGAATCCCGCGAGTCGCTTTTCGTTCGTGATATGTGATGCGCTGGAGGGATATGAAAGCCTCGAGGACATTACCGAACGCTGGGAACTTTCACCACCGTCACCGCGTGAGAAAAGGCGCCTGATCGAGGCTGTCGCCGTTTTTGCAAAAGCGATGCATCGATCCGGAGTCATTCACAGGGATTTCTATATTTGTCACCTGCTTGCTGAGATCACGGCCTATGCTCGCGGCGAGGTGCGTCTCGCCGTCATCGATCTACATCGAGCACAGATTCATGGGGAAATTCCACAGCGCTGGTTGTTGCGAGACTTGGCGGCGTTGCTCTTTTCCACCTTGGATTTGGGGTTGGATTCCCGTGCGTGGTTTCGTTTCATCCGGATTTACCGCGCGCGGCCACTACAAGAGGTGTTTGCTGAGGAAGGTGATTTCTGGCGTAACGTATACCAACGAGCGCTGGCGCTCTACCAGAAAGGCGAACGTAAAGGGTTAGTCAAAGGGCGTTTTCGTCGGTGACGCCCAAATACATTCCTGAGATTTTGCCCGGGCGTTCGGTGGCAGAACTGATCACTCTGGGACGAGAACTTGCCGTCCCGTTTCTTCTACACCTGGAAGATGAAGACGGCGCACTGGTCGAATTGCGCTGTCTTGAAGTGTTACGGCTGCTGCCCGGCCGTCGACTCGTGGTGCGTTGTACCGAGGCTGGCAAGCCACGAGTTTTGAAGCTCTTCATGGGGTCGAGCGCGACTAAGTACCGTAGCCGGGAACAGCTCGGGGTGTTGGCTCTATCCCGCGCTGGAATATCCACACCAGCACTCATCGGCGCGCCGGTAGACCCCTCGGGGGATGGCCAGGGGCTGCTGTTCGAGTATCTGGAAGCAGCCCTTCCGATTGCGGAAAGTGATGATGCGGCAATAGATGAGATTGCAGCGATGCTTGGCAAGCTGCACGAATCGGGCGTTTGGCACCGTGATTTGCACCTGAACAACTTCGTGAAGGATTCGACCGGAACGGTGTACGCCATCGACGGAGACGGGATTCGGCGCGTACGTGGAGGCCGACGGCTGAGCGTGCGTGCGTCTCTCGCAAACTTTGCGCGCCTGTTGGCGCAATTACCGCCAACGCGGGATGCGCGATTGCAGGAACCACTCGCATCGTACTCGGCGGCCCGTGGTTGGGCGCTTCCATCCGCCCACCGGTTGAAGACTCTGACGCATAAGCAACGGAGTCTCCGGACGCGTCGTTATCTTGCGAAAACGCAGCGGTCCTGCACGGAATTCCATTGTGAGCGGCAATCGGGCGTTTACGTTATTTGTGCGCGCGATCAATGGGGAGAGGCCATGGAGGCTTTCGCCGAGGATCCGGAAATCGTGTTTGCAACGGCGGATGTTTTGAAGTCGGGGAACACTGCAACTGTGGTTCGGGGCACGATCGGTTCGAATATCTATGTCATCAAACGTTACAACGTGAAGAGTGTGTGGCATGGGATTCGCCGCGCCCTGAAACCCACCTCGCGGTTCAGGCTCGCCTGGTGTAATGGCCATAGGCTTGCGTTCCTACGCATACCTTCCGCTAGGCCCGTAATGCTGGTGGAGCGACGGCTCGGCCCCGTGCGGGGAGTTGCCTATCTGGTCATGCAGGATCTGGGTGACAGCAACCTCCTCACCGAAGTTACCGGGAAAGGTCTATCTGAGACGGTTGTCGCTGAAGTCATAGAACTTTTTCGTGCATTGCAGGCGGCCGAACTCACTCACGGGGACATGAAGGCAACGAATTTCCTGGTTTGTGGCTCGGGTGAAAGCACGGGCGTCTTCTTGATCGATCTTGACGGTATGGGAGAGGGGAGTGCCGGGCTTGGCAGAGACATTCAACGCTTCCTCGTGAATTGGGACAACCAACCCGAGGTTCGGGAACCGTTTCGAAAGGCATTTGTCACTGCCGGATTACTTGCGACGTTGTAAACCTGACGGGTTCGCCGTTGATCCATCCACACTCAGATGGGCGGAACACCACGCGGTGATGCGATGAAGCGAATGCCGATACGGTAGGCTCGAGCCTTGTCGTGGCAAGCCGATACGATCGGCCCCTATGTAGTCGGCCCTGAATTATTCACAAGTTATTGAATGTATTGAAGAAAAGACGAATAAAGTCGAGTAGATATTGCCAGGAAGTGGTAGAATAGCGCTCCGAAGCTGGCAATTTCGGACGTCTAAATGAA